>CAYOYU010000167.1:0-11111 GCA_964408265.1 uncultured Syntrophorhabdaceae bacterium
CAGGGGGTATGGAGCATATAACGGCCTGCCGTCCGGAGCATGTGCGATGATGGGCTGGATACCCAATTCAATTCCCGTCAGGATCGCTGAAACCGTGAGACCCGCGTAGCCGGACAGGAATGCAGCCGTGTAAAGCCGTCGCGGCTTCAGGCTTTCACCTCTCACCAGCCTGAATGTCCAGTACGCCACAAAGGGCATGGCAACGGCCATGTTGAAACAGTTGGCTCCTATGGCTGTGATGCCGCCGTCCCCGAAGACAATGGCCTGTATGATCAGGACCACCGATACGGCAATCACGGCTGTCCACGGCCCCAGAAGGCAGGCTATGATCCCTGCCCCTACCGCATGGCCCGTGGTCCCTCCCGGTACGGGTATGTTGAACATCATAATGAGGAACGAGAAAGCCGCCGCCATAGCAAGGTAGGGTACCTGCTTTGCCGAGAGGTCCCGCTTCAGTCTCCTTAATCCTATAGACCAGCAGACGAGAGAGGCCCCATACATTGGCACGAAGGTTTGCGGGCTCAGATACCCGTCAGGTATATGCATCGAAACCCCTGCCTCTGCGATCCTCCCAACTCATCATTCTCCTCTTCGCCTTGCCTTGGTTGTGAACCTGACAATCCGGTTAGCTCTTGAAAAGATCCTCATTTAAAGTACTTGCCGGTGGTAGTCACCGTCAGCCTTCCATGTTTCACGCCTTTCGTCCCTATCAGCCGGTCCGCTATGGCCTTGAGATCTCTGGCTTTGCCCTTCACCACCGTCGCCTCCAGACAGTTGTGCTCGTCAAGGTGAATGTGCATCGTAGAAATAATGGAGGTGTAGTAATGATGCTGAAGGTCCGTCAGAGTATCGGTAAGTTCCCGTGTCTCGTGGGAATAGATAATGGTAATGGTGCCTACCATCTCTTCGCTCGACGACTCCCAGTCCTCCGCGACGAGGCTGTCCCGTATAAGATCCCTGATGGCTTCGCTCCGGTTGGTGTATCCTTTCCTCTTGATGTTGTTGTCAAACCTTTCAAGCAGGGAGTCTTCGAGGGATATTCCAAACCGCGTTATAGACATGGTGTTACTTTCTCCAAACCTAGTGTTACTATAACAACGAATGGACAAAGTGTCAAGGTGGCAGGGGGTAACCGGACATCAGGTTCCGAGCAGGTCTCAAGAATTGAGCCAGACCTCATGGACCGGGATTCAGGTCAGCCTATTCTGTCGATTATGGAATTTGAAGAGGGGATTATCCCTTCCGCTCATCCGTGCGGAGGGCAAGGTCGTCGAGGAATTTCTGCTCTCTTCTGTTTTCTGACTTCTTCAATTCCTTCTGGGCCTTTGACTGCAGCTTTTCGAGCATCTTGATCTCTCGCGCCAGTTCGATGAATTCTCCCGAGAGGACTTCAATGATCTTTCTCGTCTTTTCCTGTCGCTCAAGGAGGTTCATCCTTTCCGCTTCAAGATAGGCCATGTAGTCCCTTATATCACCGAAAGATTTTCCGTCAAGCCTACTTGTACCTATACTATTATGTGTAACTTCAAGTTCTGATCTTATTCTTTCAATATCATTTGTCATTTCTTCAAGAGCTGCTTTTGTATGCTCCAGTGTACGTTCCTTGTCCTCCTTCAGTTTCTCCTTGATTTCGATGAGTCTCTCCAGCCGGAGCTTTGACATGGTCTACCACACCAGCTATACGTAAAATAGTATCTTCATGCTGTTCAGTGCCTCTTCCAGGTTAGCCTTCTCATCGATGCCCTGACTGAGAAAGATCTTCGTCTTTTCCATCATCGATATAGCATAATCGATCTTTTTGTTGCTTCCCGGGTTGTAGGCGCCGATGTTGATGAGATCCTCAGCTTTCTCAAGTTCTGCAAGAATCTCCACTATCCTGGCCGCATAATCTATCTGTTCCTTTGACACAATATCCTTCATGGTCCTGCTCACGCTTCTCAGTACGTCCACGGGGGGATACTGGTTCATATCCGCCAGCTTCCGCGAGAGCACTATATGGCCATCCAGGATTGATCTGGCTGAATCCGCTATGGGGTCATCGAGGTCATCGCCTTCCACGAGAACCGTGTAGATGGCTGTCATGGTGCCGTCCCCCTCCTCCCCGTTTCCCGTCCGTTCGAGGAGCTTGGTGAGCAGCGAAAATACGCTTGGGGTGTAGCCTTTCGAGGTCGGGGGTTCGCCGATGGCGAGGCCCACTTCGCGCTGGGCCATACCGAAGCGCGTCAATGAATCCATGAGGAGAAGGACATCGTTTCCTTTGTCCCGAAAGTACTCGGCTATGGCCACGGTGAGAAACGCTCCGCGAACCCGGATCAGGGGCGGCTGGTCAGAGGTGGCTACAATAACGATGGACTGGTTGATGCCTTCGCCAAGATCTCTTTCGATGAACTCCCTTACCTCCCGGCCCCGCTCGCCGATCAGTCCGATAACATTAACCTTTGCCTCAGTGTGACGGGCTATCATTCCGAGGAGTACGCTCTTGCCTACGCCTGAGCCAGCGAATATGCCCATCCTCTGCCCCTTGGCGCAGGTCAGCAATCCGTTCAGACTCCTGACCCCCAGGTCCAGCGGCTCTGTGATTCGCTTCTTCAACATGGGGTTGACCGTCTCTCTATAGACCGGAATCGTTTCGGAACAGAAGAGCGGCCCTTTGCCGTCCATGGGGTTGCCCAGTCCGTCGATAACCCGGCCCAGCAGCCCCTGTCCTACCGGCACGTTGACCGCCTGTTTCCTGGACAGGATCTTGGAACCGATACCCACGCCCCTCAACTCTCCAAGAGGCATAAGAAGTGTCTTGCCTTCCTTAAAACCAACTACTTCCGCATCAATGGGTGAAGAGCCGTCTACAGGATAAATAACCGCAGAATCCCCGATTGAACTTATCGGGCCTTTCCCTTCTATTACCAGCCCTACCACCTGGTTCACCTTGCCGTTTATCCGGTAAGGATATAGGTCGGTAACCCTCTCTTTTACGTATCGTGTGCGCTCCTGGACAAATGAATCGTCAAGGGATTGACTCTCTTCGGCAGGGCTGTCATTCATTGAGAAATTCTTTCCTCAATTCTGTGAACTGAACAGAGAGAGTGCCGTCGATCTCCCCGAATTCCGTCTCTATGACGAAACCCGGCTCTTTCAAGGCGTCATCAGGTATCACCTGGAGATGGCTCAGGGTCCCACCTGCCATATGCTGAACATCCTCCCGCCTGACCCGGATGGTGATGTTGGTCTTCTCCTCGCATAGCTCCATGGCCCTCTTTGCCATTTCGACGACCGTTTCCCGCCTTTCCTCACATTCCCTGCGGGTGACGGTCTCCGCGAAAAGAAGCGCCAGGTCTATGGACAGGCGTTCGCATCTTTCAAGGAGTTCCTCTCTGAATGTCTCAAACCCGGATAGATAAGCGTTCAGCCTTTTTATGAGCGGGTCCGCCCTCTTCATACCCATTTCGCGGCCTGCCCGTTCTCCCTGGACGAAGGCATCCTCAAAAATCCTGCGGGCCTCTTCCTCGATGTCTCTCGCTGGCTCCGGCGGTTCCGGGATTTCTTGTTCCGCTTTCCCTGTGCCGCCAAAAAAAGTTATGAATTCCCCGCAATCTGTCCCCGGGGAATCGGAGAACTCACAAAGATCGAAGGGCTTGACCAGATCAGACAAATTGCTCATTCCCCCTGGACAGGGCTATCTTCCCCTCTGCATCAAGCCTCTTGGCCGTCATGGCAATCTTGACCTGAGCTTTCTCCACATCGGACAATCGCACCGGCCCCATGGCGTCAAGGTCCTCTTTCAACATGGCGGCAGCCCTCTCGGACATATTGGCAAAGATCTTCTCCTTCATGGCATCCGAAGCCCCTTTAAGGGCAAGGGATACATCATCGGAGGAGATCTCCTTCAATAAGACCTGGATATTCTTGTCGTCCAGCTTCAGGAGATCTTCGAAGGTAAACATGAGCTGCCTTATCTTCTCGGCGAGGTCTGGGTTCGCCTCCTCCACCCTGC
Source organism: uncultured Syntrophorhabdaceae bacterium (assembly GCA_964408265.1). Classification (GTDB taxonomy): domain Bacteria; phylum Desulfobacterota; class Syntrophorhabdia; order Syntrophorhabdales; family Syntrophorhabdaceae; genus CAYOYU01. The sequence goes on from CAYOYU010000167.1 coordinate 3,992, forward strand.
CGAGAAGCTCCGACTCCAAAGTCCTGTCCATCTGGTTTAGAATACTTGCCACCACGTCAACCCCGCCGAGCTGCTTCCCCGCATCGGCACCGCCTACGGTCTCAAGCTGTTCCTGGAGAACCTTCTCTATCTCCTCAACAACCTTCGTATCGACTTTCTCGAGATAGGCCATACGCATGATCACGTCGCTCTGGGAACGATCGGGCAGACAGGCAAGGGCGTCGCCGGCCTTCTTGGCACCAAGCGTCGACAGAACAAGTGCGATGGTCTGCGGATGTTCGCCTCTCAGCGCGTTGGCAAGGAGTTTGGGATCGCACTTTCTGAAGAACTCTCCAGGCATGCCCTGCTTCGTCTCCATGGCTCCCAGCACCATTTCCGCCTTCGCATCGCCGAAGCTTTTCTGTACGAGCATCTTGAACTTGGTCTCACCACCCACTATGAGGTTATTGTGAGTACGAAGCTTCCTGGCAAACTCGTCGTGAACCTTCGTCACCACCGTTTCGGGGATCAGTTTTAGTTTCGAGATTTCGAGCCCTATGGCTGCCAGTTCTTCTTCCTCGAGATCCTTGATGATTTCCCTCGATATCTCTTCATCCATCGTTAAAAGCAACACTGCCGCTTTTCTGATCCCCGGGATGTTCTCAGAATCCATCAGGCTCCCTCCCTAACCCATTCCTTGATGATCGAGCCTACGAGCGCTTTGTCTTTCATGGCTTCAGCCAATGCGTTAGGTGGCTTGTTCCCTTCCACTGCCTTCATTTCGTTGTCGGTACCGCCCTTTACGTAGACATCCCGTATTTCCTTAAGCGGCAAAGATCCTCCTTTCCCTTTGAGGAGCCCCAGAGCCGGCCTCACGAGGAAGAGGAAGAAGGAGACGATAATGATGCCGTAAAGTACATACTTGCCCACGTTCACAAAGAGTTCTTTCTTCTCGGCTTTGGTCATGAATTCCTGTTCTTCTCCCATCCCTTCCGCTTCGAATGGAACGTTGAGCACTTCAATCTTATCACCGCGCTCCTCTTCATAGCCGATGGCCCTGGAGACGAGGTTCTTGATGTCATTCAACTCCTTCTGGGACCTGGGCGTATACTTCAGCTCTTCTCCCTTCGCCCCTTTCACCTTCTCATAGCGGCCATCCACGACTACGGCTATAGATACCCGTTTTATGTCCCCGAAAGGCTCCACGATCTTGCGCACCGATTTGCTCACCTCATAGGACACCTGGGCCTCTTCTCGTTCTGTCTCGCTGTTCCTTGCAGCGTCCTGCTTCGCGTCCTTGCCGCCGCCGGGCACGTTCGAGGCAACCCCCGGCACTCCGCCGCTTTTCCCGGTATGGTTCGTGGCCTTTTCCCGGCTTTTCTTCTCCGTCGTTATTGCACTCTTTGAAGGAAGGTATTCCTCTTCCACTTTTTCCACTTTCCGAAGATTGAGGTCCACATTTGCCCGAACCATGGACTTGCTGGAAGGAATAAATTTGTCCAGCAAGGTCTGAATCGATTCTTCCAGCTTACGTTCCACATTCTTCTGCAGCTCGAACTGCTGGCCCGACACCACCACAGGAGAATTGGAGTCTCCGCTCCTGTAGAGCATTTTTCCGGAGGAATCGACGACCACTATGTGTTCAGGTTTGAGTCCCTCAATGCTTCCTGCGACGAGGTGGACTATGCCGGAGACCTGTTCCTTCGAGAGAACCTTCGCCGGCTTCAGTCGCAAGAAAACAGACGCCGTAGCCTCTTTCTCCCTCTCGGTATAAAGGGTTTTCTCGGGTATGGCAATATGGACCCTTGACGACTTCACCTCGGGCATCTGGTTTATGGTCCGGGAGAGTTCACCTTGTACTGCCCTTTTGTAGTTGATGTTCTGCATGAATTCAGTCATGCCGTAGCTCGTCTTGTCAAAAAGTTCAAAACCTATCCCGCCGCCGCCGGGCAGGGAATTCTGGGAAGCGAGAGCAAGCCGGATATCGTGCACTCTTTCTTTCGGCACATATATGGCTGTTCCGCCAAGCCCCAGGCTATAAGGAATCTTCTGTTCCTTCAGCTTGGTCACGATCATAGACGCATCTTCCGTGGAGAGACCGGAGAAAAGGGTCTGGAAGTTTTCCTTCTGAATAAAGGAAATGCCGATGGCTGAACCTCCCACGATTGCAATACAGAGAAAGAGGTACAGGAAGAGTTTGTTTTTCGGTACCGTCTTTAGCCTGGCCTGGGCATTCCTGATGATCGCTTCCATACGTTACACCTGCATCCTCATTATTTCCTGGTAGGCGTCTATTATCTTATTCCTTATCTGCATCATGAGCTGGAAGGTAAGGTCCGCTTTTTCCACTGCAATCATGGTATTGTGTATGTCCTGATTATCCATGCTTACCAGCTTTTCCACTTCCTTGTCGGCCTCCTTTTCCAGCTGGCCCACCTTGTTTATGGAATCTTTCAGCACATCACTGAATGACGTCTTACTTTTTTCTGAGAGTTGTCCCGTGCTCTCGATGAACTGGCTTGTGCTGATGCTGTCAATCTTCATTGGCAACCCCCCTTACTTAGCTATTTCCAGCGATTTGAGGAACATCTCTTTTGCAGCCTGGATCGAATTAAGGTTGGCCTCGTATGACCTGGTAGCCGACATCATGTCCGCCATCTCTTCCATAACGTTCACATTGGGCAACATCACGTATCCCCGGGGGTCAGCATTGGGGTGACCGGGGTCATATATCTGTTCGAAGGGCTTGCTGCTCTCGGCAATCTCCTGTATCCTCACGCCTTCCACTCTTTCTGACAGAAGACTTCCGAAGTCCTTTGTCTCGGAGACATCCGCAGGGGAAAATACGACTTCCTTCTTCTTGTAAGGACCGCCTTCCTCGGTCTGCGTCGTGCCGGAATTGGCCAGGTTACCAGCCACCACTTCCATCCGCGTTCGCTGCGCCCGTAAAGCCGATGCACTTATTTTCAGAACATCAAGAACCCCCATGGGACCTCCTTTGAGCAATTTTCTGTGAGCGCCGGATCATCTCTTTCCCTCATTGATTGCATAGCGCATGAGCGAAAACTTCTTCACTACTACCTGGACCAGCGCGTTGTAAAGTAGCGAGTTTTCAGTCATCTTTACTACCTGGCCTTCAACGTTCACGGTGTTGCCGTCAAGGCTGGCAACGCCGTCGTAATCAGTCTTTTCCCGGATTTCGATGTCCGCTCCCACCAACTTCTTCTCGAGCTCCTTGGAAAAATCGATATCCTTCTCTTTGTAGCCGGGCGTCTCGGCGTTGGCGATGTTGCCCGATATTACCTTCTGGTAGAAAGCCCTGATGTTCAGTGCCTTCTCAACACGGTCGAACAATGCCATCAGCACTCCTTTACGGGGACGTCGATCCCCATTTCCCTGTATTCGCTCAACTTGTTCCTCAGCGTCCTCACGGTGATACCCAGTATGGAAGCAGCCTTTGTTCTGTTGCCCCGCACCGATTTGAGGGCATCGAGAATCAGTTTGGTCTCCATCTGCCTCACGGACCCGATTTCCGAGCCCCTTGCACCGTCGCCGTCAGCGAGGTGTGTCAATTTAATAACAGAGTAATCGGACATGATGACTGCCCTTGCGATGACATTCTCCATTTCTCTCACGTTCCCCCTCCAGTTACGCTCCTGGAGAAATGCCATTGCCTCGTCGTCAATCCTGACGTCCAGCCCTCTGGAGTATTTCTTGAGGAGATGCGCAGCCAGCTGGGGGATATCATCTTTCCGTTCCCTTAAGGGAGGCACGAGAATGGGGAACACATTAAGTCTGTAATAGAGGTCTTCCCTGAACTTGCCTTCACTGACAAGTTTCTCCACGTTTCTGTTCGTCGTTGCAATGACCCGGACATCTATCTTCCGCGGCTGCCTTGCTCCGATAACTTCCAGCTCCCGCTCCTGAAGCACGCGAAGAAGTTTAGCCTGAAGCCTGAAATCCATCTCCGTAACCTCATCGAGGAGAATCGTACCGTTGTCGGCCACTTCGAACTTTCCGGGTTTCCTCGTTGCTGCACCGGTAAAGGCACCTTTCTCGTATCCGAAGAGTTTACTTTCCAGGAGGTTCTCGGGAAGGGCCGCACAGTTGACCGCTACAAAAGGCTTGTCATGCCTGTCACTGTTTTCGTGGACATACCTCGAAATCAGCTCTTTGCCTACCCCGCTTTCGCCAAGGACAAGCACTGTGGCATCAGACTTGGCAACCCTTTCAGCCTTGAGAAGAACTTCTTTCATGGTCCTCGAGGAGTATATTATCTTTCCTCCATTCACGCCGAGCGCCCGCTTCACCACATCGTAAAGGATTTCGGCGCTGAAGGGCTTCTGAATGTAATCGAAGGCACCCTCTTTCATCACCTTCACCGCGTCCTGGATCGTACCGTAGCCGGTGATGAGGATAACGGGGACGTAGGGTACGGTCTCCCTTATATGGCTCAGAAGGTCTATGCCGTTCACCTTGGGCATCTTCACATCGGTTATGACCAGATCGAAGGCGCGCCTGGTAATCTCATCCATGGCGCCCTTCCCGTCCTCGGCCACAGATACGGCATATCCAGCCTTGACAAGGGATTCTTTCAGCGCCAACCTCATGTGAAAGTCGTCATCAACAACTAATACGTTCGTTCTCATTTCCGCCCTTTGGTATGAAGATAAGAAAAGATGAGCCCGATCCAACGACAGACTCGACCTCAATGTAGCCGCCGTGTGCCTGAACGATATTGTGAACGATGAAGAGCCCCAGACCTACACCTTTGTCTTTTGTGGTAAAGAAAGGATTGAATATGTTCTTCCTTGTCTCCTCTGCCATGCCCGATCCCGTATCACTGATGGCCAGGAGTACGTATTCCCCCTGGGGACGTACGTTTACCGCGACTTTTCCTTCCGCTTCCACGGCTTCTACAGCGTTGCTCAGGAGGTTCATGATTACAAGCTTCATCAGGTCGGGATCGAAGGTGCAGTCGGTCTCCTCCAGACAGGTGAAACTCACTGTGATGCCCCGGCTCTTAATAGAAAGGTCCATGAAATCTAGGGTATTCTGCACCAGTGACGCGATTCCGCCCTTGCGCAGCACCAGGGTCTTGGGCCTCGTGAAGGAGAGTATGTTATTGATTATCCTGTCTATGGTCTTCACCCCAAACCGGATATGGCCGATATAATCCTTTACTTTCGGCTTCAGGTTTTCTTCAAGGAGTATGGAAAGAAAAAGCTCCATGCTTCCAAGGGGATTTTTAATCTCATGGGATATCCTGGCCGCCATTTCTCCCATGGCCCTGAGTCGCTCGTCTCGCTCGAGCCTCTCCTTCATCTTTTCGACTTCCGTCACATCTTCAAATACAAAGACTTCTTTGCCGTGGAACCGGTTGGGCAGGGTCTCTTTCTTCCACCGGTAATGGCCTCTTCCGTTTTTCAGCTCCCCTGCCTTTCTTTCATCACCGGTAAGACGGGAAAGAAACCGGGCAGCATCCAGGAGATCTGCGTTCTTATTGGAGAAAACTTCCGGGGTCCCGTCGGTCACAACAACTCCCACGGGAAGTGAGTCGAGGATGGTGTAGAAGTATTCCGTCGCCATTTCAAGCTGTTTGTTCTTCTCTTCCACTTCTCTCTTGAGCTGGCGTATCTGGGCTTCCAGGACCCCATAGTAATTGACCATGGTGTCCGAGGCTTTTGAGAATTCCCGAAAAGCATTTTCAAGTAATCTGGCGTCGGCTTGAGGCATGTAATCCGGAAATGCAAGATGTGTACCAAGGGACAGCCTGTCAGCCGTCAGCTACCTGCTATCAGTAAAGTCCCTAAGTTCGTTGAGTTTTTGGTGAAGCTGGTCTGTTGTCTATCGTAGAGAGGCAAATCATGGTTCTGTTATGCGTAAAAAGTCCCTATAGTCTCTGTCAGGATTTTGACGAAGGATTAGGTGAGGCCGAGGCGCTTCATTTTTTCGATAAGGGTGGTCCTGTTGATACTCAGGACCTGTGCAGCTTTGCTCTTGACCCCGTCAGTTTCGTTCAGGGCCTGCATGATGAGTGATTTTTCGAACTCCGACACCAGAGTCTCGAAGCCCTTGTCGATGTCAAGCTTCGCCATATTCTCGCTTTCCACGTGGAATTTGTCGGGAAGGTCTTCGATTCCTATGTATCCCCTTTTCTTGATTACTACCATTCTCTCGACAAGATTCTGCAGTTCCCTGACATTGCCCGGGTAATCATAGTCCATGAGGACCTGCATGGCCTCCTCGGTGAACCCATCTATATTGGCGTTGTTCAATCTGTTCGATCTTTCCAGAAACTCGTTGAAGAGCAGCGGCACATCCTGCTTTCGCTCCCGCAGCGGCGGGATGTGGATGGGCACCACGTTGAGCCTGTAGTAGAGATCCTCCCTGAACTTCCCCTCTTTGACGAGGTCTTCGAGGTCACGGTTTGTGGCGGCAATAATTCTCAGATCAACTTTTGTTGTCTTCATGCCGCCGATTCTCTCGAAGGTCTTCTCCTGCAACACCCTCAACAGTTTGACCTGTAAATTGACGCTCATATCGCCTATCTCATCGAGGAATATGGAGCCGCCGTTCGCTATCTCAAATCTGCCCAGCCTCGTGTTGATTGCCCCGGTGAAAGCCCCTTTCTCGTATCCGAAGAGTTCGCTTTCCAGGAGCTGCTCGGGAATCGCCCCGCAGTTGACTACGACCAGGGGGTTGTCCTTACGGGATGAGTTGTAATGCAGTGCCCTCGCCACCAACTCCTTCCCTACCCCGCTCTCGCCTGTTATGAGGACGGTCGCATTCGTATCGGCCACCCTCTCTATGAGTTCAAAAACCTTCTGCATGGCGAAGCTTATGCCGATAATACTCTCGAACTTGTACTTGTCCTTCAGGCAGCTCCTGAGAATCGTATTCTCGCGTATAATCTTATTCTCCGAAAATCTCCTCAGGAGGTTCGCCTTTAACGTGAGACCCTTTGGGATATTCTCGCTCTTCATCAACTTGTAGTAGTACATGGCTGACTGGACCGTGGTGAGGATCTCTTCGAATTTAAAGGGCTTCAGGATATAATCGAAAGCGCCCCATCGCATGGCGCTGATTGCCGTCTCCAGACTCCCGTAGCCTGTCATCACTATGCCTATGGTGTCGAGAA
>CAYOYU010000168.1:0-11006 GCA_964408265.1 uncultured Syntrophorhabdaceae bacterium
GGCGGGAGGCGATATAGCACCAACTCCCCCTCGGGTTGCTTCCGGCCCGATTATGTTTTCGGGGAAAAGTGAGCAAAAAAAAAAAAAAAAAGAGCGTATGGAGGAATGACATGGAGCAAAAAGCGATACCAAGAAGTAAGGAAGTGGAATCTTTCTTTGATACGTATCCCGACGTGCCGAAGGAAGTGGTTGTCAAAGAAGACGTGCTCCGGCATGGGGTAAAGTTTTCAAAAGCAGCAATGGAGAAAGCCAGTCAGGGTAGGGCGCGATCCTACTATATCTTCTCGTACGACAGAACCGACCTCTCCGAAATGGAGCAGGGCGAGAGTATGAAGGCCCCGGACGAGTTCAGGATCGAGGCGGGACCGTATGAATTGAGAAAGACAAACATACGATGCACCATTTCCTACGACTCTCCTTACCTTATTGATGTGGTGGACGGTGAGGTCTGGCTCACGAGTGATGGTGGGGAAAAGATCGGCAAGGTTACTTTCCCGCCCGTCCCGAAATACTATTCCAAGACCTTTGAAGATGGGAGTCACTACGCTGAGATCGTCCCCATCGTCGGATGGGGTACCAGGGCCTTCTGTACCATCCTCAGGAACTGTGGTTTGTGGAGTTTCAATTTAGAGTGCAAGTTCTGCGATTTTAATGCCAACTTCAAGGCGCTCAAGGAACAGGGTCACTCCTATACGCTCAGGAAGCCTATCGAGAAGGTAGTGGAAGCCGTGAAGGCCATATTTTTGGATAAGCCGGCGGACGAACCCAACCGATACTGCTTGATACTGTCAGGCGGCTCGGTGATGACAGGAAAAGGCGACTACGTTGACGTGAAGTTTTACACCGAATACGTTAAGGCCATAAGAGAGGCGATCGGCAACAAATGGATCATCCATCTTCAGGCGGCTGCTCTTGACAGAGACGGGTGCAAAGCCATGAAAGATTCGGGTGTTGATGTCTACCACCCCAACATCGAGGTCTGGGACGAAAACCTCTTTAAAACCCTTTGCCCTGGGAAGGAGAAGTTCATAGGGAGAGAGGAATGGATCAAAAGGACCATAGATGCCGTCAATGTGTTCGGAGAAGGATGGGTTACCCCTGCCTTCGTGGCGGGAGTCGAAATGTGCACACCTTACGGGTTCAAGAACGTGGACGACGCGATAAAGTCTACAAGCGAGGGCTGGGATTTTCTCATGTCCCACGGTGTTCTCCCGCGGGCCGATCACTGGTGCGTTGAGCCTCTCTCCGCCCTAAAAGACAGCGCCATGGTACCTCTCAAATACTTTGTTGAAACCGACCGGGCGTGGTACCAACTCTGGGAGAAGAATAAACTGCCCCAGATACCGGGATACCGGGATATGGGTCCGGGAAAATCGGTCTACCAGCAGAGCGGCATCCTTGACATGGGCTGCTGAGCCCATTGAATGTAAAGGGCCACCCTCTCCCATTAACACGCAGTGCGACGGAACGGGATCTTGGCTGATGAACCTGTGAGAGGGTGGCTGAAGTGCGAACCTGAAATGATGGATATAACACCTATTGAGGAGAGTTGAGATGGATATAGGAGAGCTCGCCCGGAGGAACGCGAGGCGTTGCCCGGGGAAGGTTTGTCTTGTGGAAAACAACAAGAGGTATACTACAGAGGCCTTTAATTATCGAGTAAACCAGCTTGCCAACGGATTGTCGGAGTTCGGCATCAGCAGGGGAGACAGGGCTGCGATCCTACTCCCTAATTGCAGTGAGTATGTAGAAATCTACATAGCCCTGGCCAAAATAGGGGCCATAGCCGTTCCGCTAAACACACGTCTGAACGCCCGAGAGTATGTCCGGTACTTCCAAATTACGAAGCCTAAAGTTTTATTTACAGGTGGGCAGTTGCAGGATGTAGCCGCAGAGATCAGACCAGCTCTCGATACGGTGCAACAAGTGATATGTATCGGAACAAAGACGCAGAAAGGAGAGGTCTCATACGAGGATCTTCTCTCCGATTCTTCAGTGTCTGAGCCTCCGGTTGAAGTAAACGAGAACGATGTGGCAATCATTTTCTTCACCAGCGGAACCACCGGGCTCCCCAAGGGTGCCATGTGGACCCACCGCAATGTTCTTGAACACCTGGCCAATCTCCAGATGGACTTGCCGTATTCCCGGGATGACAGGGGGCTTGTCGTGCTCCCCATGTTTCATGGACCGGTCACGGTCGCACTTGTCCACCAACTGCTGTATATCGGGGGATGCCTGGTGATATCGCCGCATTCGCACCTCGACGCCGGGCAATCCTTTGATACTATCAAGCAGGAAAATATCACCTGTTCATGCATCGTGCCTACAATGATGGTGCAGCTTGTCCAATATCCCGGGATAGAGGCCTATCAAAATACCATTAGACAGCTAAGGCAAATAAAATATGCGGCGTCAGCTGCCTCTGCACGTGTGTTGGGCCGGGCTGTCGAGTTATTCGGTCCTATTTTTACTCAGGGCTATGGATTGACCGAAAGTGTAGGAGGCGTGTCATACCTGTCAAAGGAAGACCATATAGGAATTCCGGAAGGTAGCCGAAGGCTCTCATCCTGCGGTAAGGAATACATCAACGTCTATATCAAGATAGCCGATGAAAACGGGACAGAAGTCCCACCCGGCACGGTGGGTGAAGTGCTGGTCAAGAGTGACAAGATCTTTGCAGGGTACTGGGAAATGCCCGAGGAATCTCAACAGGTTCTTAAGGACGGGTGGCTTCATACCTCTGATCTGGGCATGTTTGACGGGGAAAGATACCTCTACTTGGTGGACAGGAAGAAAGACATGATTATCAGCGGCGGCGAGAACATCTATCCGGCAGAGATCGAAGAGGTCATCAACGGCTATGCCAAGGTTGAAGAAAGTGCTGTCGTTGGCGTGGCAGATCCCACGTGGGGAGAACTAGTGAAGGCAGTTGTGGTGGTAAAAGATGGTGAGATAGCGACTGCAGAGGAAATTATAAATTTTTGCAGAGAAAACCTGGCAAGCTACAAGAAACCGAAGCTCGTCCAGTTCATTGACAAGCTGCCAAGAAATAGCATGGGCAAGGTCCTTAAGCATTTATTGAAAGAGCAATATTTCGAAAAAGAGAATGAGAAACAGGCATCGGGATCGTAGAATCTTCATAGCCGGGCTTTGAAAAGTTCCGGGGAAAAACGTCAGTTTTAGAGGGGGTATAAATCATGAGACACATCAGGTTAATTTCCGTGGTCCTTTTTCTGGCATTAGTGGTCTTTTGTTTCTCGGTTTCATCCTCAATCGCGCAATCAAAACCAATCAGACTCAGCTATTCTCATTTCTGGCCTGTGGGCCATCCCTCGGCCAACGGTATTGCCGATTGGGCGAAAGAGGTAGAGAAGCGGACCAAGGGAAGGGTTGTGATCGCCGTATATCCAGGTGGGACCCTGACGCCGGCCGACAAGTGTTACGACGGGGTCGTTAAGGGCATATCGAATTTGGGGTCTGCAGCTCTTACCTATAACCGGGGGAGGTTCCCGCTCATGGAGGCGTTTGACCTGCCTTTGGGATACAAGAATGCCATCATTGCAACGAACCTTGCCAATGCCGCCTACAAGAAGTTTCAGCCCAAAGAGTTGAGCGATGTCAAAGTCATGTACTTCCAGGCGCACGGCCCGGGGATATTTCACTCGAAAAAACCTATAAGGAAACTTGAAGATCTGAAGGGTATGAAGATCCGCACCACCGGCCTCGGCACGAAGATAGTCTCGGCACTTGGCGGGACTCCCGTTGCCATGACCATGGGCGAGGCCTACGACGCTTTGGCAAAGAACGTGGTAGACGGCGCTACAGCCCCAATATCTGCCCTCGAAGGCTTCAAGTGGGGGGAGGTGGTCAAGTACACCACAGAGAATTTCCGCTCTTCATACAGCGCTGCTTTCTTTGTTGTGATGAACAAGAAGACTTGGGCGGATCTTCCTCCTGATATTCAGAAGATTATCGAGACCATCAATGAAGAATGGATTCCAAAGACGGGGGCGATCTGGGAAGAATACGACAAAGCAGGAAGCAGCTTTGCACGCAAGTTGGGCAACGAGATGATACGTCTCTCGAAAGAAGAAGAGGATCGCTGGGTAAAGAAAGTCGCACCAGTCCTCGAAAACTATTTGAAAGAGATGAAAAAGAAAGGACTGCCGGGCGAAGAAATGCTCAAGTTCTGCCAGGAGTTTCTTGCAAAGAGTTAAAGGAGGGGGGGCATGAAGTCGCTGCTTTCAATCGGATTAAGAATCAGCAGATTTCTTTACGTGATTTCCGGCATTGGCCTTGTCGTCATGATGATGCTCACGGTAGTGGATGTGGCACTTCGAATAGTGGGTAGACCCATCACGGGCACCTACGAGTTGGTCGGTTATCTGAGCGTTGTTGTTGTGGGATTTGCCCTCCCTTTGACTACATGGAACAAAGGCCACATCTTCATGGAGTTTGTCATCGATAGGATCGGAAAGGGGAAGCGCGACATTGCCAATACCGTCACCCGGATCATCGGTATGGTCCTCTTCGCGGTGGCGACATATAGCCTCGTCGATATAGGTGCAGACCTGTACAACACAGGTGAGGGCTCACCCACGCTGCAACTTCCCGTGTACCCCTTTGCGTGGGCTGCAGCCCTCTGTTGCTCCATCATGTGTTTCGTTCTGTTTTGCGACATTTTGAGAATATATGGAGGCGATTATGGCGAGTGAGGTGGGCGTAGGCATTCTGGGAATTCTTGCCCTCTTCTTGGTGTTCAGTTGGGGCATAGAGATAGGTTTCGCCATGGCTGTGGTCGGTGCTGTGGGTATGTGTTACTTCGTGTCAATTCCTGCCGTGGTTAACCTGATCGGCAAGGATTTTTTCGAGATATTTTCTTCTTATAATCTCACAGTCGTTCCACTCTTCATGTTCATGGGGCAGATTGCCTTCAGCTCGGGCATCGCAAATAAACTTTATGACTGCACCCATAAGTTCATGGGCCACCTGCCCGGAGGTCTTGCCATGGCGACAGTCGGAGGCGCGACGCTCTTTAAGGCCATCTGCGGCTCCTCTCCTGCAACGACTGCTACCTTTGCCAGCGTTGCGGTTCCGGAGATGGACCGGCGCGGCTACGACAAGAGATTATCGACGGGTATTGTCGCAACGGTGGGTACTCTCGGATTTCTGATACCGCCGAGTTCAGCGCTTATTCTACTGGGGATTATTACCGAGCAGTCAATAGGCAAGCTGTTCGTTGCAGGCATGTTCCCCGGTCTGCTTCTTGCTTTGTTTTTTGTAGTCACTATATGGGTCTGGTGCTCACTGGACCCTTCGATAGGGCCGCGGAGCGAGAAATTCCGTTGGAAGGACAGGTGGGCCTCATTGCCCGAAGTGGTGTGGCCTGTCGTGATATTTCTGGTTATGATCGGTGGACTCATGAAGGGTTTCTTTACGCCCACCGAGGCAGGAAGCCTGGGAACATTCGCGGTTCTTGTCCTGGTGGTTGCAAAGAAGCGGCTTGGTTTCAAGCAGCTGAAAGAGGCAGTTTCTGAATCAATAAGGCCGACGGCCATGGTTATGATACTGATTGCGGGTTCCACCGTTTTCGGCCATTTTCTTGCGATGACGAGGATCCCCATGCTCGCGTCGGATTGGGTTACGGGGTTCGGGCTTCCTCCGTGGCTCACCGTGGCCATTATCTTGTTCGTCTACCTGGTGGGGGGGTCCGTGATTGACGACCTGGCATTCATGTTTCTGGCCACCCCAATCCTTTTCCCCGCCGTTATCAAGCTCGGATATGACCCTTTATGGTTTTGCATCATGGTAGGCCTCACTGTGGGCATGGGCGTTGTTCTCCCTCCCGTGGCCATATGCGTCTTCATCGTGAAGAACATCACCAAAATCCCATTCAATATCATCTACAAGGGCGTCTATCCATTCCTGGCAGCCATTACCGTAGTTGGGATATTGTTATTCTTGTTTCCGCAGATTGCCACGTATCTACCGTCGGTGTTCTACAAAGACTAAAAGGAGGATCGTAATGATCAGCGGAATATCTGTCGTAGACATGCAGCATCATTATATGTCTCCCGAAGCATTACAGTATGTGGGCAAGACAGAGGAATACGATTTCAGCATTGGCCTCAAAAGATTTCGCAAGGCCTATGAGGTGATGCAGAAGGTGGACAAACACCTGGAGTTCATGGATGCGTCCGGAATTGACATGGCAATCCTGAGCTCAGGTTCCTTTACCCCGAACGGATATCATTTCTGCCGAGCGTGCAACAGCGGCTATGGCAAGGTTGTGAAGGAGCACCCGGACCGGTTTCGCGGAATGATCCAGGTCTACCCCAAAGATGAAGGCATGAATGCGGGCGAGGTCAAGCGCGCCGTTGAGGAACTCGGTCTGTGGGGCTTGGCCGTCGCAACCTCCTACTCGGGGACAACCGCCGACTCGCCGGTAATGGACCATCTCTACGAACTTGCTCTTTGCTACGATATGCCTGTCTACATCCATCCCACCATCAGGATCAACCTCTGGGGCGGGGAGCGGTATGACCTCTATACGACCTTGTCCCGTGAATATGAGATCGCAAAATCTTTTGTTGAGATAGTCTACGGGGTCCTTCCCCGTTTTCCCGGGCTGAAGGTTGTCATGGCACATTTCGGCGGAGGGCTGCCTGCTCTCAAGGGGAGACTTCTTGCTTGGCACCAACCATTGGGGATTACCATCCCGGAAGAAGACCGGGGTCACGGCAGGTCCATCGACGAGGCGAAGGAGCTGGGTTTGGTGGATGATTTTGAGAAGCGTACGGAAAACATGCTTTTCGATTCAGCCGGGTGCGGCGGTTGGATGCCCGTCATCGAATCTGCTTTCAAGACTTTAGGCTCAGGTCACATCTGCTTTGGCACCGACTTTCCCTATGAGTTGAACAAACCAGTGTATACCAGAAAGATCCTCCAGGATATCTGTCAACTTCATATTACAGAGGAAGATAAGAAGAACTTTCTATCGGGAAATCTGAAAAGGTTCTTCCGACTTTAGGAATTGTGGCAGTACGGTGAAAGGTACTCATGGGGGTGGAGGATGAAGACCGAATCAGAATTAGCCAGGTTTGTTACGGAGTCCGGGTATGAAGATCTCCCCCGGGAATCGGTAGATATCATAAAGAAGGTGATACTCACCATATTTGGGACAACCCTGGCGGGCGCAACCGCGGAAGGTTGTGATGTTATTCTGTCTCAGGTCCGGGATTGGGCGGGAAAAGAAGAAGCCACGATACTGGTCCACGGCGGCAGGGTACCGGCTTACAACGCCGCAATGGTAAACAGCTTCATGGCACGGGCCCTTGATTTCTGCGATGCCATGAGTCCCGGCATACACATCGGCTCATCTGCGGTTCCGGTGGCGTTGGCGGCAGCTGAGCTTGTGGACGGATGCAGCGGGGAGGATTTTCTCGCTGCCCTTGTCCTGGGTACGGAGGTTGCTGCCCGGATAAATGCAGTCTCCGATTATGATGGTTTTGACCCGACGGGGGTCTGCAGCATCTTTGCCGCCGCCGCCGTGGCCGGCAGGATTCTTCGCCTCAATTCGCGGCAGATGCTGAATGCCCTTGCGCTGGCTTTTAACCGGGCAGGGGGAAGTTTCCAGAGCAATATAGACGGTTCGCTGGCAGTAAGATTCATCCAGGCCTCCGCTTCGCGGGAAGGACTTATCTGCGCACAACTTGCAAAAAATGGAATCACCGGTCCCGAAAACTTTCTCGAGGGAACCTACGGCTACCTGCACCTCTTCAGCAAGGACAAGTTCCGTCCGGAGGCGGTAACGGCGGAACTGGGACAACGATTCGAGATGAAGAACACCATATTCAAGAAATATCCCAGTTGTGGATGTACTCTGGCTTCGACGGACGCCATTCTCGATCTGGTGAGGGAACAGGAGCTGACCCCGGACAACGTCGCTGCTATCGAGGTTATCGTCTCACCCTACGCTTACAAGCTTGCCGGGCACCCCTTCGAACTCGGCGACAACCCTAAGGTGAACGCGCAATTCAGCATCCAATACTGCGTGGCCAATGCACTCCTGAGAGGAAGTTCCCGGTTGAGTCACTTTGATGAAATCCTCGTCCGAGACGAGAAGGTACTCATTCTCATCAAGGATATCCGGGTAGTTGTGGATTCCAGCCTGGGCAATCCGGGCTCACAGCCGGGCATTTCGGCAACCCATCTTTCGGTACGTATGAAAGTGGCCACAAAGAATGGGAGCATCTACCACAAAGAGATTGATGTGCCACGGGGCAATCCGAGAAACCCTCTGGCAGATGAGGAGCACACTGAAAGGTTCAGAGATTGTATTGTCTACTCTGGGGGAAGAATAGCCGAAGCCGGTGTGGAAGCAATTCTTTCCCTTGTTCCTCAACTGGAGAAGTCCGAAGATGTCCGGTCCTTTATCCCCTTACTTTTAACAGGTGGCTTGGCTCCTGCAGACAATAGGGGATAAAAGGATGGCAACAGCGGGGTCAGGGGAAGTGAATGCGCCGCTCGAATTGATGGAAAAGAAAACAGTGCGCTCCGGGGTTGTACTGGTCTTTCTGACTCTAGCGGCTCTTTTCTGCTTCTCCATGTTCTACCGTGCCCTTGTGGCTGTCATTTCACCCGACCTCATGAGGGATCTGAGCCTCGATGCTGAAAAGCTCGGCGTCCTTGGTGCAGTTTTCTTTTACGCCTTTGCCCTGGTTCAGTTGCCCTTAGGACCCCTGCTTGACAGATTCTCGCCCGGCTTTATCATGGGACTCTTTTCCCTGATTGCCGGTGCAGGCGTTATTCTCTTCGGTATTTCCGGATCCTTCTCCGGTGCCCTGATCGGACGGATCCTTGTGGGTGCCGGAATGGCCTGCATCCTCATGGGCTCGTTGAAAGTTTTCACAATGATATTCCCCAAACACAGATTCGCCACCGTCTCAGGCCTCTTTATAGCCGTTGGGACCCTGGGGAGTTTTCTGGCAACATCACCTCTTGCCTGGCTCACTATTAGGATGGGCTGGCGAACGACCATTGTTCTCTTCGGTCTCATAACCATGGCTTTCGGTGCAGCGGTATTCGTTATCTTGAGAAACATAAAACCTGATAGGAAGAGTCGCATCTCATCCGTTTGTCGGGAGAACCAGAGCCTTTTGCAGGCAGTAAAGATCATTGCGGGATCCCTCTCGTTCTGGCAAGTATCGGCCCTCGCATTCAGCCAGTATGGGACCTACATAGCCCTTCAGGGACTTTGGCTCGGTCTTTACCTTATGGAAATCAGGGGGTATTCGGCAGTGGGGGCTGGCCATATACTAGCCGTGCTGGCTGTCGGCAACGCTTTGGGAAGCCTCTGCGCCGGCTGGCTGTCCGATAGGGTCTTTTCTTCGAAAAAAGCGGCATCCCTCTTCGGTCTGAGTCTTTACTGCCTCAGCATGGTCCCGTTATTGGGAGCCTTCATCCTTCAAAACGTTATCTTGGACGTGATCGTTCATTTTTCCCTCGGCTTCTTCAGGGCTTTCGGGGTGCTGCTATACGGCCACGTAAAAGAGCTCTATTCTATCGACCTTGCAGGCACTGCCATGGCTTGGGTCAACTTCTTCGTTGCTGCCGGAGGCGCCTTCTTTATGCACTTCATGGGAAAAGTGATCGAGGCCTTTCCCCGTACCGGCCAGGTCTATTCACAATTCGCCTATCAGGCCGCCTTTATGATCTGCTTTATTTCGATGGCAGGGAGTCTTGTTTTTTATGCCTTTTCCAGAAAGGAATCGGCTTGAGTAACACTACAAGGAGAGACTATGAACATTCTTTTTACCCCAACCCAAATCAATAACCTGGAGATCCCTAACCGATTCGTCCGTTCTGCCACCTATGATTCCGGAGCTGAGAACGGGTGCGTATCGGAATGGCAGATCGAACTCCTTGCTTCTCTGGCGAAAGCCCGTGTCGGCCTTGTGGTGAGCGGAATCTTCCATGTGAGCGATTTCAATGGTAAGACCTCGCCCCTGCAGAACCTTCTCACCCATGACAGGTTCATACCAGGATTGAAGAACCTTGCAGACGCCGTTCACGCGCAAGGTTCCAAGCTGGCAGTCCAGCTCTTTCATCCAGGGCGGGAATCCTATCGACGGCTCCATCCGCTCGGCATAGAGGCGGCAGGCCCCTCAGTGCTCAAGATTGGAGAGGACACCTATTTCGAAGGCAGTTGCAGGGAGATGACGTCCGATGAAATATGGGCCGTAGTGAACGGTTTCGGTGATGCAGCACGCAGGGCGCAGGAGGCCGGTTGCGACGCGGTCCAGATCCACGGCGCTCACGCCTACCTGCTGGGGGAATTCCTCTCCCCCCAGAGCAACCATCGTGACGATGACTGGGGAGGTGTGCTGGAAAACAGGAGCAGACTGCACCGGGAGATCTACCGGGTTGTCCGGGAGCAGGTGGGACCAGCCTATCCGGTAATGATAAAACTGGGAGTTGAAGACGCCTTTCCCGGTGGCCTACAGTTCGAGGAAGGCCTCAAGGTGGCGGTGCAACTGGCCGGAATGGGCTACGACTCCATCGAGGTGAGTTCGGGCCTGCGCGGTGTAAAGTGGCAGCAGACTGAGTTTCGGGACAAGATCGTCAAGCGTGAGCGGGAGGCCTATTTTCGTGACTGGGCCCGGCAGGTAAAGGAACGGGTAGCGGTACCAATAATGATGGTGGGCGGACTGCGCAGTCTGGCCCTGATGGAGCAAGTAGTGACAGCCGGGGAGGCAGATTTTGTCTCACTCTGCCGTCCCCTGATACGGGAGCCGGGCCTCGTTGCTTCCTGGCAGAGCGGCCAGGACCGGCGTCCCACATGCGTCTCCTGCAACAAATGTTTTGAGAATGTGGTGAGCGGCAAGAGGCTGCAATGCATGATAAACGGCAAAAGAAAGCAGACATGAGCAACCGTACCCAACAATCATCAGTATGGAGGATCGAGTGAAGAAGATCGTAGTCGGTATTACCGGTGCGACTGGTGT
>CAYOYU010000169.1:0-10899 GCA_964408265.1 uncultured Syntrophorhabdaceae bacterium
TCCGCTTGCGCCCTCGGACGTACATACAGTACAGTCCTCGGTCAGCAATGCTCGCCCTGCTTTCGCCGGGCACAGGCGCAGCCCATCCACATCTGAGCCATTCCTCCATGCCGTCGTCCACCCAAGCCGGGTTCACATCAGCTTGTCGAGGGGCTGATGTGAACCCGGCATAAAACGCATTCTCAAATTTGGTTGCTGATGGCGACGGGTTGTCCTTAAGCAAACCGTCGTGAGACAAGGAAGCTCGGTCTTTTGTGATAACAAAAGTTCCGAAGCCGAACCCCCTTTCGGGGGCAGGCGCGAGCGCCACAACCAGCCCGCACCGTGGGCGAGAAGGGGTGGCCGGGGCACCCACGAAAGCGGGTCGTAGCTTGATGCTGGTGGAGGGGGCCTGTCCTCCCCAAGAGGGGGCGACGTGAGCCCAGGTAACTGCCCGCTGGAGCGGAATGAACGTGTTTGCGTAGGGCGACCCAAAGCCATCAGTGCTTATGGCCTTCTTCTTCCCCCCTGTTTTGAGACTATCGACCATATCCGGAAACCTTTGACTTGAGCCATTCCACTTCTTTTACAATGGAACGGGTGACTGTGCCTGCCCTCAATTCCCTGGGCATGACCTGCCATGTGTACGTCTCGATTTCGAGAAGTATGTCAGGGGGCAGAAGGGGAAGGGCCTTCCCGATGAAGTCCTGGGTCGTATCAGACCATGCGGTCCGCTCAGCGTAGACGGGCACATGAAAGTGGACCCGCCATTCCTCGCCCTCCTCGAAGCGATGATGCGTCAGGGCATCGGGTGTGTCCTTGTACCTTGACAGGCTGCCGGCCGGGCTTTTCACCACGACCTGATGGAGGTAGCGGGGTTCAGTGAAATTGGAAAGTATCCCTCTGTCCCCGCCGGGAAAACGCAGGCCCGAGGAGACGTGTACCTTGCCGACCCCTATGCTCGCCCGGGACAGGGTGGTGAGAAATTCCGGTGCCTCCTCGAATTCCACGGCCTGGTGGCAGCAATCGAGGCAGATGGCAGTGTTAGCCCTCAGCGTTTCGGGAAAGGCCATGATGTCGAAAAAGGCGACGATGTCGGCGGCCGTTTCGAGTACACAGCCTGGCTCAGGCTCAAGGGAAAGGAGGATATGCTTCCCTTTCTTCTGTTTTATCTCTTCTATGTGCTCCAGCACTTCCCGGAGATTGCGCCTGATATCGCCGTAGTCTGCGGCTGTGAGGTGGGATTTGAAGCCTGCCGGTACCGTGGAAATCGTCCCTTGTCTGCCTTCGGGCAGCCATGATGCAAGGAGATCGGCAGCTCTCTTCGAAAAAGCGACCCGTTCAGGAGAGCGCCAGTCCGGGAGATAGACCGTCTCTTTTATACCCGGGCAATGAAAGGCGCCGTAGGGAAATGCGTTGATGGTAGGCACAAAACAGCCCGTTTCCTCCAGCCAGCCGAGAAATTGCGCCGAGGCCTCCTGGTCGATCTCCATGGCTGCTCGGTTCGACAGCCTCAACCCGATGGGAAAAAGTTCCCCGGGAGAGACTTTCTCCTTGACGCCTACCAGATGGGACTTGAGGCTTGCGAAGATTTCCCGCCAGGTTTCGCCGGGATGTATATTCGTGCAGTAGGTGATCACGGCAGGATGAACTTCGGACACTGGCTCAAGAAAGTCTTCGGATTCTCGTAGAAGACCCTGTTCACCAGTTCCTCGGGAAGACCCCGCCTTCTCATCTCATTGGCGCACTTGAGCGTTGCCAGGGGGTCGCTTACGCTCCAGTCTGCCGAGGAGTTGATGCAGAGGCGCTCGGGCCCGTAAATTTCCACTGCGTCGATGGCCCTCTCAGGACTGCCCTTGGAATGGGGATAGAGGGTAAGGCCGAACCAGAACCCCCTTTCTTTGATTTCGGCGATGGTATGTTCCTCGGCATGATCGATGAGCACACGGTAGGGCTTGATGCGCGAATCGCTCAGGATCATATCCATGATGATCCTGGTTCCTTTCAGCTTGTCCTCGAGGTGGGGCGTATGGATGAGGACGAGCTCACCTCTTTCTGCGGCCATGGTGAGCTGCCGTTCCAGGACCTTGATCTCGTTGCGGCTGTTCTTGTTGAGGCCGATTTCGCCGAGCCCCAGGACCGTGGGCCGGGGAAGATATTCGGGGATGATGGCCAGCACCTCATCGGCAAGCGCGAGGTTTTCAGCTTCCTTCGAATTGAGGCCGATCCAGCAATAGTGGCGGATTCCGAACCTTGCGGCCCGCGCAGGCTCCGTGATGGTGAGAAGTGAGAAGTAGTCGCGGAAGCTGTCCGCCGAGGTCCTGTCGTAGCCTGCCCAGAATGCAGGCTCCGTGACGGTGTGAATGCCGCCTATGGCGAGGTTGAGGTAGTCGTCCGTGGTCCGGGAGACCATGTGGATGTGAGGGTCAATCACCTTCATGGAATGCTCCTTCCCATGCGCCGAAGGCTTTTAATCCCGCGGCGTTTTCAAGAGGTTCAGTAGAATGGTCGCTGAAGATCATCTGCAGGGCCTTTGTTCGTTCCCCTTCTTTCCCGAGGATAAGTTTCATTGCTTCGAGGAAGGCCTTGTACCGGAAGTCGGCTTTTGCCTCTTCAGTCCCTTCGTACCTGTCGATGCGGTCGAGGAATGAGGCGATGTCGAGTATCCTCGCACGATTCTCTATAAAATAGAGCTCAAGTATCTCCTTCGCGTTCATGGGGCTGTATGGTCCGCCCATCTTCAACCTCCTTGACTTTCTTCCTTGTTGAGAGGATTTCGATGCATTTCCGGAGCATGGGCACATCTATCTCGTGGACGTCCTTCTTTCTGCCTATACCGTCGAGCAGTGTAATGGTCAGTTCTCCGCCGAGATGTTCCTGAAATGCCTTGAGGGCCCTGTCAATGTCCATCCAGCCTAGCGCCCAGTGGTAGAGTTCGAAGCCCGTGTCCTCGAGGGTGAGGAATATCTTTTTCAGTTCCAGCTCGCTGATCCTTCCGGTCTGATGGGAATAGAGCGAATCCAGGGCAATGCCTATGGCCACGGCCTCGCCGTGTCTTACCTGTGCCTGGGTGAGTTCCTCGATATTGTGGGCTGACCAGTGTCCGAAATCGAGGGGCCGCGAGGCGCCGTACTCGAAGGGGTCTCCCTGGCCGCCGGTGTGTTCCATGTGGAGTTCTGCGCACCGCACGATCATTTGTTCCATGGCCTCGGGTTCGAAGGAGGCAAGTTTCTTCCTTTCCCGGTAGAGGTAGTCAAAGAAGGCGGCATCCTTGATGAGGGAGACTTTGATCGCCTCGGCGATGCCGGCCCTCATATCCCGGGGCTGGAGCGTTTTGAGGAAGTCAAAATCGTTTATTACGGCAAAGGGCGGTGCGAAGGCGCCCACATAATTCTTTCTCCCGAATGCGTTCACACCATTCTTCACCCCGATGCCCGCGTCGTTCTGGGCAAGGGTCGTGGAGGGCATGCGGATGAGGCGGATACCTCTGTGTGCTGTGGCCGCGGCATAGCCGACTGCATCGAGGACTGCTCCTCCGCCGATGGCAAGGATAAAGGAGTGGCGGCATATGTGGTGTTTTGCCGTGAGGGACTGAATCTGCTCCACCTCCCGGGGGTCATTCTTGCAGACCTCCCCGCCCCGGACAATGAAGGGGGAATCGACGAACTCCATAATGTGGCGGTGGCGCTGTGCGTATCGCTCCATGGCACTGAGGAGACCGGGAGTGGAATCGATGAGATTGGAGTCGACGGCGACGAGAATGAGGTTCTGCTTCCGGCCGGATTGGGACAGAACCTGTTCCAGTTCCCTATTCTGTTCACCGAAGACATCCCGCGTGAAAATTACCGGGAAGCTGTAGGCTACATTGAAGCTCTGCCGGATGGTCCTCATACTCTCCACGAGCTTATTATAGCATAGATAATTTCCGAAGCCCACGTTTTGGCATGATGCCCGGTCCCCCCACGGTCGGCTCTCGCTCAACTTAACTTTGAGTAGTGGGTCATGACCCACTACTCAACTTTCCATTGATAATGCTGAAGGAGTTGGGATAGCTTTATACTACTAAGAGTACCAGGGGAGGATAGACGATGAATGGACCGGACCGCATAATAGGCATGGCATCTGCCTTCTATGATTCCTGCGTGCTCTTTGCTGCCTCCGACCTCGGGGTATTCGGGAAACTGGCCGAGATGGGGCCTGCAGACGCGCAGGCTTTGGCACTAGCCCTGAACCTGGACGAGCGGGGTGCCAGGCTCCTTCTCGATGCCTGCGTGGCAGTGGAACTCCTCAGCAAGGACGGACCACTCTACTCCAACACCCCGGAAAGCAGCCTTTTTCTTGTGCCCGGTTCTCCGGCTGATTTGTCCGGCGCCATCCGGTATAACCGCGACGTATACCAGGCCTGGGGGAGGCTGAAGGAATTGGTCAAGACTGGGAAGCCCGTGGAGAAACCGGAGATCCATCTCGGCGAAGACCCCGAACGGACAAGGGTATTTGTCATGTCCATGCACTACAGGGCGCTCGGTATGGGCAGAGCGTTGATGGGTCAGCTCGATTTGGGCGGCTGCAGCACTGTCCTCGATGTGGGGGGCGGACCCGGCACCTATTCCATGCTCATTGCCCAGGCGAATCCCCGTGTCACCTGCTTTGTCCTCGATCTGCCGGAAGTGGTTGCAGTGGCGCAGGAGTTGATAGCTCAACAGGGGCTTAAGGACCGGGTAAAGACCCTTGCCGGGGACTACCGGACCTTCGCTTTCCCCAAAGGCATGGACATGGTCAACTTTTTCGGGGTGCTCCATCAGGAATCGCCCGAGAGTATAAGGGCTCTGCTGAAGAAGGCCCATGACAGCATCAATCCCGGCGGAGTGGTGAATGTGATGGACATGATGACGGACAGCACCCACACAAAACCCAAGTTCAGCGCCCTCTTCGGCGTCAACATGGCCCTCACCGCCGAGCACGGCTGGGTCTTTGCCGATTCTGAAATCCTTGGATGGATGGAGGAAGCAGGATTCAGGGACTGCACGGCGAAACCCCTGCCGCCTCCCATGCCCCACAGCCTTGCCCGGGGGCGCAAGAACTGAGGACTGTAAACGGTTCTTTGCCGGTATTGCCCCTGCTACGAGATACTGGAAAGATGGTAAGGTTCTTGTGGCGGGAGAGGGGCCGCAGCTTTTGTGCAGGGGCCCCCTTCGGAGGACAGGCGAGAAGCGACAGGAACAAATGGCGCTCCGGCCGATGCCTATTTCTTGACAGCTTTATCCCCAGATTAGGGTATTAAACTCGTTATCCGACTTTCCTGTGTACACTGGCTCTCCGTGGAGCTCCAGACCGAAGAGCTGCGTGCTTCTATGTGGCCTGTTAACGGACCAGCGAATTTGCTACTTCTTCACTGAACAATTGACACCAATGTACCCGGTCTCACAGACGCAGTCACCAGTGGGCGTGCATGTTCCGTGACCGCTGCAGGAGCTGGCAGGCGAGCAATACCTGCAGAGGGGCCAGTTGTAGTGGCCCGGTGCGCAGGAGTCGCACTTGGTGCCTGCAAAGCCGGCCGTGCAGACACAGTCACCCGTTGTGGTGCACGTGCCGTGGCTGCTGCAGGACTTGGCGGGACTGCAGTATTTACAAACAGGATAGCCGTAGTAATCGGGTGCGCAGGAATCGCACTTTGTTCCGGCAAAACCGGGAGCGCAGAGGCATACACCCTGGGCGTCCAAGGTACCGTGCTCGCATGGCTTTGCGGGACGCTTCACATCCTTGGCGGCAGCAGGAATACCTTTAGACTGCATAACGTTCGTTCCCTGGTTTTTCTGGCCGAAGGCGGCCTGAGGGTCTGCCGACCAGGCTATTGATACCAGAAGAAAACCCACCAACAAGACGGAACCCGCTGTTTTAAGAACGATGCTGGAGATTTGCATGGGATGCCTCCTTCTGCCGGTGCCGCAGACACCCGCCGGATTGAGAGGCCATGAACGGCTCTCTGTAGCAACTATACCGTCCTCACCTATTCCTGTCAAACCGTTTTCACATCCCCTCCGCTCACCCTGCGGTCCCAGGGAATATCGTCGCACGGGGCCTGCCGGGGCGGGTTGACATGGTCTATGATGCTTCCTTATATTTTTTATTGACGGGTTGTGAAACCCGTCCGGCCTGACGGTGAGAATATACACAGGGGTGGGAATTCTTATGATACAAGGCGCGGAAAACCAAATCAGATCTGCAGCAAATACTGATCAGACACAGGCCGCGATCATGAAGCTCGATTTCGGCGAGGACAAGAGCTTCGAGACCGATGTCCGGCAGCGGGTGGAGGCATACTTCAGGGAAGGAGGGCAGCAGCCGAAGACGGGGACGTGGCAGATGTACCTGAAGACGGCAATTATCCTCGCCTCTTTCGCAACCTGTTACGTGCTTCTCGTCTTCTTTGCCAGGACCGTATGGGAGGCCCTGCCTCTTGCGATCCTGCTGGGCTTCTGCACTGCCGGGATAGGATTCAACATCGCCCATGACGGGGGGCACGGGGCATACGCGAAGAACCGCCTCATCAACAAACTGGCGGCAGTGTCGATGGATTTCGCGGGAAGCAGCTCCTACCTCTGGTTCTGGAAACACTCGGTAATCCATCACAGGTTCGTCAATATCACAGGTTACGACAATGATATCGACATCAGTCCCCTGGGGCGCCTGTCGCCGCACAACAAACGCCTGCCCTTCCACAGGTGGCAGCATCTCTACCTCTGGCCGCTTTACGGGCTTATGGCGATCAAATGGGAGTATCTCAATGATTTTCAACAAATCCGTTCCGGTCGCCTGGGGGCTCACCGGTTCCCGCGGCCCAAACGGACGGATTTGGTCATCTTCGTGGCCGGCAAGGCGGTCTTCTTCACCTGGGCCGTCTTTATCCCACTCATGTTTCACCCCTTTTTGTCCGTCCTTTTCTACTACATCGTGGGTGTGGTGATACTGGGAACGACCATGGCCGTCGTGTTTCAACTGCCCCACTGTGTGGAAATGGCCAAATTCCCGTTGCCCCGGGAAGATACGGGGCGTATCGAAACCCCCTGGGCAGTCCATCAGGCCCAGGCTACCCTCGACTTCGGCAGGCCCAGCAGGATACTGCGCTGGCCCCTGGGCGGATTGAACTTCCACCTTGAACACCACCTCTTCCCCACTATCTGCCATATCCATTACCCGGCGATCACCAAAATCGTGGAGCAGGCCTGCCGGGACCGCGGGGTAGAATACTCGGAGCACAGATCGTTCCGGGCAGGCATTGCAGCCCATTACCGATGGCTGAAGAGGATGGGAAGGCAGGACTGACCGCTTGAAATCACAACCGATTCATCTTATGGTAATGTCTTGGACATCTATTTGAAAAAATCGCAAGAGGCAAGGAGGATATAAGGTGAGGATAGGTGCTTTTCAGTTGAGCGACCCCGTTCCCGAATGCAACGAGCCTTATGTTGTGGCTATTCTTCGACCCTGGATCGATGTGAACAATGTGGGCACCCTGGTCCTGAAGGAGCTTTCTGCAGGACTCGGGGGCACGGAACTGGCTACCCTCGCCAAACCTGGTTTTTTCTACGATTTCACCAGATACCGGCCGATTATCCACCTTGAAGACGGCATCAGGGGCATGAACATTCCCAATACTACCGTCCGCCACGTGAAACGGGAAGGGCAGAACGACCTCCTCCTGCTTCGCCTCCTGGAGCCGCATAACCACGCGGAATACTATATCAGCTCAGTCATGAAGCTGCTTAAGGCTTTCAATGCCAGGAAATACATCCTCCTGGGAAGCATGTACGATACCGTGCCCCACACGAGACCGCTCATCGTCAGCGGATACGGCATGGGGGGAGATGCCCTCCAGGAGGTCCGGAAAGCGGGTGTCCTGCCCATTACCTACCGGGGCCCCTCAACGATTACGAACCTTATTGCAAAAGAAGCAGCGGAATCAGGAATGGAAGTGGCTGTCTTCATTGTCTCCCTTCCCCAGTATGTGATCCTGGAGGAGGATTATTCCGGAATGGTGCGGCTCATGAAGCTGCTCAATCTGCTTTACCAGGTCCCCATGGACAAAAGGGATCTCGAAAGGGCTTCCGAGCAGCGCGGTATCATAGATGAACGGGTTGCCAACTCTCAGGAGCTGAAGATGATCCTCCCCCAGCTTGAGAACGTCTATGACGCCCGGATCGAAGCCATGGAGCCCGAAGGGGGATTGCACCTCACTCCGGAAATGGAAGAAATCGTCTGGAAAATCATGGGAAAAGATAATGTGGGGAAGGCGTAGGTCAGGACTGCCCGGGCAAAGGTCGAGTGAAGGGTGGCGACGTTCTTCCGGTTCTCACTGTGTCCAGTCTCCGTCGCTGTTGACTTTTATCCAGTATGCCCTGCCGTGAGAGAGGCTGGTGAGCGGGTCCACGGGAAGGGTAAGGGCAGCATGCTTTCCGAACCACCGGTCGCCCTCCCAGGTCCACAAGAGAATCCATCTCCCGTCGACGGAGGCGCCCAATCCATTGGTAATGTCTTTATTGTTGGTCCCGTGGTATCCGATGAGGTTCCAGCCTCCCGTCAGGTTCACCCTGGCAGATGCGGGCGGTGCCCAGGCCGTCATATTGATGAAAGCCTCCCTGGACATGTAGACCCAATACCCCTTGCCGAACTCGATGGAGGTCAATGTCGGGGTCGAGGCTGAAGGCGAATACTTAAGCCAGGTCTTGTTCGCGTTGTCGTATCCCCAGACGATGCGGAGATTGGCGGATAGACCCCCGAAGACCGTATCCACCGGAGCAGGCGATGAGGGGAGTTGGGGAAAGGAGATGAAGTTCCATCCCGGCGTAAGCGAAATCGTCTCTTCGCTCCCCGGCGGGGCTGCGAGGATCGGTCCTTCACCTATGCTGTTGGCATGGGCAGTGAAACGGGGCGAGGAGAATGTCCAGCCGGGCTTAACGGCAGTGATCGTTACCTGCGCATTATCTTCCAAATCCCAGACCATGTAAATTCCGTTGAAGAAAGTTGAAGTGCCGCCGAAAGCGGCACCGTTGGAGTAGACCACCCTGCAGCTGCCAGAAGTGGTGGTGCAGGTGACCGTTGCCCCTGAGATGGCCTGGCCGGGATCATATTTGTTGATTACCTTGCCCCTGATCATACCCCTGAAGGACTGGTAGTAGGGTTGCCATAAGGCAACCTCACCGGTGCCGTAAAGGACATAGGGGGTCGGGGCGGCCTTGTCCTGCGACAGGTTCAGGACGGCCGAGTAGACGTCGAGAAAGTCAGGCTTGGTGATCTTGATGACAAAGTCCCTGTTTGCGGGGATGCCGGACAAGGTAAAGGAGCCGTCCACGCTTGATGTGGTCGTGAGCGTCTGGCTGCCCAGCACCTGGATTGATGCACCCTCCATGGGGAGATTAGAGGAGTATTTGATCGTGCCCGAGAAGGAGACAACGGGTATGAAGGCGGCAGTCACGTTCTTTGTGTCATCCACGAAGATGGTGCAGACAGGGTCCGTGCCCGTGCAGTCCCCAGACCAGTTGCTGAAAGCGTAGCCTGAGCCGGGAGCGGCAGTGAGGGTCATTCTCGTTCCCGATGAAAAGGATGCCGAGCAGGCCGGACCGCAATCGATCCCTGAGACGCTGCTCGTGATCGTGCCCGAACCGGACTTCACCACATTGAGGGTAAAGTAGACACCCGATATGGTATAGACGGCGGTCTTCACCTCTTCGCTGTTTCCCGCCCGGTCCACGGCATAGTATTTCAGGATGGTAGAGTATTTGAGAGTGATGGGACCGGTATACCTGATCCTTGTGCCGCTCCCTACGGGGTCGGAGCCGTCGATGGTGTAGTAGATGGTGGCGGCCTCATTTGCGGCAAGCGTTACAGTTTGAATGCCGGTGTAGTCTCCTGCCTGCAGGGAAGGGGAGGTGGCAGGGGGGGTGGAATCTGCCGTGAATGTGGCAGTGACGTTCTTGTCCCCGTCCATGGCAACGACGCAGGATTCGACGCCGGTGCAGCCGCCTGACCAGCCCGAGAAGACGTACCCCATGTTGGGAGAGGCGCTGAGCGTAACGGATGTACCCGTGACGAATGAAGCACTGCAGGTGTCGCCGCAGGATATGCCCGGCGGGGAGGAAGTCACGGAGCCCGAGCCTGTGAGGGTCACGGTGAGAGCATTCCTTTGCGCCACACTCGCTTTACTCAGCTTGTTTCCCGCCGCATCGTAGGTGTAGGTGATGGATTTCCCGTTCCCGTAGTCGGCCTTGAGGAGCCGGCCGTTCACGTCGTAGGTGTAGGTGATGGTGGCGGCAGAGGCAGTGCGGAACGTGGAGAAGGTCATCAGGAAAAGGATTGCAAGGAGGGTCAGGATACCCGCCCGGACTTGCAGGGAAAGCGGCAGTATCCGTCCATTCCGTGCATATCGGATTTGGTCCCCCATATCCCTGATTCTTTCGGCTGCTATATTCTCCATGCCTCTATCATCATTTGCCATGGCACGCTATGTTCTTCCGGTTAATGAGAAGAATAGGTGGTTTCGATGACCTTGACCCCATCAAAGTCATGTACCTCAATCGATTCCAATTTACCCAGGTCCTCGCCCACGGTATTCTTCATTTCCCGTATCCGTTTCCATTTCTCTTTCAATTCCTTCGGGATCATCCCTCCCGAGTTCTTTATCCCTTTTGCCTCTTCTTTTATCCTGTTAAGGATCTTCTTCTTTTCCTCATGGAACATATCGTCCCCGATACTGCATTGATTCCAACCGGTAGATGGATCACGGAATGGTTTGGCTTCTTCCTGGGCAGAGTAGTCCTGCAAATATCGCAGCCGTCCATAGTCATCAAAAGGCTCGAGGAATTCTTCAAGTTCCTTGCGTCTCACCTGTTCCGGACTGTTCTCAAAACGTTGCTTTTCGTCATA
>CAYOYU010000170.1:0-1908 GCA_964408265.1 uncultured Syntrophorhabdaceae bacterium
CATCGATGCCGAGCATCGTCTTGAATACACTCTGAGCGCCCGAAACAAAGGGGTTTATATACTTAACTTCCATTCTGACCTCCTATTTCCTCATAGTTATTTGGCTGCTCTGGCCATAGCCTTGTCGATGGCCACTTGAAGCTTTTCAGGGGTAAAGGGTTTGACGATGTAGTTGTCAACGCCCGACTTGATTGCCTCCATGATGCAGTCTTTCTGGGCCTCTGCGGTCACCATGATGAACGGAATGGACTTCGTGGTGTCGTCGTCTTTGCAGGCCTTGAGAAATTCAATACCTGTCATCTCCGGCATGATCCAGTCACTGATTATGAGGTCTACTTCCTCTTTCTTCAGTGTAGCGAGGGCATGTTTCCCGTTCTCGGCCTCCACCACATTTTCAATGCTGATCTGTTTCAGCACGTTCTTGATAATCTTTCTCATCGTGGCAAAATCATCTACTACCAGAACTTTCATCTATCGATTAACTCCTCCCGTGAGATTTGATTTTGATCACACCCCTTTTAGATAGTAAGATTATCGATAGAAAAAAAATAAACTTAATAGATCACTTCAGGGGACCAGATGAAGTTAGCAATATTGGGAGCAGGAATAAGCGGAGCATACCTCTACAGGCTACTTCAGGAGACAGGTCACACCGTTCACGTCTTCGACAAAGACCCCCGCACCAGTTGCGGACTGACGCCTTGCGCCTGGGGCACGTCGAGGGCTTTCACGGATCTCGTCAGCGCTGCCCGACTCGACCCGGCGGAATATATACTCAAACATCATTCCCATGTAGTCATAGACAACATGACATTAGGGGCCGATCTGATGACCATCGACAAACCCGCCCTTGTCAGGGACCTGCTGAAAGGCTCCCATGTGGACCGCTCTGAACCCAATTTGGACGACTACGAGCGCGTCATCGATGCAACGGGGGTGTCCCGTGCCTGTTTGCCTCCTCTCCAGGATGACGTCATTATAGAGTGCGTCCAGTTCCGCGTAGAAGGAGATGGGGACTTCGAGACTCGCATTAAATTGGGAAGGCTCGGTTATTCATGGTGCTTCCCTTTCTCGTCCTCCGCCGGCCACGTGGGATGCGGCAGTATGCTGGCAGACCCCCGGGTTATGCTCGATAGCCTGGGTTGGATGGAGGGACACGAAGACAAATTAGTGTGCGGCTGCACAGGCAAGATCCGTATCTCAAGCCCCCATTCCTCCAGGCCCTACTTCGTTTCACGGGGAGATAGGGAGATCTGGGGCGTGGGGGAGGCTATCGGCTGCGTGTCTCCTCTCACCGGTGACGGCATCGTTCCCGGCATGAAAAGTGTCCAGATCCTCATGGAGAACTGGGAGAGTCCGGCGCAATATACAGCAGCCATACTCAAGGAATTCAAATGGATGAGAGAAGAGCGTAAGGTCATAGATAAGATCGTGAGGCGTGAACGCTTCACGCTCAAAGACGCCTGGGTTCTAAAAAGGAATTGCAAGCGAATGGCGATAGAACTGGGGATCAAGGACGCAGCAGTTCTGATCGGGAACCTTGGATCGTGAAGGGGGAAACTTCACCAGGTCGGCCGGACCGACATATAGCTTTTACAACAGGACCTGTTTTCTTCCACAGTATCATCTTCGGCGTCGATAGGGCTCCACAAGATTTCCTTGACAGGCAGCATCATATGGGTCTCTAATGAGTTCTGTCCCCGCTCAGTTCCGCAGGGACGAAAAGACAGCCTGTTTTCAGAATAATTCAAGCGAGGACCCTACCATGAGCGAAGACCATATTCTCTACGACGTAGACAAAACCGACGGCCACATTGCCGTCCTCACCCTGAACAGACCGGAGGCCAAAAATGCCTTCAGCCCCGAAATGATAACTCTCTGGAAAGAATATCTGGAAAAGGCCAAGGC
>CAYOYU010000170.1:1918-10842 GCA_964408265.1 uncultured Syntrophorhabdaceae bacterium
GAAGAAATAAAAGCGGATATTTTAGAAAAGTGGAAAGGCGAAGGCCGACCACGAGATACGGGTAGTGGTCATCACCGGGAAAGGAGACACCTTCTGCTCCGGCGGGGATATCAGGGATATGGCGGAGGGAAGGCTGAAATCCTGGGACATGAAAAGGTTCCTCTGGGACGGAGTCCACCGGATCGTACTCACCCTCGAGGATATGGACAAACCTGTCATCGCGGCGATCAATGGTGCCGCCATGGGTGCCGGCATGGACATGGCAATCATGTGCGATCTGCGCATCTGTTCGGATAAGGCAAGACTCGCCGAATCCTATATCATGATGGGTCTCGTTCCAGGGGATGGCGGAGCTTACTTCCTGCCACGCCTCGTGGGAACTTCCAAAGCCCTTGAACTTCTCCTCACCGGCGATATCCTCGAACCGCCGGAGGCCCTTTCTTTGGGGATCGTCAACAAGGTGGTTCCTCACGGCAAGCTCATGGCGGAGACGATGACGCTTGCCCGGAAGATAGCGGCAAAACCACCCCTAGCGGTTCGCATGATGAAACGGGCCGTCTACCAGGGACAGACAAACACGCTCCGGTCCCACCTTGACTATATCTCATCACAGTTGTCCCTGCTGTCGGAAACAGAGGACCATCAGGAAGCAGCGCGGGCTTTCCTGGAGAAGCGGAAACCGGTCTTCCTGGGAAAATAGGCTCATCCCGTACCTCGGCAGGTTCCACGTTCCCTGCTCAGGGTCTTTCAGGAAACGGCTCGATCTATTCCTCTCAATCGGGGATGATAACTAAAGACCCCGGAGACTCTCCTCTATTTTCCGACCCGGATGAAGTGCTGAACCCCCACCATGATCATCTGAGCAGCAAGTGCCGCAAGAATCAGACCGGTCATCTTGCTGAGAATGTTGAGCCCTTTTCCTCCCATCACCCTTTCAAAGAATGACGACAGAAACAAGATTGCGCCAACGCTCATGACTGCAAGAAGGAGGGCAACACAGCCAAGACCCTTGAGGAAAGGATCAGTTATCTCTGCTCCCAGAACAAGGAGCGTACCGATGGTAGCCGGACCGACGATAATGGGCATAGCCAGAGGGACGACTGTTATATCCTCCTCCGGCCCGGGCCTTAAGGTTGCCGGGTTGGCCTGAACAAGTCCCACGGCAGACAAAAACAGGAGGGCTCCGGCCCCAACACGGAAGGCATCAAGGGTAATCCCGAAGA
Organism: uncultured Syntrophorhabdaceae bacterium; assembly: GCA_964408265.1. Lineage (GTDB taxonomy): Bacteria > Desulfobacterota > Syntrophorhabdia > Syntrophorhabdales > Syntrophorhabdaceae > CAYOYU01. The sequence goes on from CAYOYU010000170.1 coordinate 3,142, forward strand.
GCGAAAAAATCACATTGCCGAAGAAGAAGAGAACCAGGCAGGAAATGCTCACAGCGCCGCTGACCTGCAAGGCGAGTCTGCGGCGCTGGGGTTCCCTGTAGCTCCTGGTCATGCTCAGGAACATTGATAGAGCAAAAAAGGGAGTGAAAAGGAAGAAGAACTTCAACCAGACGCTTATGAAATAGCTCACTGCATGAGTCATTCTCCCATCCTCTGTTCACGAAGCAAAAGTCTATTGCAAGCCATCACTTTTAAGATAATATCTACAGGCAGTTCTTTTCAACAAAGCCCTGGATTCAACGAACCCTCTTCATCCCTGGCAAATTCTGTGTCCCTGGGATAAGCTATAGCATATGCAATGGGTTTAACAGGCAGCCCAGGGACAATTAGACGGAGGAGGTTCACCCCCTATGAGCACCCGTACAGGCAAAGGCAGAAGGACAGTAACCTGGGAGCATCCCGCAATCGATTCGCAGACCGCCTTCGGTATGAGCGGTCTTGATCTACTTCGTGAGATGAAGGAGGGGCGTATCCCGCCCCCACCCGTTTGGGAACTGGTGAACTTCCGGGTGACCGAGATGGCTGAGGGGCGCGTGGTTTTTGAAATTGACCCCGCCGAATACCACTACAACCGCTTCGGAGTGGTTCAAGGCGGCATCGAGTGTGCCATTCTTGATGCAGCAGTGGGCTATGCGGTTCATTCTACTCTGCCGGCAGGCACCGGGTACACAACGCTGGAACTCAAGACAAACTACCTTCGGCCCATCTCGATGGAAACAGGCACTATACGATGCATAGGCAGCATCATTCACAGGGGATCGAGAGTAGCACTGGCCCAGGCAGACATGGTGGATCGTGACGATTTGCTCTATACCCACGCCGTTTCCACCTGTTTGCTCTTTAAACTGACCGATGGGAAGATAATGAAAACGCCGGACAAGAAGGCGGGATGATGTTTTGTCCGTCACCCTCGACCCGAAGGCAGGGTCAGGTGACATTGTTTCTCGAGGAACCCGAGTATCTCCGTGAGGCTCTCAAAGAGGAGATACTCTTCAGATTCATTCCATGCCATCCTCAGTCCGAGTCCCATGACGCCGGCTTCTTTCGCCTTCTCAAGGACAAAGGGGCTGTCGTCAATCACTGCCGCGCAGTCGTCGAAAAGGACCGTCTTGTCATAACTCAGATGGAGTTCATCATATACAAGATCATTCTCTTCCAGCCATTTCGCCGTCACCTCATAGGTCCCTTCCTCCCTGTGACTTGCGATAATGATATGAAAACCCAGCGCCTTCAAGGAAGAAAGAAAGGATCGGGCATCACCGAAGGGCAGGAAATGGTCCTGGTCCACGTGGATGGATTTGATAATCTCAAGGAAAGTTTCTGTCGATATGTAGGTCTTGAAGAAATCGAAGATATGCCATTCCTGCGGCGGCGTAACGGAAGGGTTTACCGCGCGCATCCTCTGATAAAGGACGCTGGCGAAATCCCAAAGAGTGTTGTCGATATCTACAATGATCGTGCTCACCGGCAGACCGGACCTGTGTTCTTCTATTCCTGAAAGCTCTCCAGAATCTTTCGCCTGGAGGGGTGCTGCAGTTTTTTCAGGGCCTTGTTCTCTATCTGACGGATACGTTCCCGGGTAAGTCCAAAGACATTGCCCACTTCTTCCAGGGTATAATCGGTCTTCTCACCGATGCCGAGTCTCATCCTGATAACCTTCTCCTCCCTGGGAGTAAGGGTTGAAAGGACTCTTCCCACCTCTTCCTTGAGGGACGTGCCTACCAGTTCGGCAAAGGGAGAGGCCGCCCGGGGGTCGGTGATGAAATCGCCAAGCTTGGAGTCATCTTCTCCGATGGGGCTTTCGATTGACACGGTTCCCCTGGTGGCCTTCATGATCTTCCTGACCTTCTGCAGGGGAAACTCTGCCCTCAATGAAATCTCCTCGAGGCTGGGCTCTCTCCCCAACTCCTGGAGGAGGATTGTCTTCGCCTTGCTGATCTTATTGGTGGTGTCGAGTATGTGGACCGGTATCCTGATGGTTCGTGCATAGTCCGCAATCGCCCGGGTTATACACTGCCTGATCCACCAGGTCGAGTATGTGGAGAACTTGTAGCCCTTCCGGTAGTCATATTTGTCGGCAGCTTTCATGAGACCCATGTTCCCTTCCTGGATGAGGTCGAGAAAAGAGAGCCCTCTGTTCATGTATCTCCTGGCAATATTGATGACAAGCCGCAGATTTGCCTTGACGAGCTTGTTCTTGACGGCCTTCAGTCCGCTGTCAATTGCGTTGAGTTCTGCCAGTTTCTTTCTCGCCAGGTTGGCATCGCCATTTTCCATCTGCTTCGTCTGTCGTTCTATCTTCTTGATGATCTCTACAAGAACCTTCTTGGTGAGGTTGAGATTGAGCAGAGATTCTTCCATCTTACTCTCCACCGACTTCAGTTCAGCCCTCAACCCCTTCCTGCCCGGTCCATCCGCTTTCGCCAGGCTCTTCTCTATCTCTTCCCTCTTCCAATGAAGGGCGCCTATGGCTTCTATGGCGGATATGGCCCTTTTCCTGTACTTCTCCTCATCCTTCTGGGAATAGTTCATTTCATCAATACTGATCACATCGGTTATGCTTACGGCCTCTTCTTTCAACTGACTACCCACGTCCAGGAGTTCTTCCACTCCCCGGGACAACCCGAATAAGATATTCTTTGCCCTTCTCTGGCCTTCTTCCAGCTTCTTCGCTATCCGGTGTTCCTCTTCAGCCGTGAGGAGTGGTATGTGCCCGATATCCTTCAGGTAGGCCCATATTATATTCTCAGTTCGTTCGGACGGCAGCTTCTCGGCTTCTTCCCATTCAGGGCTCTCCTCTTCATGTACCTCTATGTCTATATGAGGCCTGGAAAGGAAGTCGGAAGCATCTTCTATATCCTCAGAGGAGAGGATGTTATAGGAAGGGAAACCACGAATTTCATCAATTGCAAGGTACTCCTCTTCTATCCCTAAATCCATCACTTCCTTGATTCCGGTAGCATTCTTTATTGTCATTCTCAACCCCACAAGTGCGAATACCCTTTTGCCTAAAAAAGGGTGTTAAGCGGGCACACGAAATCGCCCATTACTTTCTTTTTAAACCATCTTTCTCGGGATAGCCGGCAGAGTTATTGAGCTTCCATTCACACCGGATGAGTTTAGGACCCATCCTGGTTTAATTTTCTGATTCTTTAATATAACACAGATAGCATTCTTTTTCGAGTCTTCCTTCGGGAGAACCTGTCCGTAAACCTGACACTCTGTCTATTTTATGCCCGGAAAGGGTTTAATCGAAGAGTGCCTTGGGCAAAAGAAGGCCTATCTGTGCCCGGATGCTCCAGTCCGGTCCGCTCTCCGGCTTCACCACATTACTGTAAACTGCAAGGGATCCGTTAAAGGGCAATTTTCCGATCCTGAACACCTTCCCTATACCGCCACCCAGGGGAACGACCCACTGGTCCCCCGCACGGTCCGCCTTCCAGTTGGCCGTGATGATGGGCGATACGGTGAGATACCACCCCCTGGGCAGGTTATAGTTGATCAGGGGCTGGGCCTGAAACTGGCTCACATCAGGGCTGCTACCCTCACCCGCATAGGACCAGAGGTGGTTGGCGATGACACCTACAACCCAGGGCCCTCTCATGATAAGGGCCGCTGCCGTTGGTCCTGCAGCCCATTTACCCGGACCCAGCGAATCGCCGGTGGCAGTGGGAAACTGGAAGATCGGACCCACACCCCAGATGAACTTACCCGGGTTGGCATGGGAAAGGAGCAGAGATATCTGCACATCCCCTAGACCAAACTTCCTGTCAGGCTCGGGATCATCGGCGACAGGGATAACGGTCCTCACTATAACGTTCCATTCCTTGTTGATATTTACGGGGACGACGGGTTGGAAATTCATGATATTCTGGGTGCGGTTTCTCGACCCATACCCGAAATTGATATTGTTCTGAATGGGGATGTTGACAAGGTCCGATATGGGGTTCTGCACCTTTTTCGCCAACTCCGCATTCTGTGCATGTATATCCGCCTTCTTATCCTCGGAGGCCTGGACTGCGTTAACGAAAGCTATGAGCATGCATCCCAGCAGGAAGGTCAAGATCCGAGCCATATTCTCCTCCTCCATATTCTTAAGTGTCGTGAAACGCATTGTTTATAGGATGCTGAATTCCTGCCTGCCCTCAAGCTTATAGTCTCGCCCCTGGGTGCAACCCCTGTCAAGACTATAGAGAATATCGCCGCCACGCGCCTCGGGTTCAAAGGGTAATCCTCAAGCGGCTCAAAATTAATGTTAGATATAACCGCGGAATATGGCTATAATTTCCCCTGCACCCTTAGGATAAGGGTGGGTCACTCACACATGAAGGAGGCGTTATGGGAAGGTCAGGAAGAGTATTCATAATAGTGGTGTTCGCAGCGGCGTTGCTGGCATCGGCAGGATACGCGGCAGATTCCAAGTATTCCGGGTTCCTGGGGGACTATTACAAGAACCTTCAACCGGGGCCAAAGGATGGAGCCAAGGAACGCTGGGTGAAGCCGGGCGTTGACTTCAAGAAGTACAAGAGGCTCATGATAGACAGCGTAATCTTCTACTTTGCCGACGACTCCGAGGATAAAGGCATCGATGCAGAGGAGATGAAGGAACTTCAGGATGCCTTCAACCAGGAACTTGTGACAGCCATGAAAGACAAATACCCCCTCGTTACAGAAGCCGCTCCTGACGTAGTCCGTATCAAGATCGCCATCACCGGCGTGAAGAAGAGCAGTCCGGGCCGAAGCGCCGTGAGTTCCATACTTCCCATCGGGCTGGGCATGAGCCTCATACGAAAGGGTGCAACCGGCACCTGGACGGGTTCAGGGGGAACGAGAGCGGAATTCATGGTCCTCGACTCCACAACCAGTGATGTCATCGCGGTTGCCGTTGACGAACGCTCTGCAGGGTTTACCGAGAGGTTTACAAGCCTGGGAGCAGCCAAAGACGCCTTCAAAGTGTGGGCGGAAAAGATCAGGGCTGCCATGGACGGTATACAGAATCAGGCACCATCCGGCAACTGATACGTCCGGGAAGTGCCCCACGAGCCCGTCATTGTGCAGCTTTCCAGGATTCATCATCCCGGGGCCAGGATGTCGGCGGCGCATTGACGCCGGGCGTCCTGGAGGAGATGAAACGGATGAACGCGGAGACGACTTCTTTCGAAAACCTGGACTTGTACCCCCTGCGGACCCCCAGGACCCCCAGGTTTTCGGGGAGACGAACCGGTTCTGAGCCAAAATAGTAGAACCTCCTTGCCACAAGGACATTCCTTCCGCTCAGGTCATGTTTAGTCTTCCCCACGTTCTGGCTCAATCCATCGCAGTAGATGGACAGGAGCTGCCGGAACCCACCGCCTCGCATGGGTTTGTAGATATTGTCCCCGCACCTGCAGACAGCCTCATCCTTCGTATAGTCAGGGATCTTTCCAAAAAACCGGCTTTCCCGAAAGTACTGCTCGTAGGGAATAACCTCATCCACCTCCATGGCATAAATCACCCCATAGCCGCCGTCATTGGAAACGAGACCGACTATCCAGTCCCCAGCCTCTGCCTTTCGCCGGATCAGGGGGATGCCATTCGCCAGGGTGCAGCAACCCCAAAAGGGATTCGGCGAGCACCCGGCGTCATCCTTCACCATGTATGAAAATAGTTTCATCCTTGCCTCTCCGTCTGGGCCCTATTCATCACATTCGCCGATCGCTTTCATCTCCAAAGCTTTCAGTTCGGGAAGCGTGCTGCCTATGATCCCCTGGAGACTGCCGTACATGCGCCCCGTATTTCTTACGACCCGTTCTATCTGCTTCTCCCTCTTTGCCCATATCTTTTCCATGGAGCGCCTCTCGGCATCGAGATCCAGTTTCATCGTCGCGAAGGCCTCGACTATCCCTTCTATCTGCTGGCGGAATTCGGGACCGGCAAGATACTCGTAGAGCATCTCCATCTTCTCTCCTTTTCCCACGAGACTCGACTTTGCAGAGGCCACCTGGATAAGACCCGACCTCAGCGCCATGGCAATGCCCACAGCGAGTGTATAGTCTGCCACCCAGATGCCGTTCACCTGTTGAATGAGGCCCGAAGCTCCTTTGGGAAGCACCGTAGAAATGATGACTGCCACGTCCGCCTTAGCTTCCCGCTGGTCCTCCTTCAGTTTGTCGATCCAGCTGTCGCTCCAGGCCTTGGTCCGCTTCGATTCCCAGATAATGGTCCCGCATCTTTCCCCATTGGGGCTGCAGACCCGCTGGATCACGTCCGCTCCCCTCATACCCTTGGGAACCGGCGCAATGGAGTCGTGGACAAAGTGCTGCCTGAGGAGTTCTTCAAGCTCCAGCTCAAGGACCTCGCCCTGGAGCTGCTGCGAACCGAGTTCCGCCTTGGTCTTCAACTCCTCTATCTGTTTTTTCATATCATCGATAAGCTTATCCCGCTCCGCGTCTTTGAGTTTATGCTGCTCCCCGACCCGCTGGGTGACCTCCTCCCTGATTTTCTGCCGCTCGGCATCAAGTTTGCGGGCAACGTCGAGTTCAAGGTTCTGTTTTTCTTCCTCCAGCTTCTGACGCTCCCGCCTTAAGGCCAGTTCCTGTGCCTTTGACTCGTTCAGTTGCTTCGACTTTTCCTCGACCTGCCCCCGAAGATCCTTCAGTTCCAGGGCCAGGTCCTCCTGCGCCTTCTTCCGGGCAGCCTCCTCGGCACTCTTTTTCTGCGCTGCCAGTTTCTGCTGGAAATCCTTTTCCAGGCTTTCCTTCATCTCCTCCGAGCGCTTCTCCAGATCCTTCTTCAGTTGATCCATGCGGGACTCTTTCTGGAGAAGGCTTTTCTCTTTTTCCTTCAGTTCAAGGTCCTTCTTCTGCATCTCTTCATTGAATTCTTTCCGGGCTTTCTCCCTGATCTGATGGGTGAGGACCTCGTCGAGAGGTATCTCCCTGTTGCAGTAAGGGCAGGTGATCACTGCTGACGCCTGGGTCATGGAATTGCTCCTCCGGTTCTTGTCGCTTTTATCTGTCCGACTCTATTATGCACCGCACTCAGGAAAAGCACAACTGGCGAAGAGACCTGTTCCTGTATTAGAGTATAGCTGTTGATTCCGACAACGGTCCGGCAGTCATGCAGATTCTACACCGGGCACACGCTTGTGGCTCCTGCCGGACACATTCGAGTCTATTCACCGGCACGGAGGACCCATGGAAGGCTATTACCAGTACATCGGCTTTGTGGCGGCTGCGCTGACCACATTTGCCGGAATTCCCCAGTTGGTGCGGTTGATAAAGCTGAAGGAATCGAGGGACATCTCCGTGTGGACTGCCTGCATGATGGCCGTGGGAGTGGTTCTCTGGTTTGTCTACGGCATCGCCATTAAGGACCCTCCAGTCATTGCTGCCAACGCAGTCTCCCTAGCTCTATGGGCCGCAACGCTATATCTGATAATAAGATACCGGTGAGGAAGCGCGCCAGGGGGACCCTGCCCTGCTTCGGCATGAAAAACGGCTCTGCCGTAAGGGTGGGTTGGGGTCTTCCAAACACAGGATTTCCTTGAAAGGGAAGGCCAAAACCGATATAATAGACTCCACGCGCCCGTAGCTCAACTAGGATAGAGCAACGGACTTCTAATCCGTAGGTTCCGTGTTCGAGTCACGGCGGGCGCGCATT
>CAYOYU010000171.1:0-3612 GCA_964408265.1 uncultured Syntrophorhabdaceae bacterium
GACCAAGGCCTCTCGGAGGCAAGGCGAAAGGTCGTCCTCGTGAACCTGCAGGGATACGAAAACAGGCTCTATTTCGCCAAAGAGATGGTGAGGAACCTGAAGCTTCGCAGGCCCGGCTCGGCGCCTGCGGGGCAGCCGGTGGAGATCCCCATCGAACAGGTCCGCACCTTCTACCAGGAATTCAAGAACGCCTACGAATCGAAGAATGACTCGGTGGTGATGAGCTACATCAGCAGCAAGTGGACAGCAGGCGACGGCACGAGCCTCAATGACCTCCAGGGTAACCTGAGGAACATGTACACTGTCTTCGACGAACTGCGTTACAACATCTCCAATTTCAACGTGGCCGTGGGCGAAGGCGATGCCTACCGGGTGACCTACGATGTGACCATCACAGGCCGCATCTACGCCACCAACATCAAGCATGAAGAGAAGTCCTCGGTGGCGGAAGAGGTGAGTTTCGACAACCGGGGCGAGCTGAAGATCATCAGGCCGCTCTCCGGCAAGTTCTGGTACACCCAGTAGAGAGGACGCAGGATCGAGGGACACCATGATTAAACTTAAGTGGTTCATTGTTTTGGTTTTGCTTATGGCTGCGGTGCAGCCTTGCTTCGCTGACGGCGGGACACAGCTTCAGGGCGTATGGAGATTGGTTTCCTACGATGTGGAGGTTCAGACCACAGGCACAAAATTCCCGCCCATGGGCACAAACCCGAAGGGCTACGTGATCTTCACCCCAGGGTCCTATGTCTCCTTCGTACTGACCGCGGGCGAGCGCAAGCCTGCGAAAACCAACGGGGAGAAAGCGGGACTGCTGGATACCCTGATTGCCTACACGGGTACATACCGCGTGGAAGGGGACAGGTGGATCACAAGCGTGGACGTGGCCTGGAATCCGGCATGGGTGGGCACTGAACAGTCACGGTCCTTCAAGGTGGAAGGCGACCTCCTTCAAGTCCTCACCCCCTGGCGCGTTATGCCCAACTGGGCTGACAAGGGTATGACCCGAAGCATTATCACCTTCAAACGGATGGAATAGAAGAAGCATTAGGGACCAGCCGCGACGCCGGGCAAACCCCGGACTACTTCCAACAATTCAAAGCAATGATCGCTCCAACTCCTTTCCGCGACCAAACACGGGGCTTCCCTGAATGTCACCGCCAGGCCAGACCGGGGCCATCCGGACCATCCTGCTTTACAGGAATAATAAGGGCCTTCTACGGCTTCCATGAGGGGCTGATTATCTTTTGAAGGGGCGGAGTGGTAGAATGGAGGGGACAAGTCAGATGCCAGAAGGAGATGTGATGCTCGGTTACTCCAGGTTGAGTGTACTCGCGCGATTGACCATAGGCTTTGTCGCGCTCTTTGTCGTTACCATATCGGTGGGCCTCTATTCCCTTGTAAAGCTGAACCAGTTCAACGGCGCAACCACGTATATGCTCGATGTTGGTGAACGGATGGTTGAATACAAGGAAAAGCTGAGCGCTGCACTGCTATCGCAAGTTTCTTACGAAAAGAAGTACTTCATCTCAAAGGACTATGCACTGTACAACCGTTATGTTTCTGCAGGAGAGGACTTTGCAAAATATCTCAACGGAGCAGCTACCATAGCCGACACCCTCGGCAGCAGGGAGATACTGGACGGCATTGGACTGGAACATGCTCGCTACAGGAGACTCGTCGATGAGGAGACAAAGCGTGTCGCATCTCCCCGTGACTACCCCCCCGACTGGTACAGAGCCGAAAAAGAAAAGGCTGTGGAAGCCATGATCAAGGAACTCAGGAATCTGGAAATCTATGTCCACGACGACACGAAGGGTAGAATTGAACGGCTGGCAACAGCCGGTACCAGAGCATTGAGGGTGGCCCTTGGAATGGCTGCTTTCTCCTTTCTCCTGGGTATCTTCATCGCCTTTGCCATCACGCGAAGCATAACCAGGCCCCTTGCCGCTATGAAGAGGAAGACCCAGGAGATTGCGGAGGGCAATTTCGAGACTCCGCTCAATTTTTCTTCTCCCCCTGAGATCGGCGAGCTTGACCGGGCATTCGACGCGATGGGGCGCAAACTCGGAGAAATGGACAGGATGAAATCGGAGTTCTTCTCTCTCATGGCCCACGAGTTGCGTACCCCTCTCACGGCGATCAAAGCCGGGATAAACCTGCTCCAGAAGAGTGCAGACCGACTGGACGGGGAAAGAAAGGAGAAAGTCCTTGCTATCGTCACCGAGGAGTCCAACCGGCTCATAAAGCTCGTAAATTCCCTTCTCGATCTGTCCAAGATGGAAGCCGGTCTATTCGACTTTGAGTATGTCTCCGGCACGGTCAACCCCCTGTTGGAAAAGGCAGCGACGGAAATGGAGCCCCTATCGGTGGCCAGAACGATATCTCTTCAACTGGACCTGGCCGAAGACTGCCCGGCGGTCATGATGGATGGAGAAAGAATCCTTCAGGTCATCCGGAACCTCCTGGGGAATGCCTTGAAGTTTACACCCGAAGGGGGCCATGTTAAGTTATCCCTGAAATCCAGTCCGGGAGGTCTGGAGTTTGCGGTGGCCGACTCGGGACCGGGAATTCCGGAAGAAGAACGTGCGGTGATATTCGAAAAATACCAACAGGGACAGACCGGGGGCGCGGCCAGAGCAAGGGGGACGGGTCTTGGCCTGGCCATGGCAAAACATATTGTCCGCGCCCATGGAGGAAAGATTTGGGTAGAAAGCGAAGTGGTGAAAGGAAGTATCTTTACGGTGTTCTTGCCTGTCTGATCCTGTTTCTCCTGTCAGGATGCGCTTCTCTGCACCGAAGCAGATTCTCCGGAGAACTTCAGAGGGCAGGAGAATCATTCGCCCGAGGTGACTTCGAGGGCAGCCTCAAGATCAACCAGAATATAGCCGCTCTCTGCGAAGGGAAATCGCCGGGCGATGAAGCCCTCTTCAATATGGGCCTCATCTATGCGAGCCAGAAATATCCGAAGAAGGATTACAGAAAATCGATCTATTTGTTTCAGCGGGTGGCGAAGGAATATCCGCAGAGTCCTCTCGTACCTCAGGCAAAAACCTGGATCGGTGTTCTCGACGTAATCGAAAGGTCGAAAGAGGTGGATGTCGAAATGGAACAGAAAAAGAAGAAGCTCATGAGGTAGAGAATGACATTGGGGAAAATACTCATTGTTGATGATGATCGGAATCTCCTGGAATTGATGAGCATGATTCTTCAGTCGGCGGACTATGAAGTGACGGCCGTGGGCGATGAAGAAAAGGCCCTTGCAGAGGCGAAAACCGAGGCTTTTGACCTGTCTCTGGTTGATCTGAGGCTCCCGCGAAAGGATGGGATAACCTTGATGCAGGAACTCCACCAGATAAACCCTGAAATGCCGGTTATCATTCTTACGGCCCACAGCAGCGTGAAGAGCGCCGTTGAGGCAATCAGCATGGGTGCCTTCAACTATCTTACCAAGCCCTTTGACCAGGACGAACTTCTTCTCCAGATAGAGAGGGCGCTTGAAAACCGCCGGCTCCATTCCGAGGTGAAGCGGCTCGAAGGGCTCTTAGAGGAACGATACTCTTTCCCCGGTATCATAGCCAGGAGCCATAAGATGCAGTCCGTCCTCGCGCT
>CAYOYU010000171.1:3622-10757 GCA_964408265.1 uncultured Syntrophorhabdaceae bacterium
GCGAAGGCTCTTCACTTCGCCAGTACCAGAAAAGATGGGCCCTTCGTTGCCATCAACTGTGCGGCCATACCTGAAACACTACTGGAAAGCGAGCTCTTCGGCTACGAGAAGGGTGCCTTTACCGGTGCGGTTAAGAATTCCAGGGGTTTCCTTGCCCAGGCCCATGGTGGAACACTTCTTCTGGACGAGATAGGAGATATGACCTTGTCTCTTCAGGCAAAGATTCTCCGGGTGCTTCAGGAAAGACAGTTCCACCCCTTAGGAAGTGAGAAACTCTACGACGTGGACCTCCGGTTGATTGTAGCCACCAATAAGGATCTCGAAGCAGAAGTCAGGAAGGGGACTTTCCGGGAAGATCTCTTCTACAGGATCCATGTCATCCCCGTCCGCATACCCCCGTTAAGGGAACGGAAAGAGGATATTATCCCCCTTGCCGAGAACTTCCTGAAGAAGACCTCGGTAAAGATGGGAAGAAAGGTGAAAGGCTTCAGCCCTGCAGCCCTACAGAAGCTGCTGCTCCATGACTGGCCGGGCAATGTCCGGGAACTGGAGAATACAGTGGAGTACGCGGTGGCCACCACAAACAGGGAGATCATACCGGATGATGTTATTCTCCCGATGAAAGGACATTCCCCGGCGGGACGGAAACCTTTCAAAGAGGCCAAGGACGATTTCGAGAGAGACTACCTGATCTGGATCCTCCAGGCAGCAGAGGGCAATGTAAGCAAGGCGGCAGAAATGGCAGGCAAGTTCCGGGCCGATCTCTATGCACTCCTCAAAAAGCATGATCTTAAACCTGAAACATTCAAGAAAAGGTAGTGTATGTTTTTCCCTGCACTAACATTTCCCTAGTTTTTTCAACGAAGTATCTCCGAAGCATCTTCTGTTTCCAGTCCGTTTGAAGGGCGAGCCCATGTAGGAATATCCATACAGTTAAGAGATAACCTATCGCAATCTTACTATTATTACAATGAGTTGCATCTTGGCATGTTTATTGTATTGCCATGTGCAGAACCCAGGAAAAGGAGGAATGGCATGAAGAAAGCGACCATGTTGGTAGCAGTGGCAGTGTTGATCGCGATGGTATCCGGATGTTCTCACATGTCCACCACGCAACAGCGGACCTTGAGCGGCGGAGCCATCGGTGCAGGTACAGGTGCAGTAATCTCGGCCATTGCGGGCGGCCATGTGTTGATGGGCACGGCCATTGGAGCCGCAGCAGGAGCCGTGGGCGGCCTGATCTATGATGATACACAAAAGAAGAAATGAGGGACAAGAGGAGGGGGCTCGCCATGAGGAGATCATTTCGTCTGTTCCTTCCCTTCTTCCTGCTGGGGATATTCCCTGTCTGGGGCATCGCCGAGGTGAACGTAAACATAGGGTTCTTCGCACCCCCTCCGCCTCTTATGGTGGTCGGCCCGCCGGTAATGGCGGTGGTGCCCGGAACGAGTTATGTCTATTTTGCCCCTGACATCGCCGTTGACCTCTTCTTCTACGGCGGCTACTGGTATCGTCCCCACGAAGGTCATTGGTTCAGGGCGCGGTCTTACCGGGGTCCCTGGAAGTTTACCGACTACAGGGCCGTGCCGGCTATGATCCACCATATACCGCCCGGCTACCGGAAGATGCCTCCAGGACATATGAAGATTCCCTATGGTCAGGTGCAAAAGCACTGGAAGGATTGGGAGAGGGAGCGTCATTTTGATAGATGGCCCAACGACTACCGTGGCCACAGCGTCTCCTACAAAAGGCAGGAAGGGGACTGGAAGGGCGGAGGACATTTCCACGGTCAGGGCAGGCATGGAAACTGAGGAGGGATTATCATGAAGCCTTTTGCCCTGGCAGCGCTCACGATTTTCTGCTCCCTGCTCTTTCTTTCCTGCGGAGGCGGAGGTGGCGGGGTACCGTCCTCTTCCACGGGAACCCTCAAATTGGGCCTTACCGATGCCTCTGCAACCACCTACCAGGCCATCTACGTTACCGTGGCGCAGGTAGCCGTGAGCCGGGACGGGGAGCGCTGGGACATCCTATCGTCGCCGAACAAAACGGTGAACCTTCTCGATCTCGTAAACGGCGTGCGGCAAAGTCTCAGCCTCGCAACTCTGGCCACAGGTCACTACACACAGGTCCGGCTGATCCTGGGTTCAACCCCTGATACCTCGGTGAATATACTCTCTCTTGCTCACCCTTACGCAAACTACTTCATCGACAGGGGCATCCCCGTACAGGAGATAGAGCTGAAAGTGCCAAGCGGGCTCCAGACCGGCATAAAGATAGTCAAAGGCTTCGATATCGGCGCCAATCAGACCACCGAACTGGTCCTCGATTTCGATGCGGCCCGATCCATCGTGAGCGCCGGCGCAGGCGGCAAATGGCTCCTCAAACCGACCGTAAAGGTACTGAATATTCTGGAGTACTCCATCATTCAGGGCAACGCCGGACAGACGGGGGTCCTCGTTTCGGCTCAGGCATATGACGGTGCGGCGGCAATGCCGGAAGAGAAACCAACGGTAAGGGCAGCTACGGTCAGTGATGCCGACGGCAACTACAAGCTCTTTGTGGAACCGGGGAGCTACACCCTTGTAGGATATAAGGACGGCAACGCACCCTACTACAAGGATGCAAAAGTGGTCACAATTGCCGGCTCGATTGTGGATGCCAGCTTTTTGCTTGCCGCCGCTGAGACGGGAACGGTGACAGGCAATCCCGTCCTCATGCCGGGACCCGATCAGGAACAGTAGGCGACCATCAGCATCAGGCAGCCGGTCACTGTGAGCGGCAGCCAGGAAGAGATCGAGGTCAAGTGCCTCGAAGTGGCCGACGGGGGCGCCTTGAGCACCAGTCTGCCGGCAGGCATGTACAGGGCAGTGGTTTCGACCTTCGGTCAAAGGGCTATTCTTCTCGAACCTTTTAACATCTCTGCTGGTACACCCACGGATGTGGGGGTAATCAGCTTCTAATACCCTTCCCCGTCAGGAGAGCGCATACAGCTGTATCTCCATCCGCAAGGGCCGGTCCTTCGTTTTCCCTGTGTACCCAGTGAAGCCGGGGGATCGCGCCCTTTTAAGTCCAGCCAGGGAGGGGGGAAGGGAACGCAGGACCTGGGTAGAGGTCGTTCCACTCCCGTGAAGAAATCTGTCCTTACCAAGGCGGAGTATGGTAGCATGCTCACAACCGGGACGTTCCGGAAGGCAGAAACCTGATCCGCGCCGGCAAGGGAGCCACCACCATGGGTGATGACAACTGGAAAGATTATGACGCCTTCAAACGGAACAATGCCATCGCAGAGAAGTATTACGCCTTTGTCCATGAATGTTTTGCGGGAGGATTGAGGCAGGCGGCACAAGGGCGGACCTTCCGACGGGCCCTCGACGTTGCCTGCGGCTCCGGCGATTCGACGATACAGGTGCTGCCCTATGCCGATGCAGTGAGCGGCATCGATCTGTCCCCCGACCTGATTGGCAAAGCACGGGCAAATCCTGACCTGGCGGGGGTTGATTTTCACCTGGGTGATTTTCTTGAGTACGCCCTGCCGGAACGCTACGACGTGATAAGCGCTGCATGGTTTCATGACTTCCTCCATACCGAGGAGGAGCAGAAGCGGTCCCTCGAAAAGATTGCCGGGGCCTTGACCGAGGGCGGCGCGATCGTCTTCCTGATACCGGGCGCTACTTTCTCTTCCGCGAAAGCTCAACACTATTTTGAGCGTTTAGGATGGCGGCAGGCCTGGTACGATCATCAACCCAAATACAGTCGCGGTCTTTTTTCTTTCCAGGAATCGCCCTGGGACATTATTACCAGTTGGCAGCCCCTTTACCTCTTCGAACTCTACCACCCGCAGTTCGAGCTTCATTTCCTGGATACCAAGAAGATTTCCGTGGAAGGCGGATTTGCAGACGAAGCCTATCTGGAACCGCCCTTTGACGTCATGTATGGAACGAAACGGCGGGGCGCGTAAGGGATCAGCCCGGACCGTCAAACCAGCAGGTAGCGTAAGCACAACAGCCTTACTGCGACCAGGTCCCGGACTGTCCGTTCTTGACCTTGATCCAGTAGGCTTTCCCTCTGTTGAAGTGAAGGAGGGCAGGCAGCGAGCCCGGGAGCTGATTATCCGGGAAAAGGTAGTGATGGAGAGACCATGTGCCCGCGGCCCATCCCCAGACAACCGTCCACTTCCCCGTGAGAGTTCCCAGGCCTGCGGCCACCGCAGTGGCGTCCGCACCGTTGTACCCCACAAGGTTCCAGCCATCAGAAAGTTCGATCTCTCTTGACCCGTTCGACCCGATGATGAAGAGTTGTGCCGGGCTGCGCATGTGGAGCCAGTACCCCTGACCCGAATCGAAGGTGGTGAGGGTATTGGTATCGCCAGACCCTGAAGGACGGTAGACGAGCCATGCCCTGGTTGCACTGTTGTAGGTCCAGATGATGTCGAGACTGGAAGCGATGCCGGCCATAACGTTCTCCATCAAGTTAGCCGGAGGCTGCAGCTGCCTGGGGGTAGAGACAAAGTTCCAGCCCGGTGAGAGGTTGATGACGTGGAGGTCGTTTCTCGGCTGCAGCTCGATCGTGACGGAGGTGGTGGGGTGGCTGCTGTCCACCTGAACCTCCGCGGGAGGTCCGGATGTGTAGTAGAGAGCCTGGGCAAACACCCTGTAGAGGCCCGGCTCGTATATGGGGATGGTTTGAGAGAACCTGCCCAGGTCATCTGTTGTCGTGGAAACGGTCTGGTTATTACTGTCCATCACACCGACGGTCGCTCCTGCAATGGGCTCGCGGGTAGAAGAATTCCGCACCACGCCCGAGATAGTAAAGGGACCGTTGGTCACCCACGTGGCCTCGAGGGTGTAGTTGATCGTGCCCGGGTCCGCGTTGGTAATCATGATATACCACCTTCCGGGGCGGGGACTCATGAGATAACACTGCTCGTTGCTGGAGCCGTCTCTCCACGAGACGCAATCGTAATTGTTGCTATATGACCTGTCGCCCCACCGGACATAGAGGTCGGCATCGCCTGTCAGACCCGTGAGGTTGATAACGAAGTCCGTGACGCCCTCGGGGAGGTCGACATAATAGTACTTCCATGTTCCCCTGACATGCGACTGGGATATGGTGTCGGTCAGGGCAACACCGTTGGAGAGCGGTGTCTCGAACTCCTGTTCCGATCCCAGATAGATCCTCTGGTCGAGGGCAACGAGGAACTTCGATCCGTCCGGCGACAGCGTGAGAGACCTCCAGATGGTGCCTGAATACCCAGCCACCCATATCCCCGTCCAGGCCCCCCCGTGATACGTATAAAGCCCGTAGGACGCCGCCGCGACTATCCTCGACCCATCGGCAGATATGGCGCCGATCCATTCATATGGTCCGCCCGGTGCAGGCTGGGCCTCTGACCATGTACCGTTATCGTAAAGATAGAGCCCTCCGTAAGATGCCGCGAGCATCTTCGACCCATCGGCGGTCAGGGCCACCGATGACCAGTTCCTGTCCACATCCCCGGCAGGCCTGACCTCTGCCCAGGCAATACCTCCGTAGAGGTAGAGCCTGTTGTCGAACTCGGCCAGGATTTTCGACCCATCAGGCGACAAGGCCAGAAACCGGCAGAACCCGCTGGTATTCTGCGGAGATACCAGAGCAACCCAGTTCTCATTCACGTACTGATAGAGCCTCCCGTCCCTGGCCCTCGCCAGGACCGTAGACCCGTCGGACGACATGGAGGCGGTTGTTGGGGGGCCCGACTCCGGAAGGTCTGTCAGGGGCATGGTCTCCACCCAGGGACCGTCCCCGCTCTTGATATAGACTTTGCCGTCGTTATCCGCGGCGAGCATCTTCGACCCATCGGTGGTCAGGGCCACCGATGACCAGCTCCTGTCCACATCGCCGGCAGGCTGAGGCTCTGTCCACCCCACACCCCCGTTGACGGAGAGATAAAGCCTGCCCCGTGACGCCGCGGCAAGGATTTTTGACCCGTCCGATGACATGGCCACAGACTGCCATGACTTGTCCTGCGGGAAATTGAGTGGGGTGATTTCTTCCAGCGTTACCGAAAAAAGAGGACCGGCAGGTACGAGGAGCAGGCAAACAAGTAAACCCCAGGCTGCCCATGACGAATGTTGACGGAATCCCCTTTGTCTCTTCATCGGTTCCTCCTGCGGGGGCGCGCAACCGACAACTGGCGAGGTCCGCTCTCCTGCGCAGATCGGGAACGGGCGCCGTCAGTGACATGTCTCACTCTATTCTCTTACACAACTCCGTTAAGCGTCAAACGAAAAGAATCCGATCAGGTATCTGCTTCACACCCGATCCCGCGGGTCGCGCAGAAATGGCGGAGGATTTCGGCCTGACGATCATAAAACTCCTTGCGTCCCGGAAACTTACCTGTCACAGGATTGTAATTCCACCCTCCGAAATAGATACTGTCCATGAAAGCTACGCGCTGGAGAATATCTTCGAGGTCCTGCTCAATGAGGTTCGGTGTGGGATAGGGTTCCATATGGACCTGGGTCAGGCACCCCTGGTCATGAAGGTATTTGAGTGCCCCTATCCGCGCATCGTAGGGTGCTGCCCAAGGTTCCCAGCGCATCCGGAACCTCTCATTCACCGAGATCAGGCTTATTCCGTATCTGTTAGCTCCGTGGAAGACCTTCTGATCAGCCAGCTCAACAGGCAAGATTCCTTTGGTCAATATGGAGCATGGTATGTCGTAGCTGTTGATAACCTCGATGATCTTCAGGCTCAACTTCCGGATTTCCGGATAACCCTTCATGAAGGGGTCCGTGGTGAGACAGAGGTGGACCGAGTCCGGCCTTTTTCTCATGCGCGACAGTTCTCGCGTCAGCAATTCAACGGCATTGCCCACTACCTTTGGCCGGCACCAGTCCTGGTAGTCTTTTGCCCTGCCGTGACGGCAGGCCATCTGATAGGCATAGCAGGGATAACGGCAACCGTGTCCACAGCCCTGCACATGGTTCACACAGTAAAACCCCAGCCCGCTTCGGTAGAGAAGGGATTTCCGGGTAATTGTATCGGTCATAACCATATTCTACCAGATTCAGCCCTTCCCGTCCTATCCACCCCACCTAATAGCGTGTAGCGGATAGCGGATAGAAAAGGCAAATGACGAACCGTGAAACTGAGC
>CAYOYU010000172.1:0-10701 GCA_964408265.1 uncultured Syntrophorhabdaceae bacterium
AGAGTGCATTGAAGGTATGGAAAAATTCAGCCTGGGTCCGCTCCTTGCCCGCAATAAATTGAATGTCATCGATGAGAAGTACATCCATTTTTCTGAAACGATTTCTGAAATCTTCCATCTTTTCATAACGCAGCGAATTTATAAGTTCATTTGTAAAAACTTCGGCAGTAATGTAACAGATGCGGTCGGTACTCATCTTTCCGTGCTTCACGAGAAAATTGCCTATGGCATTCAAAAGATGAGTCTTTCCCAATCCCACCCCACCGTAAATGAAAAGGGGGTTGTACGTCTTTCCGGGATTGGCCGCTACTGCCAGACAGGCTGCATTGGCAAACTGGTTGCTTGCACCTACCACAAAATTCTCGAAGGTATATTTTGGGGTGAACATACTCACGCCGACAGCAATCCTGCCTACAGGTTCATTTTTTCTTTCCTCCAGCCGATTCTCTTTCCTCAGAATATACTCCACCTTTGTATCACTCTTCGTAACATCCTTTATGAGGGTCAGAAGAATGGGCTCAAAATTCTCCACAATCCAGTCCCTGAAGAAGGCATTTGGGACACTGATCAGACACTTCTCTGGTGTAGATTCCACCAGCTGCAAGGGTTCGATCCAGGTCCTAAAACTCTCCTGGTTAATGATGTTAGCAAGCTTCGGTTTTATGATGGATAGGATATCAATCATTTATCAGGGGCTATTTTTCAACATACTTTTAACACATGTGGAAAACTTAGGTATCCAGAAAGACTTCAGATATCATGGTAATACAAAAAACAGATTTTTTCAACTCTTTTTCTGTCTCCCTGCCTTATGTCCGCAGTATGAAATCCCGTTGTCTCCCTGCCCGGGGTGTTGATTGTGGGGGTTCTTTCTGTTATTATGCTGAGACCATGAAGCTTCGCATTGCAATAGTCCTTTCCATACTTCTTCTTCTTACGGCAGGAGTCCTCTTTGCTGCAGAGGGCTACCGGACAGGCCTTAACAAGGCGAAGGCGGAAAACAAGCACGTCCTTCTCTACTTCTTCAGCAAGTACTGACCATACTGCGACCAGATGGACAAGGAGGTCCTTGCCGACAAAGAAGTTGCAGCAACCCTCAGCAGAGATTTTGTATACATCAGAATTGATGTTGACAAGGAACCGGAGGTTGCTGACTCCTATGGTATCCGCGCCTTTCCGACAATCGGACTCTTGGAGCCCAGTGGAAAGAAGATTACTCGTGTACCGGGCCTCATCCCTAAACCGGAATTCAAAAAGATTCTAATTTTCGCAAAAAACAAGCACTACAAAACGACGTCTTTACGCGAATTCCTCTTCGGTAAAGGTGGTTGATCCGATATCATTCTGCACAACCCCTTACACTCCCGTTTGACGCCTATCAGTAATGGCCTTAGAGAATTGACCTGAAACAGAGGAGGTTGCGCCTCCAATACGGTGCGTCGAGGTCGTCGACAGCCACACCCTTTGACTTTGAAGAGTGGATGAATTGACCACTGTTTACCATCAGGCCTACGTGGAGGTCTCGCTTGATCTTGAAGAAGACAAGGTCGCCGGGGAGGCTGTTCTCCCGGGCCACTTCGTAGCCCGACTTGAGCAGGGGGTCTGTTGAAACAGGCAGCAGAATAGCCGATTTCTTGTATACATAATGGACGAAGCCGCTGCAGTCGAAAGAATCGGGGCCCTTGGCACCATTTCTGTATGGCTTTCCCATAAGGCTTGTGGCCTGCTGTATGATGCTCCCCCGAATCTCAGGCAGAGACTCATAGAGCGCCACCTTCTTCGGGGCGCACCCCCAAAGGGGCAGGATGACAGACAAGAGAATCAGAGCCGTTCCGGTTCTTATAGACCCCCCTTAAGGGTGGTTCTTAATCAGCTCGGCCAGAGGCATAAGGGATCCGTTATACAACGCATGCCTTATGTAGGGCATGATCTCCTCGTGAGGGTGAAAGCCGACTGGCAGCCCCACCTCCTCGAACATCCCTATATCTCCATCCCCGTCACCAACAGCACAAGCCTCTTGTTTTGTATAACCGAATCGATCCAGGAGACCCCTGATCACTTCGCCCTTTCCGTTGTACCCTACCCGCACTCTTACCTCTCCCGTGAGGAGGCCGTTCTCTTCCAAGAGTTCATTGGCGAAAGCCAGGTTCACCCCAAGGTCTGCACGGACGTGCTCTACGAGCAGCGCCAGCCCCGTGGAGACAATGACCGTTGTAATCCCCAAGTCCCTAAGAAATGCCATAATCTCGTGGCAACCATGGTTGTAAGGAATCTCCCGGATCGTACCCATAACCGATTGAGTGGAAAGTCCTTTCCAAAGGAGCGCATCCCTTCTGCAGAACTCCTCATAATCGATCTTTCCCTCCCGGAAGAGAAGCTGGTATTCATCGGCGTGGTTGTCCCAGATCTGAAGTCTTCTATGGAGATATTCCCAACTGCTCCGTACCTGCGTCAGCGTACCGTCACAGTCGAAAAATGCTATTTTGATGGGCATGATGAATGTATATCATCAAAGCGAAGAAAAATCTATTCCGAAGCCCTTTCAAAGCGCTATAATAGAGACCGTGCCAGTCTTCGATACACATACTCATATATTTCCGCCGGATGTGATACGGGACCGAGAGCGAATCGCCGGAAGGGAGAAAGACTTCGCCCTTATCTATGGCGATAGAAGGGCAAGAATGGCCGATTCAGCCGGCCTTCTGCGGTATATGGCTGAAGACGGCGTAGACCGATGCGTCGCCTGCTCCTTTCCATTTACAGACCCGGGGCTCATTCTCCTCTGCAACGATTATATTCTGGACGCATCCCGGGAAAACAGCCGGATTCTCGCCATGACCGGCGTATCCCTGAAAAATGAGGACGAGGCGGTAGCGGAGGCACAGAGGTGTTTTGACCGCGGCTCAAGAGGGGTCGGCGAGATAGCGCTCTACGGGGAAGGCCTTGACAGACGGACGCTCCGGTCCCTGGACGCAGTGTCAAAGGTTATAGAGAAGGAACATCGGATTCTCATGCTTCACCTGAATGAGCAGGTGGGCCATGCGTACAAAGGCAAGGCTGTCGTCGACTTTCAGGCTGTCGTCGACTTCGTGGAAGACCACGGGAATCTCACGTTGATTCTAGCCCATCTCGGAGGCGGGCTCTGTTTCTACGAATTTATGCCAGAGATCAGGAGGCTTTTCTCGAGGGTTTTGTATGATACCGCCGCCTCACCCTTCCTTTACTCCGAGCAGGTTTTTGCTTTTGCCGCACAGTTTCTGCCCGATAAGGTGCTCTTCGGCTCGGACTACCCGCTCCTTTCCCTGGGCAGATACGCAGATGGCATGAAAGGACTTGAGGAATCGGCCCGGCAACGGATTCTGTCAGGGAATGCGACAGAGGTTTTCGGTGCCGCCTGACTGGGATAAGAGGTACAGAGAGGGTTATTACCGAGGCGTCGTGGAACCCCACAGCCTCGTGCGGCAGTTCTGGCACCTCATTCCCTCAGGACCGGTTGTCGATATTGCCTCAGGGACGGGAAGGGATATTCTTTTTGTGGCGGAAAGGGGGCGCCGGGTGTGCGCCATGGATCTGGCAAACGGGGCACTGCGAATTGCCGGAGACGTAGCGGAAAACAGTGGGATTGAGGTGTCATTGCTCCGTGGGGATGGAGCGGCATTGCCCTTGTGCCGGGGGGCGCTCGCGGGGGTACTGGTCTTCTATTTTCTTCTGCGCAAATCCATGCCTGAAATTGCGGCACTGCCCAGAAGAGGCGGCATCCTTATGTATGAGACCTTCCTTGAAAGACAGAACCGCTTGGACAGGACGAGGAACCCCGACTTCCTGCTGGAAGATGGTGAACTGCTGACATATTTTCCCGATTATGAGACGCTCTTCTACGAAGAGACCATCTCCATGGTGGAGGGAAAGAAGAAGGCCAGAGCGCAGTTTGTAGGGAGGAAACGATGATTGTTGATTGGGATCCGGCGAGACCGAAGAAGAGGGCCACCGAACTTATCAAGCAGACCCTGCTTGATGGGGGTATTATTGCCTATCCTACCGATACCTTTTATGGCATAGGCTCAGACCTTTTCAACATCAAGGCCATACGAAAACTGTACAGCGCCAAGAGGCTGGATGACAAGAGAGCGCTCAGCATCATCTGCAGGGACTTTAAGGAAATCAGCACCTACGCAGTGATGAGCGACTTCAGTTTCGAGATGCTGAAGAGGTTTCTTCCCGGCCCCTATACCTTTGTTCTTCAGGCGAGGAAGATCCTTCCCAAACTCCTTATGACGGTAAGGAAAGAGGTGGGCATAAGGATTCCCGGCCATCCTGTTCCTGTGGGGGTGGTAGAACTTATCGGCCGGCCGATCATCAATACCAGCGCCAAACCGCCGGGCGGAGAAGTACTGACCGATCCGAGACAGATCGAAAAGGAATTCAAGAATAGTGTGGATCTTATAATCGACGGAGGGATCATCGTAAGCGAACCATCCACCGTGATCAGGCTTGCAGACGACGTGGTGGAGGTGCTTAGGGAAGGAAAAGGCCCGATAAAGGGCCTTCTTCAGAGTTAGCTGCCCGTCATTTCCTGCTCTTCATTTCTATTTCAGCAACAGGCTCACCCTGCTCATCTTGTCGGGCAGAGCATGCACCGTGAAACCGAGTTTCGTGCAGACATTAAGCATTTTTCTGTTGCTTGAAAGGACATAACCGTATACCTCGTCGAGGCTTTTGTCCTGAGCGATGCCGATGAGAACGTCCATAATTTTGTAGCCCAGACCCTTGCCGTGAACATCGTCGTGGACGAGGACGGCGTATTCGGCGCTTCTCGTTCCCGGATCCGTCATGAGCGTCCCGATGCCTATAAGTTTTCGTTTGTCATTGGAGCGTGTCTCCGCCACAATACCCATCTCTCTGTCGTAGTCAATACTGCACTGCCGGATATGCATTTCATGGGTCGCCCGTTTCGTGCTCTGAAAAAACCGGGCCCGGAAGGTCTCATCGGACAGGGCGGAATACATTTCGTCCATCATGGGCTCATCTTCCGGCTTGATAGGTCTAAGGATAACGCTTGTTCCGTCGGGGAGTGTCCATGTAGTTATGTATCGTGTCGGGTAGGGCGCAATGATGAGATGAGGATATTGACCGCCGAGCTCCTGGGAACTGCCGTCTATTATAATCCTGGCATCCAGCGCGTAGGCCTTACCATCCGCAATGGCGATAGGGTTGATATCCATCTCCGCAATCTCAGGAAAATCGACAATAAGGTTCGAAAAGCTCACGATAATCTGTTCAAGCTGCCGAAGATCGGCCGCCGGTTTTCCCCTGTATCCCTTGAGGGCCTTGAAGATGCGGGTCTCTTCCATCATCTGCCGTGCCAGGGTCTGGCTGAGCGGGGGCAGGCCGATGGAGAAATCCTTGAATATCTGGACTCCCACGCCGCCTGCTCCGAAAAGGATGACCGTCCCGAATTCGGGGTCCCTTTTTGCTCCCAGTATCACCTCGTAATCGATCTTGTCCATCATTTTCTGAACGGTGACCCCCGTGATCCGCGCATCCGGTGCCCGCTCCTTTACCCGCGCCATCAGTTTTGCGTACTCATCAATCAACTCTTCCTTGGAAGAGATGCCCGTGATGACGCCCCCCACATCAACCCTGTAAATCAGGTCGGGTGATGATACCTTGAGGACCACGGGGTAGCCGACCCGGTCTGCCACCCGCACGGCGTCTTCCAGGCTCGCCGCCATCTGGGTGCGCATGACGGGGATGCCGTAGTTGATAAGAAATCTCCCTGACCCCTCTTCCGTAAAAACCGTGGTCCCCTCTTTCAGCGCCCTGCGGATGAATGCCTTAAGGTTGTTCTTGGGCGGTGCCGCATCGACGGGCAATTCCGCAGGCGTCTCATAGAGGAGTTCAATATTCCGTTCATACCGGTACATATAGAGATAGGTGCTGACTGCCTCCTCGGGCATGTCATAGGTGGGGATATTGTTGGCGGCGAGAATCTCTTTGCCCTTCTCCACGCCTTGCCCCCCCATAAAGATAGCGATGACCGGCTTCGCTGAGCGCTCAGCCGCGGCGACGATAGAGCGGGCCACTTCCTCCGAAGAGGCGGTGCCCTGGGGGGTGTAGACGACGAGGAGCCCGTCGGCTTCCGGCTCGTCGAGTGCTGCAGCCATGGTCTTGCCGAACCTGCCTGGGTCGGCATCCCGGAGCAAGTCAACGGGGTTCTTTCTGTTCCAGTACGGCGGCAGGAAGGAATCGAGCTTTTTGAGGGTGGAATCGGAGATCCGGGCCAGTTCACCGCCCATGCCGACATGTGTGTTCGCCGCCATCGCTGCCACGCCACCGGAATTCGATACAATGAAAAGCCTTGGCCCCTTGGGCAGATGCCTGGAATAGAGCACGCTGGCGGCGCTGAAGAGCTCGGCGGCTGTCCTGACGCGGACCATACCGATACGTTTGAAGACCGCATCGTATATCTGGTCTTTGCCGATCAGGGTCCCTGTGTGCGAAAGCGGTGCTCCGGGCTCCTCCCTCGGTTTGAGGGGTTTCAGGACGATGATGGGTTTGTTCCGGGCAAATGCCTTTGCGGCCCCGGAAAACTTCCTCACATCGCCGATAGAGCCCTCGACGTAAATCATAATGCTACGCGTATAGGGATCTTCACTGAGGAAGTCTATGAGGCCGGCGAAATCGACATCGATCATCGAGCCAAGGGAGGCAAACATGCTGAAGCCGATGTGCGCACCCATGCCCCAGTCCAGCAGTGCGCGGCCGAAGGCGCCGCTCTGGGAGATGAAAGCGATCTTGCCTTTTTCGGGGCGTACCGGAAGAAAGGACGCGCTCAGGTTAAGGTGGGGCCGTATGAACCCCATGCAGTTTGGCCCTATGATAGGCATACCATACTTGTTCCGGATCGACACGACCTCATCTTCCAGGCGTCGCCCCTCTGCCCCGTCGTCCCTGAACCCCGCGGAAACAATTACAATGCCGCCCACCTGAACCTGGCCGCATTTGTCTACCAATTCCGGAACCGTATGGGCCGGCGTAGCTATTATGGCCAGGTCCACCGGCTCGGGGATATCGCCCACGTTGGCGTAGCACTCAAGGCCGAGAACCTGGTTTCTCTTGGGGTTGACGGGATAGATCCTCCGCTCCGAGGGGAGGAGAAGGTTGTCGAGGGTCAATCTGCCGACAGATCCTTCTCTGTCCGTTGCGCCGATGAGGGCAACGGTCTTCGGATTGAGCAATTTTCTCAGATCTCCCATTGATTCTCCTTGCCTGCCGAAAGCAATGGATTAATTTAATCGTTGGCCGGTGCTTTGTCAAATGAAGGCCCCTATGGTTCAGGGCCGGTATGGACGTCACCAGGAAGGCCGGAGTTTTTGATTTACATCGGAAGACTCTTGGGCTATAAAATGCTTTGTGAAGGAGATCGCCACCGGTTACGCTGATTTGGCCTTTCACAGGCAAGTCGCTCAGATTATAAGGGAGCGCTCGGAGAACAAGGAGGATATCAGGGGTATTGCCTGGGGTCTTGTCGATTGGCCGCGGGTTCATGCAATGCTGGATCTCGGGTGCGGTTACGGTTGGTTTGAAGAGGGACTTCAACAAAGAGTGACGTACATTCTGGGGATAGATTGTCTGGCGGAGAATAGAATCCCCTTGCTGAAGCGGGCGGCATCCGCAGCCGACGGCGCCGAGTTCCTGCAGTCTGTCATCTCCTCCCGCATTGATGCTGCCGACGCTACCTTTGATCTCGTGGTTTCGTCGTACTCGCTCTACTTCTTTCCCGAAATCATTCCCGAAGTGAAACGGGTCCTTCGTGCGAAAGGACTCTTCCTCGTCATCACGCACAGCGAAACAATGCTCGAGGAAGGGGAACAGTTCTTCGATTTCCGGAATCTCCGGCAGGTCATCAGGGGATTCTCTGCCGAGAACGGTGAAGCCAAGCTGAAAGAACATTTTGCCCAGGTGAGTTATGTGGACTACCGGAACGCCCTGCTTTTCACCGAGGGCTCTGATGAGGACCTTGCCAGCTACATCGACTTCAAGAAGGAGTTCATCTCAAAGGATGTGGATGCCGAACTGGTAAGCAGAACCATGCTCGGTGAATTGAGAACCAGGGGTTTTGTGAGATTGAACAAAGACGACAGGCTCTTCGTGGCGACGAAATGAAAGAGAAGCTCTTTTGCAGCATCTGTGGATCGGCCCTCGTTGCTGATATCCTTGAGGGCAGACAGAGACTGGTATGTACCGGGTGCAGGGAGATATGCTA
Organism: uncultured Syntrophorhabdaceae bacterium; assembly: GCA_964408265.1. Taxonomy (GTDB): domain Bacteria; phylum Desulfobacterota; class Syntrophorhabdia; order Syntrophorhabdales; family Syntrophorhabdaceae; genus CAYOYU01. The sequence goes on from CAYOYU010000172.1 coordinate 8,267, forward strand.
CGAAAACCCACTGCCCGTTGCGTCGGTGATTCTTCCCAGTCGAAACCGCGAAATCCTCCTCGTCCGGAGAGCGAGGGAGCCCTTCAAGGATATGTGGTGCTTTCCCATCGGTTTCGCTGAAACCGGGGAGAGCATAGAAGATGCAGCCCTCAGGGAGCTGAAAGAGGAGACGGGCGTTGAGGGCAGGATAGTTCAGCTCGTGGATGTGAGTTCCCACAAGAACCCATTCTACGGCGACCTCCTCATAGTGACCTTCGAGGGCGAAAAGGTCGGAGGAGTCGAGCGGGCCGGTGACGATGCCGTTGATTGTGCTTATTTCCCAGCCATGAGCCTTCCGAAGCTGGCATTTGACTCTCAGGAAAGGGCAGCCCAGAGGTTCATCGATCTCAAGAAGGATCTCTGGAACATGCATGATTCCCTAGAGACCTTTGTCGAGGGCACCCTCCACAACAGAATCGTCTACCCCGGTTCCCTGCTTTCAGACGAGCTTGTTGATGTGGTTCAAGCCAACTCCAAAAGGATTACCGATCTGTGGCTCAACGATATCGGTTCCAACCCCTCTACCAAGTCGTATCATGGGTTTGACAGAGAGCCCCTCTCCTCCAAGGCCATGTTCATCATTGGGCAGTTTGAGGCGTGGCTCAAAGGGAGAAAGAGGGAAAGCGAGTTCAAGGCCTTTTACTCCTCTCTAGGCGCCGAGCGAAGGGAGAATGGTCTTCCCATTGAGGAAGTGGTCAGTTCGCTGAGCCTCCTCAAGAAGCACATCTGGATGTTTACCTATTCCTTCGGTGTATGGGAAAAAGCGGTGGACATATACAGGATGTTCGAGCTGGGGGAGCGGCTCGTCTATTTCTTTGACAAGGCAGCGTACTACACGGTCATGGGTTATCAAAAAGACTTCAAAGATGAGTCCGGTAACCCCATGAGCCCGGAAGGGTAATCGAAAGATCAAGGGACAGGACATGGATGACGGTATTGACAAAGAGACGAGGCAGTCTGCTTTAGTTATCACCACCCTCGCCTCTTTTCTCACGCCGCTGGCCATCTCGGCCCTGAGCGTGGCGCTCCCGGCCATCGCCAGCGAGTTCTCCATGAACGCAATCCTCCTCGGGTGGGTACCAACCGCTTTCATTCTCACTGCCGCTATCGTGCTTGTCCCCATCGGGAAACTCTCCGATATTTATGGGAGAAAGCGAGTTTTTACATGGGGGGCCTGGATATTCACCGCCACGTCCCTCCTCCTCGGCGTCTGCACATCGACCTTCCAACTCCTCGGCCTGAGGGTAATCCAGGGGCTGGCAGGAGCGATGCTCTTCGGTCCTGCCATGGCTATTCTCACTTCCGTCTTCCCCGTTGGGGAGAGAGGGAGGGTGTTGGGGATAAACGTGGCTGCCGTCTACCTCGGCCTCTCATTTGGCCCCTTTATCGGCGGCATCATAACCCAGCATGCCGGCTGGAGAATGGTCTTTCTTATGAATGTGCCCTTGGGCGGCATCATTGGGTTCCTGGCAACGTGGAAGATGAAGGGCGAGTGGGCATCGGCCAGAGGCGAGGCCTTTGACGTGCGGGGCTCTCTCATATACGGCGCCATGCTTTTTGCAATGATGTACGGATTCTCGCTCCTGCCCACAGGGAAAAGCCTGGGCCTTATTGCCTTCAGCGGTCTATTGGCATTCTGTTTTGTCCTGGTGGAGAGAAGGGCCAAAAGCCCCATACTTGACATCTCCATTTTTATGAAGAACAGAACCTTTGCTTTCTCAAACGCAGCAGCCCTGATCAACTATGCCGCCACCTTCTCCATAAGCTTTCTGTTGAGCCTCTACTTGCAGCATATACGAGGTCTGAGCCCCCAGTCTGCGGGTCTTATACTCGTCTCGCAACCTATTGTCCAGGCCATTTTCTCCCCCCTGGCAGGAAAATTGTCTGACCGGATGGAACCGGCAGTGGTTGCTTCTTCCGGGATGGCCCTGACAGCCATAGGACTCTTTTTGCTCAGCCTCCTCAGGGAGCAGACAAGTCTTGTCTTCATCGTCCTGAGTCTCATGCTCCTCGGCTTCGGCTTTGCCCTTTTCTCGTCGCCCAACATGAACGCCATTATGAGTTCCGTCGAGAACAGGCTTTACGGCGTGGCCTCATCCATGGTTGCCACCATGAGGAGTCTGGGGCAGATGTTCAGCATGGGCATTTCCATGAGCGTATTTGCGCTCTATATGGGGAGAAATCCCATCGTCCCACAGTACTATCCGCTGCTGCTTAAAGGCACGAGCATGATTTTCAATATATTCGGTTTTCTCTGTATATTCGGAATCCTGGCTTCTTTGCTAAGAGGTAAGGTTCGGACATAAGCGGACCGGCAAGGCGACAAAAAAAGGGAGGCGCCCGCCTCCCTTTTTGTTTTCTGAATAATGATTACTTCTTGAGAAAATCGAGACAGA
>CAYOYU010000173.1:0-10700 GCA_964408265.1 uncultured Syntrophorhabdaceae bacterium
AACGAAAGCTCCGAGGTCCTCCAGTTTCTCCATCAGGTAGTAGGAGGGTGATTCGCGGTCGTCATCTACATTCCCCTTGTATGCGAGGCCCAGCATCAGGATCCTTGCACCTTTCAGGGGCTTGCCGGCTATGTTGAGCGCCTCTGTGACTTTCCGGACAACGTAATCGGGCATGGCCGTATTGATCTCGCCCGCAAGCTCGATGAACCGGGTGGCAAAATCGTACTCCTTGGCCTTCCACGTGAGGTAAAACGGATCGATGGGAATGCAGTGACCGCCAAGGCCTGGCCCCGGATAGAAGGGTTGGAACCCGAAGGGTTTCGTCTTCGCGGCCTCGATCACTTCCCATACGTCGATGTTCATCCTGTCGAAGAGCATCTTCATTTCGTTGACCAACGCTATGTTGACTGCCCGATAAATGTTTTCCAGAAGCTTCGCTGCCTCAGCAACTCTGGGGGATGAAACCGGCACCGTCCGCACGACAATGGTGCTGTAGAGGGCCTGTGCCGCTTGGAGGCAGCCCTCCGTGAACCCACCCACGACCTTTGGAACCGTGCCCAAGCCGTAGTGGCCATTGGCCGGGTCTTCACGCTCGGGTGAGAATGCGAGGCAGAAATCCTCCCCCGCCTTCAGGCCCGTCGCTTCCAGGATGGAACGCACATCCGAATCCGTTGTGCCCGGATACGTGGTGGATTCAAGGATGACGAGTTGCCCCTTCCTGAGATATCTGGCGATAACGCTGGCCGTGTTGAAGACATAACTCATGTCGGGCTCGCGGTTCTTGCTGAGCGGAGTGGGAACGCAGATAAGAATGCAGTCCATGTCTTTCAGGTAAGCGAAATCGGAAGTCGGGCAAAATTGGAAAGGGTGATTGAGCGACGTTATTCGTTGCTTACCAGCCTCAAACAGGCCTGTGACGTCGATATGTTTGATGTAGCTCTTACCATGTTTCAGAAGATCTATCTTCCTCTCATCCACATCGAACCCGGTTACGGGGAAACCGGCTTTGACAAATTCGATGACAAGGGGGAGGCCTACGTATCCAAGCCCTATCACGCCTACCCGGGCGGTCCTTGCGCTTATTTCATCGATTAGGGTCATATGAAGCTCCTAGTTATTCGCTGCATGTTATCTGTGGTGATGACTTTGTTATTCGCTGCGCGTTATTTGTCCCGCAAGGCGGGACGTTACTACGATGCTTCGCATCTGTTATTCATTGTAAATCGACAATCAATTACGCCTGCGGAGCAGGCAAATAACTATGAGTTACGGTCCGCATAGCGGGCCGAATAGCGCCTTTATCATTTGCTATACCTTGCGTAGTACTCCATCACCTTCTTCTTTGCCTCCTGGTTGGCGGGGGAGAGACGGAGAGCCTCTTCATAAAGCCGCCACGCTTCCGCGTGGTTGGACATGCGCTCATGCACGGAGGCCAGCACCACCTTGTACTCCGCGGTCCCGCCCCTTCTTGCCGTGAGACTGGTGAGCTCCCTCAGGGCCTCCTGATATTGACCGCGCTCCATATGGATCTGGGCCAGGAAGTAGGCGGATTCGGGAAGTTCACCTTTCCTGATTTCCCTTTCAACGTATGCAAGGTCCTCCGGCGGAACGCAACCCGGCACGAAGAGCTTCTTCCATGTATATAAGGCTTTTACTGCTTCGCCCATCTCGCACAACATGACTATCTTCCTGACGGCTACCGGCCAACTGAGCGATTCGTCCGGCGTTGCGGTGAGTATGCGGATCGCATTGCCGGGATACCCGCTCTCTTGATAGAGCGAGGCTGCTGCGACACTCACGTAAGGATCCCAGTACAGCTTCGAGTCCGCTTCCAGCCCTGTCTTGAGACTGAGCATGGCCAGCAGGTGGTATAGAGATTTATCCCTGCCGCCGGCTGCAAGGCCCGCCTGGTAAAGGTAGAGACCTTGCTGCACATAGGAATCGGGCCTTCGGGGGTCGAGCATGACCGCTTTATCGAAAGCACCATAGCCACGCTGGACATCGCCTTTCATACCCTCAATCCAGCCCACAAGAAGCCAGTTCTTCGCGTCGATCATACTTAATCTCAGGGCTTTCAGGGCAGCTTGCTCCGCCTTGAACGGTTCTATGCCTGCCAATCCCCGTGCTATCAGGTACTGATATTCTGAATTGAAAGGGTCGAGAGCAACGAGCGTGAGGAGGGCGTTGAGTTTTGAGTGTTGAGTTTTGAGTTGAGAAGCCGTGAGCGGGACAGGAGCAAGGTTGAAGGAACGGGGGAGCATGAGGATCGAGCTCAGCGCGGTAGGAAAAAGAGAACTCCGGTCCGTAGAGACGATGACCTGGCTCACGAGCCTCACCGCCGAGAGGTACAGCAGCGGCACCAATATGAGCGTGATTACTATGGGAAGGGGTTTCTTTATCATTCCTTTATTCTCTGATTCTTCGGGTAAAGATTGAAACCGAAGCCGGGCTTTTTGGTCTTCAGGGTGCCCCGGCCTTCCGGCGCGGCGGTGTTCTCCACCGGTACGATATCGCCACCCAATTCCAACACTTCCTCTACATTTTGCGAGGTGGAAACCCGTGAGTCTTTCTTTCCCATCCTCTGGTCAATTCTCGATCCCAGGGGCTGTTGGTTGATCCTGTTCTTGTTCTCACGCACAGTGCCGGTGCTGGCGTTTCCTGCTCCGCCCTGGGCCTCTTTCGGGCGGGCCGTGTTCTCCTCTCCTGTCGGGTCATTGGGCACGATTATTCCTCCCACCTCACCTTCGTCCCCCGACGGCAAAGAGGGCAGAGAAGGAAGGGTGAGGGTAGCGTCAGCATGGGGAGTGGCAAGAAAAACAAGTAGAAACAGGGTCAAAGTGAAGAGTCCTATTATTCGCTTCGCGTTATTGCGCTGCTTTGCAGCTGTTATTGGGTTATTCATTGCAGATGCTTTGACAATCAATTACGCCTGCGGAGCAGGCAAATAACTACCAGTTACGCAGGCGCAGCCTGCAAATAAGGGTCTTCCTACTGGGTCAAAGTGAAGAGCCTCGTTATTCGCTTCGCGTTATTGCGCTGCTTTGCAGCTGGTATTGGGTTATTCATGGCAAGTGTTTTTGACAAAGAATAACGGCACGTTAGTACCAAATGACTATCAATTGCGCAGGCGAAGCCTGCAAATAACGGTTTTCCTACTGAAAGGATGTATGCAGTGCTCTCCATGTTATTCCCATGACGACGAAGAGAAGGAGCGCGTTGGCGGGTATCTGGAGGTTGAAGTCGGCGAGGGAGTGGACCATTATGGTTACTGTCGCCGCGATTCCGCCTGCGCCGATCCCCCGGGCAAATACGTCATGCCTTCGGAACCACGCCTTGGTCGCCGAGTAGATAAAAGCCAGGAAGAAGACAACCCAGGTCACAAACCCGGCTATTCCCGTTTCGGACAGGACTTCAAGATAATCGTTGTGGGCGTGATCATACACAGTGATACCGAAAGTTGCAGGCTTGAAAGGCGGAAAGGCAAGTTCGAAGGTGCCGGGGCCGGTGCCGAGAATCGGATACGTAGATACAAGACCGAGTGTCCCCTTCCAGATCTGAAGCCTGTCTGCATAAAGCGCATTATGTACGTTGCTCCATTTGGCTACGACCGGTTCCAGCCCTTTCCACATCACCCAGAGCACTGCCAGACCAACTACAACCATAAGGATGACGGTAAGGGTATTCAGTCTCCTGAACAAGTAGAGGGTGATCATGAACAACAAGCCTGTAAACAGACTGACATGACCCATACGGGAGAGAGAGAAGGTGGTCGCCAGGATCATGACGGCCAAGCCGAACCCCAGGATCCAGAATAAGAGGGCCCTTCCCGAAGAGGCGAAACGGATGACGGCCTCTCCTACACCATGATCCCTTCTTCTTCGAATTCCCGCATAGGAGGCAAAAAGACCCAGGGTGCACAGAATAGCCATGTTCATGTAACCTGCAAGATGGTCGGGATTTATCCAGGTACCTGCGACCGCACCCACCCCGGAGGCCCGGGTGAACCAGAGGATTGAATCGGATCGGTTCAGGGCCAGGTAAAGTCCGTAGATTGCCTCAAAGAAAGCGACGGCGAATATGGCAAAGAGGAGGATGGTGATCCACCTTCCACGGCTCAGTCTGTGCCCGCGAGGATGAAAGGCGGCAACAAGGAGAAAGACTGCAGCGTAGGCAGACCATTTGAGGAGCGTTGCCGTTGTGGCGTAAACGCTCAGGGTCAGCGGGTGGAAACCGGAGGAAACACCCAGTTTTTCGTAGAGGCCGGCAATCCCGGGCGAGATGATCCTGACCATGCCCATGGGCAATGGCACCAGCTGAAAGAAACCAACGACGAGAAAGAGAAGGATCGGCACCATGAGCAGGAAGGTCCGGAAGAGATATTTCGGATGGACGATCCCGTCGGAGGGGGACATCCCCTCACCAGTCTTCTCCACGGCGGGCTTCATCGCGCCAATTCCGCCCGTCCAAAGCTGAAGAAGGAGCAGGGAAAAGATAACTACCTCCATGGCCGAGAAGGCGATAATGTAGACCGACCCGATGGCAACCGGGGTGGCGATTATCAAGATTATGAGGATTGAGAGGATGAAGTAGGACATATCAGACTTTTGGCTGCAACAATTAATAACGCCTGAGGAAAGGAACTTTGGAGAAGAGGCCTTTCGGTTCGGCAACCGGTTCCGGCATCTCCAAATCTATTCCGGCAACGATTGCCGCGGGGAACTCATTCACGAGCTTCTCTGCGTAGCCGGCATCCACTATGCCTTTGGCAGCACGCAGGGCATGGGACAATAGAGGGGGCCGCCTGTCTTTCGAGTGGGCATCGGACGCTATGGCGTGGACGAGACGGTTCCGGACCAACTGCTTTGCACATCTGGCTGCTTCCGGCCCAAAGTCTCCGGTAAAGCTCATCGCGGTGATCTGCACAAGCCCTCCTCCGCTCACCCATTGACGCACGGGATCGATATCCTTCTGAATCGCCGTGTGCCGTTCCGGGTGGGTAAATATCGGGGTTATACCCTGTAGTCTTATTTTGAAGAGCCACTCGATATACCTGGGCAGCATGATGTGGTGCGGAAACTCAACGAGCACGTATCGGCCGTTGACGTTTACTGTAATTGCCGCGCCAACCCGCAAGAGTTCAACCAGGTCATGCCTGATGTACACATCGGCCCCCGGCAGTACCTCGATGGGGATATTCTGCTGCACAAGGCAAGCTTTAAGCTGTTTAACGGCCGGCAGAATCGACTGTCTCCCGTTTTCGTACACCCCGTTTCCCGAATGGGGGGTGGCAACGATCGCCGTGATGCCGTCGTCCCACGCAATCCGGCACATCTCGAGAGCTTCTTCGAGGTCCCTTGCCCCATCATCGAGTCCGGGTAATATATGGGCGTGAAGATCGATCATACCTTGAGAACCGTTATTTGCAGGCTACACCTGTGTAACTCGTGGTAATTTGTCTTCTTCGCAGGCGTAATTGATTGTCAGAACAAAGCCGCCTGAGGCGATGATAATAACAGCTGCGCAGCAGCGTAATAACGACCCGCGAAGCGGGCAAATAACGCGAAGCGAATAACAATGTATTATTATACATGCCGCCTTTTCTCTTCACTCCCCTTCCCGAGGATCGGTTTCGTGAGGAATGACCAGACATTGGATTTGTGATTTTTGTGGACACGTTTACCGGGTTCCCGTGTTTTCTGGTCTCCATCGTGCCCATAGTAGTCATGGTAGTAGTAATAGTAATGGTAATAGTGGGAATAGTAGTAACTGTCCCTGCCCACATCCACATTGTTCAGGACTGCCCCGATGGGCTTGGCATCGACTTCCCGGAGGAGGGTCGCGCCGTGGGAAGCCATGTCTTTGGTGGTGTTCCCCCCGTGGACCACGTAGACTACACCATCCAGGATCCGGCTCAGGATCACGGCATCCGTGACGGAGTTTACGGGCGGCGAGTCCATGATGATCTTGTCGTACCTGCCTTTCAGGGCTTCGACGAATTCCGTCATCCGCTTTGAACCGAGGAGTTCGGCGGGGTTGGGAGGTATGGGCCCCGACGTGAGAACATCGAGCTTTTCGTGAAGGATTGACTTCTGAATTGCCGGTTCTTCACCAACTATGTAGTTGCTCAGGCCTTTCTCGTTGCTCAGCCCGAAAAGCACATGTGTCTGGGGCTTCCGCATATCAGCGTCGATGAGGAGTACCGATTCGCCGGCATAGGCCATTACAAGAGCAAGATTGGCTGCTATAAAGGTCTTGCCCTCTTTGGGGACAAAACTCGTGACCAACAGGGAACGCGGGGCATTCACCGGGAATGAGAAGAGCACTGCCGTACGAAGGCTCCTGAATGCTTCTGCCACGGTAGATTTCGGTTTGTGATGTACTATTATCTCGGGATGATGGACGCCGCTGCCCACCTCCTGGCGGAAGTCTATGGTAGGGATGAGGGCAATGCATGGGGTTTCCATGAACTTCTTGATGTCCTCAGGGGTCTTCACCGTATTGTCGAGATACTCAAGGAAAAAGGCAAGGCCGACGGACATGAATAGACCCACCACAAAGGAAAGGAGGATATTCTGCGCCTTCTTCGGCTTTACCGGTCCTCTCGGTACCTCCGCCCAGTCCACGACGCTGATGTTCGTCGTGCCCAGCTGGCCGGCCACTGACTCCTCTTTGAGTCTCTTCAGGAGGTTTTCGTAGAGCTCCCTGTTCTTTTCCACTTCCCTCATGAGCACGCCGTACTGGATCGCATGTTCGCTCAGGCGCTGCGCCTCCGCTTTCTGACCCTCCATGGCCCGCCGCGCCGAGTCCTCTTTCGCCTTGGCAATGGAATACTCGTTCTTCAGCGACAGGATCACCTGCTGGGCCTCTGACTTGATCTTCTGCCGCACGCCGTCGATCTCCTTCCGCAGCTGGATCATCTTGGGATGCTTTTCACCGAATTTCTGTGAAAACTCGGACAACTGGGTGTCGAGCTGCGCTTCCTGTACCTTCAACTGCTGGATGAGGTAGTTGCTGCTGATCTGGGGAATGGTCTCATACCCTGCACCCTTGTCAAGGAGGTCCTTCACCTCTTTATACCGCGACTCCACTTCGAGCCTTACCGTCTGGGCCTGGACAAGATTCGATGTAAGGCCGGTCAGTTTTTGCATGGCTATGTTCTCTGTCTCTTTCTGACCCGTAACCTGGGTGAGTTGGACAATGCCGTATTTCTCCTTGTAACCCTGGAGCGCCTGTTCCGACTCCTCGAGTTGCTTCCTCTGCCCCTCGATCTGCTTCGTCAGGAACTCTTTTGCTTCCTGAGAGGTGCTTGTCTTATTCTCCATCGTATTGACGATGTAGCTCTGTGCTATGGCGTTCGTCACGGAGGCCGCCAGCTTTGGGTCCGTGCTTTCATAACTGACATCGACTAGCCTGCTGTTCCTGATAGGTTCTACCTTGTAGCTCTTTGACAGCTTCTCGGCGAGGAGCATATCCGTTGTCTTTTTGTCGGGTGGCGAGCTTCCCTTTGACACGGAAGGGTTGAAGATGATGTTTTCGGCAAGATTGAGGGCTTTCACGACCCGCAATGCAACAGACCGGGCCTGGAGAATCTTGTATTGGGTCTGGTAGAATTCGGTGCTGCTTGCATCAATGGGCAGGAGTTCCTGCATATTGAGGACCTTCGGGGCCTCCCTCTCGATCAGTATCCTTACGGTGGCCTTGTAGACAGGCGTCATCACGAACGAGACTACAGCGACGGTGCAGACAATGACAAGAAGAAGGATCGCTGACGGTTTGCGCCATTTGGAGAGGACACGCAAGTAATCATATATGTGGATTTCTTTTTCCTGGCCCGGGATGTTCATCCTGCCTCCAAAATTCCGATAACTACCTTGTTATTCGCTGCGCGTTATTTGCTGCTACGCAGCTGTTATTCATAGTTATTTGTTGTAACAATGAATTACGGCACGAAGTGCCAAATTACTATCAATTACGCAGGCGCAGCCTGCAAATAACGATTCTATTCTCTTTACCAAAAGCTCTCCGGTACTACTATCGTGTCTCCGGGTTCGATGAGGCTTTCGGGATTTAGGGATAGCTCTTCTTTCTTGTTCCCCTTTTCCCGGACTACTTTCAACTTCTTCCTTGCCGCCTTTTCCGTGAACCCGCCGGCCGTGCTGACCGCGTGGAGGATGGTCATGCCCTTCATGAAGGTATACTGGCCGGGCCGCTTTACCTCGCCGGTAACGTAGAAGACCTTTATTTTAGGGATAAATATGGTGTCTCCGTTTCGCACTTCTATTCTGGCGGTTTTTTCACCCTCCAGGATGTCCCTGATGGGAACTTTGATGACATCATTGGGATCGACCTGGTCGGGCATAAGAGGGGTTCTGCCAGGATTGCCGGTCTTCGGCCGCACTATCATGATCTCATGGTCCGCCTCCTGCTTTACGCCGCCGGCCATTGCTATGGCCTCGACAAGAGAGGTCTTCCTGGTCAGGGGATAGGATCCGGGAGAGGTCACTTCGCCTATGATGGAGACCTTCTGGCTCCTGTACTCCGTAACCTGGACAGACACATGGGGGTTAACGATATAGTCCTTTGCGAGGAGCGACTTGATCTCGTTCTCGAGCTGGATCGGGGTGAGGCCCGCGGCAACTACTTCACCTATGAGGGGAAAGCTTATCTTCCCTTCCAGGCTGACCCGGATCTTGCGGGTCAGGTCAGGGTGGTCCCAGACGGTTATTGCAAGTTCATCTTCGGGGCCAATCTCATAGTCCAGCTGCGCGGCAGCGCAGGACCAGGAAAGGCACCCCCCCTGAGGGCAACTGCCGGATGGAGAAAGGGAGAAAGAACAGGCCACGAAGGCGAGGAGAAGGAATCCGCAGCTAAACCATCTCATAGAGTTTGCGACCTTGCTACCAGGTGTCATAGGTATCACGGCGTCCAGACGATCTTGAACATGAACCTGTTCTCGTCGAAAGACCAGGTCTCGAAATTTGAATTCCTGTTGATGTACTGATATTCGAGCCTCGTCTCGAGCCACTTTTGTATCTTGTAGATTACCCCTGCCCCTACATCCCACCTTTTGTCCGTACGTTTTCTCGAAATGCCTGTTACCGGTTCGGTGGAATCATCGAGGTAGTCGCTCAGCCAGTATTGGGCCGTCGCCGTTGCGCCAACCTTATCGGTAAAGAAATGTTGAAACGTGAGACCCGCAAGGGTACTTTCGTATGATGCATTCGCAGAAGCCGTATCATCCACAAAGAGCCGTTGGGCCGTAAATGTGAGCTTCGTGTGCGGACTGAAGTTCTGCGTAACACTTCCACTGACGATCCACGTACTTGGGTTATTGTTCCTGGCCGCCAGATCATGAAGGAATTTCTTCCATCCGTAGCCCGCCTTGAACTCCCCCTGAAGCTTTCCCATGGGGTCAAAGGCGACACCAAGATAGACATTTTCGCTCGTCGAATTAGATACGTCGTCCTGGTCAAAGGTTTTCACGATATGATCGTATTCGAGAAGGGCAGAAGTTCTCCCTGTGAAGCGGTAATACATGACTGCCCCGTAAAGGTCCTGCAGATAATCGAAGGGCCTGTCTCTAACGTGATCGAAGGCCATGGAATCCCTGTTGTATTTTACTTGGGCCTTCCACCGGTCTGCGAATCTGTACGCCACTGAAGCGTCCGTGACATTCTGCTGATATGCCCTCTGGTACCCAACCGTTGCCGTCTGCTCCATTACGCTCTTCGTGAACTGGTCACCGAGAACAATTTCGATACCGCCCGCGAAGTTCAGGTTCAGAAGGCCGTTGGCCTTTTGGTCCCAGTAGTTGTTCGTAGAGTAACGGGCGTAATTCAACCAACCGGCATTATATCCCAGGGTAAGGTTGTGCTTAGGCCCGAACTGATAATCAAGACGAATACCAGGTCTGATGGTGGTGATAAAATCTGCCTTGGTATCTGACTGGGTCTGGTAGATGTTTGACCGGTAAGTCTCTGTCACGGAAAGTTCCGGCGCTATCTTCAGCCTGTCCAGTCTCAATTCCGACCACGATGCGCCGGCGCTGAGCAGCATGATAAGACATAGCGTTATGCCTGTTATTACACCCTTTCTGAAGCATCCATTCTTCACAATTTCCTCCTCTATCGGGCTTTCAACAACCACTATCCGAAAGACATGCTTTTACTGAAGTGATTCACTCCGCCCGCCAATGAACACTGCGATCGCGTGCTCCCCCCGGAATTCCCGCTCCCACTTATGTCGACGGGCTTGCGAAAGGCGGCGGCGGAGGAGGAGGGGGGGGTGGTGGCTGGTCCGATCCCCCCGGCGGGGCGGGTAATGGTCCTGCGGGAGGTGTAGATTGCGCCACTCCCTGCTGAACCACAACCGGAGATGCTCCGGCGCCTATAGCCGCCTGTGTCACCACAGTTATCGGTGCCCCGGCATTGATTGCCGCCGTTACAATACCCGCGGCCTGACCCGGGGCAGCGGTTACCGCCGCCTGTACTGCTACAGACGCAGGCGCCCCGGCCCCCAGGGCACTTGATGTCACCGTTATCGGTGATGCCCCGCTACTGATCGCGGCCGTGACTATCGCGCCTGCCTGGTTTGGGGCACCGGCAACAGCCGCTGCCACTATCGCCGAGGCGGCATCGGGCCTCGCCTTGCAGGGCTGTAATCTCTGCCTCCGGCGTGCCTTCCGGAATGAACGCAACTGG
>CAYOYU010000174.1:0-5488 GCA_964408265.1 uncultured Syntrophorhabdaceae bacterium
TGTGGCAGGTTACCACAATGGCCGAATTTGAGAATGGCGACGACCTTTTCGAGTAGCTCATGCCATTCACCACCATCATGCCGTTTTCCGACGAGGCATTGATTACCTCACCGCCGGGGCACATGCAGAAGGTGTAGACGCCCCTTTTAGTCTTTCTGTTGGTGAACGTAAAGGAGTAGTTGGCAGCCCCTATGCCGGGAAAGTCCCTGTATTTGCGGCCGTACCTGATGAGGTTAATTGTCTTGGCAGGATGTTCCACCCTTACGCCGACGGAAATGGGTTTCTGTCCCATGGCAATGCCTTTCTCGTGGATCATGCCGAAGGTATCACGGGCGGAATGTCCCAGGGCGAGGTAGACGATTGAAGACTGGTATTCCTTCTCCCCGTTTATTACTACGCCCAGGACTTTATGGTTTGATATGAGGAGGTCCGTCATTTTTGCACGGTAATGGATCTCGCCGCCTCTTTCAAGGATGTAGCGCCTTATGTTGCCGACTATCTTGCACAGCACGTCCGTTCCCAGGTGGGGTTTGCTCACGTAAGCTATTTCCTCGGGTGCGCCGAATCTGATAAAGGTTTCCAGGACCTTTCGTACATATTCCGAATTATTGAGCCTCGAAAAGAGCTTTCCGTCAGAATAGGAACCGGCGCCGCCTTCCCCGAACTGGATATTCGATTCCGGGTCGAGGACCCTTTTCTGAATAAAACGTTGAACATCCACGGTGCGTTCTTCAATCTTCTTCCCTCTTTCGAATATGAGGGGTTTAATGCCGTGATCGATCAGCTCAAGGGCGGCGAACATGCCGGCGGGACCGAAACCTATGACTATGGGTCTCTCCTTAACGTTCACTCTTGATTGGTCCCGGCCTTGAGATCCCGACACCTGCCCTGAAATGCCTTCATCCTCTTCTTTCGCCTCTGTCTCCCCCCGGCCCGAAGGCGGATAGCCGGAAAAGCTTTCCTCCTGGGCGGAATCATCGGCAACACTTACCAGCAGCGACAGGTTGTAGTAGAACTGTTCCTGGTTGCTCGCATCAAGGGATTTGCTCACTATTTTGATGCACCTGAAGCTGTCTTCGCCTCTCTGCAGTCTTTGCGAAGCGGCCTTTATGTACTCATCCATGCCATCTTTTTCGACGGGGATTCGCAAATCGCTTATTATCAGGTCCAAAAGCTCCTCCATGGAAACGCAACCCTTAGCATAGCAGAAAATGGGTGCGAAATGGAAGTGGGGTCAAATCTTTATTCTTGACTTTAAGCCAAGAACCATAGAGGCAAATCGTCCGTCTCACGCAAAGCCATGCCAGTACTCGGTTTGCGTGCCCGATCAAGGCACTCCCGCCATCACCCATAGTACTTGACAAAAATGGTTGAGTCCGCTTATAGTGAACGAAAATTTTCCCCACAGGAGGTAGCCATGGCTTGGACGAGAAGGGATGTTTTGAAGGGTTCGGGAATCTTCCTTGCGGGGGCCCTCGTTGACAATCTCACATCGGGCCTCAAGGCGAGCGCCGCCGCACCTGCTACTGACAAGCAGGGTGGCCCTGAACTGCCTTTTCCTTATAGGAAGATTGATGCTGTCGCTGCAGCCGACAATGCCCATCCTCTCTACTACACTGGCGCATGCTGCTATGGCGCCTTCGAGAGCATCATCGGTCAGTTGCGAAAGGAAGTGGGGGCGCCCTATACGACTATCCCCACTGCGCTGTGGGTGGTGGGCGAAGGGGGCCAGGCGGCAACGGGGACGCTCTGCGGGGCCCTGAACGGGGCTTCCATGGCCATTTTCCTTGCCAAGGGGGGTCTGGACAAAGTGAAGCGTGAAGAAGCCTTTGCCTTAATCCAGGAACTCTTCGCCTGGTATGAGCGGACACCGCTGCCCGACTACAGACCGAAGGCGGCGAAATTCGATATCGTAAAATCCGTCTCCCGGTCCCCTCTCTGCCATGTCTCCGTGAGCACCTGGTGCAAGACCTCAAAATTCAAGGCTTTCTCCAAGGAACGGTCCGAGCGGTGCGCCTGGATCACCTCCTCGGTGGTAAAGTTCACGGTGGATATGCTCAACGCTGACGCGGACAAGAAGTTCAAACAGGCCTATCCCCTGTCGGCTGAGACAAAGACCTGCCGCTCCTGCCACGACAAAGGCGGCGTCATCGAGAACTCCCGGGGCACAATGGACTGCGGCGGCTGCCACTTCACTCTGCGGTCCAAGCATCCCGACATATAGGGCGGGAAAGGCGCGAGGCTACGTACTCCCTGACGAGGGGGATGTCCGCTTCGGCCCAGTCGAGGGACGGGAGGTCCTCCGGGGGGAGCCAGCGGAGCGCAACATGCTCGCGGAGCACCATCTCGCCGGAGAGAATCCTGCAGATGAAGGGATAGAGGGTAACGGTGAAAAAAGAGTAGTCGTGGGTCACCGGTTCGAGCGCCCTGTCGATGGCCACGGTAATGTCGAGCTCTTCCATAAGTTCCCGGTGAATGCACTCTTCGGGACTTTCGCCGGGATCGACCTTTCCTCCCGGAAACTCCCATTTCAGGGCCATCCTCATTCCTTCCCTGCGCTGGGCGGCGAGGACAAGACCGTCCCGCTCGATGATTGCACAGGCCACATGAATGTGGCCATCCGACCTACTTGCTTTCTTCCCGGTTGCCGGAGTCTGTGGAGTCAAGCCTTACTCTCCGCTGGTTCCCGAAGAGGCTCGGGCTTGCCCCAGTGTTTCATGCTCAAGAGGATAGGACGAAGGGTCCTGCCTTTTTCCGTCAGGGAATATTCAACCCTGGGGGGAATTTCCGCATAGATCTTTCGCTCCACGATCCCTTCCTTTTCAAGGTACCGGAGCCGCTCGGAAAGTGTTTTCGGGCTGATTCCCTCCAGGGACTTTCGAAGCTCGCCGAATCTCCTGGTGCCTTCGAAGAGGTCGAGCAGGATCAGGAGGGTCCATTTTCCTCCGATTATCTCGAGGGTCCGCGTTACAGGGCATATTTCCATCATGGGCTCCAATCCTCAAAAGTACATTCAATGAAACTAGGTAACGTAAGTGTAACTACTTGACATAATAAACTATTGATGGTACCAAGTCAATGCGGGTAATTACGGTATTATCAAGACGATCATGAAAGCAAATTGCCAAAGTTGAGTAGAGACAAACTATACAGACAGCAACGGGAGGGACAATGAAACAGGCGATGCAGGCTGATGGCTCCGGGTCGCCCTACGCAAACACGCTCATTCCGCTCCAGCGGGCAGTTACCTGGGCTCACGTCGCCCCCTCCACCAGCCAAGCTGTCGGAGCCACCCCTTCTCGCCCGCGGTGCAGGCTAGTTGTCGCGCTCGCGCTCGGCTTCGGAACTTTTGCTTACGCTAACGGTTCAATCGCGAAGGTATTGTCGAGCGACAAAGACCGAGCTTCCTCGCCTCCCGACGGTTTGCTTAAGGACAACCCTCCGCCATCAGCGCCCAAACAGAAGCATTACCGCGAGCGAAGCGAGCTTGCACCCGGAGTTGCCAGGATGGGTTTGATGGATTTCGAGGCTGCCAGGAAGTCAGGAACCGGAGGCGTACTGAGATGTACGTCGAGGACGCCTGACGACGAAGCAACGAAGAAAGGCGCAAACCCTAATTCTGGCAGGTCCGACGAAAAACGATAAAGACAAGATGAACAAAGGAGGGAATATGGCCAAAGAAAAGTCGTTCAAGCTGAAAGGATACATGGTACCTCTGTCACCCAAGGGGAAAGCATCCCTTCTGGATGCGCCGCCCTGGCATTACGGCGGGGATGTGATGCAGCTCGGTTTTAAGACAGACCCGAAGAAAGTGAAGGCGCTTCTGCCCTATCCGCTCGAAATAGGCCCCAATCCGGGGGAGGGGCTGGTCTGGTTCGTGGAATGGGTTTCGATAAGCGACGCCAATCCGGACCTCACCTTCATCAATCCGGAGCGGTCCATCTACCGCGAGTGTATTATCATGCTGGGGTGCCAGTTCGAGGGCGTTCCGGGGTACTACGTGCCCTACATCTGGGTGGACAACGATTTTACCCTGATGCGGGGGTTCATCCAGGGCTTCCCGAAGAAGCTCGGCAGTGTGCACATTACGAAGCTCCATGACCTGACGCCGAAGGTGGGAGGCAAGAAGCCGGGGGCGAAAATGAAAGGAATCCTCGCGGCTCACGAGGAACGGATTGTGGAAGGGTCCCTGACCCTCCGGAAGCAGATCGCCCCGGAAGAAGTGATGCCGCCAAAATTCTATCTCATGCGCCATTTTCCGGATTACGAAAATCCCGACCGCCCCCTGGTCCACGACATCATGGTGAGCAACACGGCCAACGGTAAAATAGCGGACGCTTGGGAAGGAGACCCGGAGGTCAAGTTCATGACGTCGGACTTCGAAGAGGTGGCGGACCTTTCCCCCATCAAACCGCTTCGTGGTTTTTTCTTCAAAGTCGGCATGACCATTACCGGGGGTAAGGTGCTCTACAGCTACCGCTCCTGACAGTCACCGCGACTTCCCTGCCTGTTCGGCAGACAGGTGTCGAGGCAGAAGGTGAGAAGAGCAGAAGGTGAGAAGGGGAGGCAGGTGGGCCTGTCTTCCGAACGGAGGCGCCCCTCCCGCGTCCGAGGGCAGGCGCGAGCCCCAGAAGGACAGAAGGTAAGAAGTTGCCTGCGCCCGCTAGGGTGAGAAGGTTTGAAGTTGAGTTCTCTAGCGACTTCCCTGCCTGTTCGGCAGACAGGTGTCGCGAGAGGGGGAGGTCTCCGACAGCTTCGCTGGCGGAGGGGGCGACCCCCGCGTCCGAGGGCAGGCGTGAGCCCCCTGGATTGTTGACAGAGCCGGCCCGACGCTCTATTTTTCTCGTAGCAAGTCTATTGTGCGGAGGCTTCAGATGGATCCCAAAAGCATCATCGTCCAGTGTCCCAAGTGCAAAGCGAAGAACCGGGTTCCCCAGGAACGCTGGGGAGGGAGCGCAACCTGCGGCAAGTGCAGGGAACCCCTGGTCCTTTCCAGGAGTTACCCCGATCGACCAGTCCGGATATCTGACATGAGTTTCTTGGAGGAGATCATCGACCATCCCGGCCCGGTGATCCTCGAATTCACCGCAGCCTGGTGAGGGTACTGCCGAAAGCTCGAGCCGGTTCTGGATGAACTGGCATCAAAATATGCGGGCAAGGCGAAATTTGCCATCATCGACGTGGACCAGAATCGTCACACCGCCTCACAATACGGGATAAAGGGAGTGCCGGCGCTCTACTTCTTCAAAGGAGGCAAAGTGATGAACCACGTGGCAGGGGCGCTGCCGAAAGAAGAAATAGAAAACATCCTCAGAGGGCTCACGTAGGAGGATCACCAATCCTTTAACGAGAGTCTCCGGCCTGGAAGCAGGCCTTGTGCGTTGTCCGGAGAGTGAGAGAATAGTATCAGGCAGATAAACGGTGCCTGCAGCGAGGAATGAGATCGATAGAGAAACTGCCTGTGGCTGCGGGGATGACCTGAAAAGAC
>CAYOYU010000174.1:5498-10652 GCA_964408265.1 uncultured Syntrophorhabdaceae bacterium
CGGAGCCCGTGCCTTTTCAAAGATATACTCCGACCCGAGGGTCTTGTCTTACTTGCTAGTCCACTCTTTCCATTCGAGGCCGGTCTTCTTCTCCCAGTCGGACTCGAATCTTTCCGTGAAGAAGCTGTGGAGTTTGTCGAAGAGCCGCCTCCAACCAGCCTCGAATTCGTAGGTCAAAACGTCTTCGAGGAAGGGAACGATCTCGCCCAGTTTATCCTTGGGAAGGTAGGCTCTTGCGCCCAGTTCGTGTGATTTCTTCAGGGCTTCCGGGCTCAGGGCGTGGGCGGTAAGCATCGCCACTCTGAGACCCTTCTTTACCGCCAGTTCGAGGAGATCAAACCCGCGGACACCCATGATATCGAGGACAACCACATCGTAAGAATTCGATTCGAGCAGTTTCACTGCCGACTCATAACTGGTTGCCTTGTCGAAGCTGCACTTCGGACAAGCATCCATGATCTCGTCGTGCAACACCATCAGAATATCCGGTTCGTCGTCTACTGCAAGAATCTTTTTCCCGTCCAAGACAGAAGCACCCATACTAACCTCCTTTTTCAGTGTTTTGTTTCATTATAGTGCGGGGATGCGAACGGTGAAACGGGTTCCTTTTCCCTCGCCACTCTCAAGTGTAATCTCCCCGTGCAAGGCCTCCACAAGGGTTTTCACGCAGGACAGACCGAAACCGAGTCCCTCTGCGGCTGGTGTTATACCGTTTTTCTGCTGAAAAAAGCGTTTGAATATATATCCCTGTTTCTCTTTCGGGATGCCGGGACCGTCATCCTCAACGGAAATGAGCAGGTCGCCTTCACCCTTGATAGAGAGGAGAACCCTCTCCTTCCGGTATTTCATGGCATTCGTAAGGAGATTGCGAAGAATCTGCTGCACCTTCTTCCGGTCATGCCGGAAGGGCACGTTGCAGTATTTCCCCGACACATCACAGAGGATTCCTCCATCCCGCAGGATACGGTCGAATTCATCCGCCCCGGCGGCGCAGGCACGGCGCTCTCCCAGAGGGGGGTCGATGATCTCGATGGCGTCTACGAGGGTATCACGCAGGACTTCCCTGACCGGTACGTCCTCGCATCTGAAAAGCCCTTCTTTGGACCGGTAGACTTCGATCATCTCCTGAAGCAGGGTCCGGGCCTTGTCCGTATTCCGGGATATTCTCTCCAGGGTTTTGCGCTGCCGTTCAGAAATGGCGCCGCATCTTTCCTCTTTGCCTAAAAGGCTGTTGACGCTGGTGGAAACGATCGCCAGGGGGCCGGTGAGATCGTGGATCAGCAGGTCTATCAACGAATCTTTCTCATCTACCATGTCCATCTTATTCACTGGAGGATCCCCCGAAAAAGAACATACTGCCTTGATATACAGGAAACAGCCGCCACTGTCAAGTCATTACCCCCCGACCCTCGTTTTCAGGGCGTCACGGAGGTCCTTCACGAGGAGCGTAGAAAACCGTGACATGGCGCGGCTCATGCCCTCTGCATAGGCTGCGGGGCTGTTTTCCTTCAAGGGCTCGGCAATTGAGTACTCTTTCTGGAAGAGCAGCCGCTTCGGCAGTTCCGCCTGGTTCGTATCGATAAGGGTTACGGTGATGCGCAGGACCGCTTTCGGCCCGTCCTTATCCATGACCTGAAGAAATTCCTCTATACCCCCTTCCACCGAGTACCGGCCTTTGGCGGGATCGCGGTAGGAGAATACGGCCCGGGCGATGCCGCCGTTCCTTAAGTCTCTCAGCAGATAGTCGGTTACCATGTCTCCGGGGTTCACCCTCCAGCGGTTGTAGGCGTAGGTGGCAAGCTTGAAGGAATCGGGCCTGTAGACCATGGCGGTACTGTTGAATGTCTGTGCCGTGGAGAATCGCTCCACCATCAGTGCTTCCTCCATGGGCTTCCCTTCCGGTGCCGGCGGCGAGTATTCCAGGGTGTACTGTTCAACGAGATAGGGCGGCTTGGAAAAGGATGCGCAGCCTCCTGCCACGAGGAGGCACAGGATGATCGCCATTGCCCCCAGAGGTAGACCTTTTTGCCTGTCTTTTGCCGATCTTCTCTTCATATCCCGCTGCCCTGTCTTTTCATGGTTATCCTGGCTCATTGCCGGCCCCCCTGATTGTCCCTCATGATCCTATTTTACCTTATCCTTCGGCGGCGGCTCACTAAAAATCATCTGGGAAGGATCAGCTTTCAACCTGTCCAGCAGTTCCTCCAGGGTGTCCGACACTCTCCTTAAGTTCTCGCTGGTGATCCTGATCTCGGTGGTGATTGACTGGATGCGCCTGTTTGTTCCGTCGAGGAGATCATTCATTTTGCCCGCCGTTGCGGAGAGGTTGAGGGTGTCCATCTCGGACTTGGCAGCGGCCACGACCGCTCTCGCCTCCGTGATGAGACCCGTTGCATCCACGATAAAGTTCTCCACGGCCCCTTTCTCCACCACGTGATTGATCCTGGCCGTGATGTTCTCTATGTTGGACGCCGTCGCTTCCATCTTTGCTACGGCCGTCTTTATCTTCTTGTCGGAGACGACAGTCTCGATAGCCTTCGTCGTTGCTTTCACCTGTTCGGATATACCCACGAAGTCGATGGCTTTAATCTTCTGGATTATTTCGTCGATGCTGCCGGTAATCTGTTTTATATCAGAGGGACGCGACGGTATCACCGGATATTCGGCGGTGAACCCCAGTTTGGGTGAGAGGCCGGCATCCTTCAACTTTCTCTTGTCCAGCTCCACATAGACGATACCGGTGAGGCCGGCGGTGCGCAGCGTGGCCACGGTGGAATAGCTGAGATCGCCAGGGAAGTCGATCTTCATGATGACTTCAATGAGCTGAAAGTCGGGGGCAAGCCTGATCTTCTCCACTCTGCCTATGTCCACCCCGAGATACTTGACGGTGGAGTCGACCTGCAGCCCCTGTACGGATTCGTTGAAATAACTCGCATACCGGGTCCCCTTCTGGAAGTACTGGGAGGCGCCCACCCAGATGAGTGCAGTCACTCCGAGGCAGATGCCGACCAGCACGAACAGCCCGACGGTAAAGTAGGTTTTTCTCTTGACCATTTTTTGGCCCCTTTACGTTTTGTAATCCATGGCGTTTCTGTTGAAAAAATTAACTACCAGCGGGTCTTTTGAATGAGCCTTCAGGTCCCGCGGGTCCCCTTCGGCGATGATGCCCTTCTTCGATTTGTCGATCATTATCACCCTGTGGGCTATGGAAAAGATGGACTCAAGTTCGTGGGTCACGATGACCATGGTGGTGCCAATTCCCTGGTTGATCTTTTTGATCAGTATATCCAATTCGGCAGAGGTGATAGGGTCGAGGCCGGCGGAAGGTTCGTCAAAGAAGAGGATATCCGGATCGAGGGCCATGGCACGGGCGATGCCGGCACGCTTCTTCATCCCTCCCGAAAGCTCCGCGGGAAAATGGTTCTCGTATCCGGCGAGGCCCACCATGCCGAGCTTCAGTCTGACCATAAGGTCTATCTCGGGCGAACGAAGGTCGGTGAAGGTGGCCAGCGGCAATGCCACGTTTTCCCAGATGGTCATGGAGCCGAAAAGCGCTGCAGACTGGAAGAGGACACCCATCTGCTGCTTCAGCTTTCTCACGCTGCCCTCGTCTGCGCGCATGATGTCGATGCCCTTCACCATGACGGTCCCTTCATCAGGTTCTTCCAGGCCCACGAGATGCTTCAGGAGCACCGATTTTCCCGATCCGCTGCCCCCGAGAATGACGAGGATTTCCCCGCGAAAGACCTGAAGGCTCACGTTCTGGATGATGGTACGCTCCCCGTACCGGACCGTCAGCCCTTCGGCCTCGATTATTGCCTCCCTCCCTGTCTCTTGCTGCTCTGCTGCCATAAAACGTTCCTGCCTTTATATGTAGTGCGTCACGATAGCGAAAACTGAGTCTATCACAATAATGAGGAAGAGCGAGGTAACCACCGAGGAGGTTGTGGCATTTCCCACCTCCTCTGCCCCGCCCCTGACCTGGAACCCCCTCATACAGCCTGTTCCTGCAATGAAGACGGCGAAGACGATGGATTTGAAGACGCTCGTCACTATGTCGGATATGGCAAGAGGCCTGATGGTCTCCTGTATGTAGGTATAGACGGTGAGGTCAAGGCCGATGACACCCACGACCAGGCCGCCGCCGACGGCAAAAATATCGGAGAAAAGGGTGAGGAAGGGGAAGACGAAGACAGCGGCGAGCATCTTGGGCACCACGAGAAACCGTACCGGGTTGAAGCCCATCGTGGTCAGCGCGTCCACCTCTTCATTGACCCGCATTGTCCCTATTTCCGCGGCGAATGCAGAGCCCGACCTGCCTGCCACGATAATGGCCGTCATGATAGGGCCCAGCTCCTTGACCATGGCCACGGAAACGAGGGAGGCCACGTAAATGTTTGCTCCGAACTGCTTCAGTTGAAGGGATGACATGAAGGCCATGATAAGGCCCAGGAGGAAGCTGATGAGCCCAACGATGGGGAGGCCGTCGACGCCGACTTTCTTCATATATGCGAGCACGTCGCTCCACCTGATGGTAAGGGGCTTCAGGAGCGAATAGAAGAGGTTCACCAGGGCTTCTCCCGCGAAGGCGATGGCCTGGAAGATGTCATCCATGATTTCGAGGCTTGCGTTACCGACCTGCTGGATAATATTGAGGCCCCGCTCCTTGGGCATGAGAGGGGGCTTGAAGAGGGCGTCCGGGTCGAGGAGGTTCATGATGCCCTCTTCCTTGGCGGACATGTGTATCACGTTGAGGGACAGGGAGCGGGCTCGGGCATCATGCTCCAGTTCTATGAGAAGGAGCGCACCGGCGCTGTCCATATACTCCACGGCGGCAAGGTCTATGGTGACCCCCTTAAGGGAGTCCCGTGCGTAACAACCTTCAACCTCGGCTTTCACCTTAGTGAAGGTTTCTAAGGAGACATGGCCGGCAAGAGCGATGGTGATGCTTCCTCCGGAGTCCTCCGTCACTGACAAACTGCAACGTACCTGGGACATAGGTAAATCTATAACATACATGGAGACATGGGGGCAAAGAGTAAAAAAGCAGGGGTCAAGTGGAGAAACAGGGATCAAGTGGAGAGACAGGGGTCAAGGGGAGAGGCAGGGGTCAAGTGGAGAGACAGGGGTCAAGGGGAGAGACAGGGGGCAAGG
>CAYOYU010000175.1:0-7207 GCA_964408265.1 uncultured Syntrophorhabdaceae bacterium
CTTCTTACCTTCTCAACTTCTTACCTTCTTACCTTCTGTTCTTTCCGGGTCTCGCGTCTGTCACCCGCTTGCGGGCGCTCTGCTCCTAAGAGGGCTGCGCCGACAATGCAGCTGCTGTTTTTGCTGCCGATTCGGAGAGCATCTTTCTCAGCTCCTCCCCCTGCACAATTTCCTTCTCGGAAAGGAGCCGGGCCAGATCATCCAGGATTTTCCTTCTCTCCGTCAGGATTGTCTGAACCCTCTTGTGGGCCTCATCAATTACCCGGGAGATTTCCTCGTCAATCTGGGTCGCCCTTGTTTCGCTGTAGGTCTTGTTCGGTGTATAGCCTTCGGGCGGGAACATGGGCTGACGCGGTGAGTCGTAGGTGACCAGCCCCAGCCGATCGCTCATGCCGTATTCTGCGACCATGGATCTGGCGATATCTGTGGCCCGCTGCAGGTCGTTTTGCGCGCCCGTAGAGACATCTCCGAAAACCAGCTCCTCCGCAGCTCTACCGCCCAAAAGCACGGCGAGCCTGTCGAGCAACTCGGCGCGGGTCAGCAGGTAGCGGTCTTCCGTAGGCTGCTGCTGGGTATAGCCGAGGGCTGCAATCCCACGCGGGATGATGGATATCTTGTGTACAGGGTCGGCATGTTCTACAGATTCAGCAACGATTGCGTGGCCCGACTCGTGGAAGGCCACAATCTCCTTCTCCTGGGGATTCATAACCCGGTTCTTTTTTTCCAAGCCGCCCACCACCCGGTCGACAGCCTCATCGAACTCCGCCGGCCCCACTGCTTCCTTGTTCTTCCGGGCGGCCAGCAGAGCCGCTTCGTTGACGAGATTAGCCAGGTCGGACCCCACGAAACCGGGGGTAAGACTGGCTATTTTCCTGAGGTCCACATCAGGGCCCAGGATGACGTTTCTGGAATGGATCTTCAGGATCGCTTCCCGGCCGTTTATATCGGGGCGGTCCACCAGCACCTGCCGGTCGAACCGCCCGGGACGCAAAAGGGCGGGGTCAAGGATTTCCGGGCGGTTGGTAGCATCCATGATGATAACCCCTTTGTTCGAGTCGAAACCGTCCATCTCCACGAGGAGTTGATTCAGCGTCTGCTCACGCTCGTCATTGCCCCCGAAGACGTTCATGCCACGGGCCTTGCCCAAGGCATCCAGTTCGTCAATAAAGATGATGCAAGGGGCCTGACCGGAAGCCTGGGAAAAGAGATCACGTACCCGGGATGCTCCGACGCCGACGAACATCTCCACGAACTCGGAGCCGCTGATCGTGAAAAAAGGCACCTTTGCCTCGCCGGCCACGGCCTTCGCAAGAAGTGTCTTACCGGTTCCCGGTGGTCCTACAAGAAGGACCCCTTTAGGTATCCTTCCGCCCAGTTTCTGGAATTTGTCAGGAGTCTTCAGGAACTCCACCACTTCCCGGAGTTCCTCCTTGGCCTCGTCTATACCCGCTACGTCAGCGAAGGTGACCTTCGTTTCGCTCTCGGCAAAGAGCTTGGCCTTGCTCTTCCCGAAAGACATGACTCCCGCACCGGTCCCTCCCATCTTCTTCATGGCGTACCGCCAGATGAGGAGCATGATGGCGATAGGGAGAATCCAGGAGAGAATACCGCTGAGCAGCTTGCTGTCATAATGTCCCGAATAGTCGACTTTTTGTGCATCCAGTTCTTTGACCAGATTGGGATCATCCACCCGAATTGTCGTGAACTGTTTGATTGGCTTCTTGTCTTTTCCAGTCAGCGTTCCCGCGATATTCTCCTGGCCGATGGTCAGTTTATCCACCGTGCCTTGGGCCACGAACTGTTTGAACTGGCTGTACGGAATGGCCTCCACTTTGGTAGAGAAGAGGTACTGCTGAAGGTATATGACGAGAAGGAAGGCAATCAGGAAATACCAGATGCTGAAATGGGCCCTAGGGGGCAGACTGCCCTGTTTCTTTGGGTCTCCGGGGCTGAAGAGGGAGCGAAACTTATCTTTCATGTCTTCCATTACGTCTTTCTTATCGCTCGGTGGCATATTATTCCCCCTTATAGCTAATAACATAATTCTGAAACGGGTATTGTCCACCTTCTTCGGGTGGGTGAAGGCGGGCTTCCTCGTGTCAGAGGATGCCACGACTGGGGTTGGGGGCGGTCTCAGACCGAGTTGAAATGCGCTATCAGCGCCGCGGAGTGTCAGTCAGCCATGAGGCATTGGCCGAAGCCAAAATCTGCAGGTGATCATAAAAAGAAGGGGCTGCCTTTCGGCTGCCCCTTCTCGAGTTTACACTATTACCCTTTCTTACTGATGGTCCTTCCACATACCGTATTTTTCTCTGAGGACGCGGTGGAGGATCTTGCCGGTAGGCGTCTTCGGCATCTCCTCATCCTTAATGAAGACCACCTGTTTGGGAATCTTGAAACCGGCGATCTTGCCTTTGCAGTATGCTGAGATCTCTTCCGGTGTTGCTGTCTGGCCTGCGTGGAGGACGATGACTGCCAGGAGTGTTTCACCCCATTTCTCGTGAGGCACGCCGATGACTGCCACGTCTTTTACCTTCTCGTGGCCGCCTACGCAGTTCTCCACTTCTGATGGGAAGATGTTCTCGCCGCCTGAGATGACCATATTTGCTTTCCTGTCGACGAGGAAGAGATAGCCGTCCTCATCCTTGTAACCCATATCGCCGGCGCTGAAAAAGCCGCCTTCCTTGAAGGCAGCCGCCGTCTTTTCCGGGTCTTTCCAATAGGCTGTAAAGAGCTGCGGGCTTCTCGAATAGACTTCACCGACCTTGTTGGGCTCGGTAACGAGGTTTCCTTCTTCATCATAGAGACGCAGAAGGTCGGTGCCTATGATCTCGCGGCCGCAGGAGCCCAGTTTCAGAAGCTGCTCTTCCGGCTTCAGGATCGTGACGCATCCCGCTTCAGTTGAACCGTATGCCTCATCAAGTTTCGAGTTGGGGAACATGTTGAGGATGCCCAGTTTTGTGTCTCTCCGTGCCGGGGCAGAAGAGATGAGCAGTTTCCTGATGGAGGTAAGGTCATATTTCTTCTTCACCTCATCGGGAAGAGCAAGCATCATGATGTATTGGGTGGGTACGAGAGACGTGAAGGTGACCTTGTGGTCCGAGAACGTCTTAAGGAGGTCTTCGGAATCGAAGCTCACCATGTTGTAGCACATCACTGTTGCGCCGATCCATGTGTTGACGAATGAGTAGTTAAGAGAGTTGATGTGGCAGCAGGGCATGACCAGGAGGTTCACGTCGTCATGGCTGAAGAAATGGTCATGGATCATGATGAAATACTGTGAGAAGAGGGACCGGTGGCTCTTCATGACGCCTTTCGGTTTGCCTGTGGTGCCGCTCGTGTACAGGATGATCCAGATGTCCTCGGCATCGACCGTCGTTGCCGGTTCGTCGGGGCTTGCATTTGCCATTGCTTCTTCGTAGTCGACGAAGCCCTCATATTTGGGTGCGTCGAAGCCGAAGGAGACATATGAGGTCACGGTGGGAATATTCTTCTTCATGCCGTTGACCATGTCTATCCAGGGAAATGTTTTGCCGTCCTTTTTATCGATGCCGCCCTGGACGATAAAGACCTTGCACTCGCTATGATTGATGTTGTACTCCATCTCTGCCGCAGAGAGCCTGAACATGATGGGGACGATGACAAAGCCGCCTTTTGCTGCTGCAGCATAGAGATCCATCCACTCCACGCAGTTGTATGCCAGGGCTGCAAACCTGTCGCCTTTCTTCATGCCCATGTCGGCCATGGCATTGGCGAGGCGGCATGCACGCTCGTTCCACTGTTTGAAGGTGAACTCCCTGTAAAGGTCCTTGGCGCCGACCTTGTTGGGCCATTTTGAAGCATTGACTCTGAGAACTTCTTTAGCTGTCAACCACTGTACTTCCTGCATAGTAAATCCTCCTCAATAAGTTTTGAACTGAAACCACTCTATGGCGCAAGAGGAGCTCGTTGTCCTGCACAACGCACTCCGTGATATTGCCTTTTCTTTAAGGGACTGCCTGCTTACCGGCTTAAGCTGAGGCCGATAGCGCCGCTCCCAGAGCAGCGGTGATCTGTGGATCCGCCGGAACGGAAAGGGATGTCCCCAGTTCAGCCTCGATGGCTTTTACGAGACCTATGTCTTTGGCACCGCCGCCAGTAAGCGCACAACCCTCGGCAACCCCCAGCCTGACCACGAGGGTTGCGATCTTGGATGCCATTGCTTTGTGGACTCCGGCGAGGATGTCTCCCGGCCGGGCCCCTTCTGCTATCCGGGATACTGCTTCGGACTCGGCAAAGACGGCGCACCCTGTTGTGAACTGGACAGGCGCTGTGGCGGTGAGGGAGAGCGGCCCGATTTCATCTATGGTGATGTGAAGAATCCGCGCAATTACCTGGAGAAATTTTCCGCTTCCTCCGGCGCACTTTTCGTTCAGCACGAAATTGGTTACTTTTCCGTCGTCGTTAAGGCGCATTACTTTGCTGAACTGGGCGCCCACATCGATCACCGTCCGGACCGCGGGGAAAAGATGGTAAATTCCCGCGGCCTGACAGGAGATATCAGAAGCGCTCTGGTCTGCGAAATCGACCATGGCGGCCCCATAGCCGGTTGCCACTGTCCGTCTTATCTCTCCCCGTGAGAGACCGGCCTTCGCCATGGCAGCTTGAGCCACCGTCGTTGCTGCATTCTTGTAGTCTCCTCCGGAAGGGATGACCGCAGACGATAGGAGAAGACCATCGCCGCAGACCACAGCCTTTGAATAACCGGAGCCCAAATCTATGCCGAGCACATAATCCATGCTGTTTCCTTATGAATAGAACGTTGCTTCCCGAAGACTCTCACCACTCCTCTCCACTGTTTCACCGCTTTGCAGGGCCTTGTCGCATACCTCCTGGCCAATAAGCGCGGCGCCCAGTGCGCCGGTAATGAGGGGCTCAGGGGGAACGAGGAGGGGAAAGCCGAACTTCATTTCCAGGGCTTTTACGAGACCCACATTTTTCGCCCCGCCCCCGGTCACAGCCACGTCTTTTTCAATCTTCAATTTCCGTACGAGAGAGTAGACCCGTGTGGCCACGGCGTCGTGTATCCCGGCCACAAGGTTTGCCACAGGCTCACCGCCGGCAAGCTGGGAAATTACCTCCTGCTCTGCAAAGACAGTGCAGGTGCTCGAAACGGGTGTTGCCCTTTCGGCCGAGAGAGAGAGCTCTCCGAGGTTCTTGAGGGGCACTCCGAGGGCATCGGCGATGACCTCGAGGAACCTTCCCGTCCCCGCAGCACATTTGTCGTTCATCACAAAACCGGTAACCTTTCCATTCCTGATGGTGATGCCCTTGCTATCTTGGCCTCCTATGTCGACCACGGTCCGCACCGTAGGGAGAAGACTGGAGAGCCCTCTGGCGTGGCAGGTGATTTCAGTTACCTGTTTGTCGGCGAAGGGGACGTTTATCCTGCCGTATCCCGTGGCTACGACATATGAGAGGTCGCCGAAGGAGAGGCCGGCCCTCGAGAGGGCCTCCTCCATCACCTTGTTTGCCAGCTTCCGGTGTTCGGGTCCTGTGGGGCCTATGAATGAGGCGACAATCTCCCCGTCGCCCACGATGGCCACTTTGGTCATGGTGGACCCGATGTCGATACCGGCAAAGTATCTTTTCATGCCTTAGTTCCGCCTGTTTTTGTAGGCCTCCAGGGCGTCCACGAAGGCATCGATCCGCATGTGAGTATCTGCCTCGTTGTAGGAACTGATGTCCACGATATCGCCCTCCATGATAAGGGTAGGGATATCGCCGTAGACCTTCTTGAGGAGAGCGGCCTGCTGGATGATTCCCGCATGCCAGGAGCGGCAGGAGAATGCTGAGTGGAAGACCACACCCTGGCAATTGTATTCTTCGATGTAGTCGATAATACGCTCTACCTTGGGGGCTGAACCGGTGCGCTTCCGGGCTTTGTCATACCAGTGGGTCCAGAAACGTACCCATCTCCAGGCGATGTGCTCCAGGGGGTCGTTCGTCTTGGGGAGTTCGAGGCGTTCTATCTTTTCCGCGTTGCGATAGGTGATCTCAGCGGGGAATACTGCGCCTTTGTCGTTGAAGTACTGGAAATCTCCCAGTGCGAACCATGAAGGCAGGCCGGCGCCCCAGAGGATGCGGTATTTTTCGTTTTCCGCCACACCCTGCTTGTTGGCTATCTTCAGCTTCAACTCGTCGTAGAGGTCCTTGTAGAAATCATAGGCTTCCTGAGTGCCGAGGTTGAAGGTGATGGGCACCATGGTGTTCATGGCGTCGCCGGTATCCATCGGGGTGGGAGTGGCCATGCGGAGTTCGTAGGTGTCGATGAAGAGATCCCAGGTGCGGTCCGTGAGGTCCACAAGGCTTGCGAGCCGGTCCCAGTCCATCTTCTTGCCGGTATGTTTCTCGCAGAACCGGACGAGTTCCATCAGTTCGTTCCGTGCGTACTTGACGTAGATCTTCTCCTGGTCGTGGTGATTCGCGTTGGGGTCCCAGGGCGGGTAGTACATGCTTCCCACGAAAACGGGGACATCCTGGAGATAATGCTGGGTTGCCTGGGGCCATTTAAAACGGGGATCACAGAGAAGCTGGCCTGAACCGATCATCATGTCCGGTCTTGCCATGCCCCCCCAGGGTGCGCCCGGAGGTGATTCACCGTTCAGCTCCTCGCGCCACATGTCGAAACCGATGGTGCAGGTGGCGTAGGTGCAGAGGGAACGGGAGAAATTGTCGGCTTCCGCCTTCTGGAGATACTTCTCCGCGTCGCGCTTTGCCGAGCAGACTCCGGCAAAGCTCTCGCCCCATGCGGGGACTATGTCCATGGCCCGCATGATCTCATCCTGGCCGTCGTTGATATATGCATAGGCAACCTTCTTCCCTTCTTCCTTTGCTTTGAGGGTTGCCGAGAGATTGCCTCTTACGAACTTGGGTATCTTTGTTGCTGCCTGTGTTGCAAGTGCTCTTGGTTTTTTATCTTCAGCCACGTGATTTCCTCCTCCGCCCTATGCGATCATTTCGATAAATGCTTCAATCCTGGTCTTTACCCGTGCGAGAGTGGAGACGGAATATTCGTCCTCCAGGTAGAGCACAGGCACGCCGGCCGATTCAATAAAGCTCTTGACCGCGGGAACTTCGAAGCCGTAGGGATCGCAGTACTTGTAGATGAAGAGGATGGCGCCGTCTACCTTGAACTCCTCTGCATATCGTTTCATATGGCCGAAAC
>CAYOYU010000175.1:7217-10552 GCA_964408265.1 uncultured Syntrophorhabdaceae bacterium
ACGGGCTTCCAGGTTTTCCTGGTACGTATCGCCGGTGCCGACGAAGGTGGTGGGGATTTTCAGTTTTCGCAGATAACTTTCGGCGATTCCCTGAACGGGGTCTGCGGTGACATCCACATCCTGCCAGTACATTTTGCTTCCGATTGAGAGATCATCCATAACGAGGCTTGCTCCTGCCCCTTCTATAGCTTCCACGATGGCAACATCATCGATCTGGTCGCCTATGAGCATAATACGTTTCTTCTTCGTTGCCGCTCCGGCTCCCCGTTTCTTTACCTCTTCCGTGACAGCCTTGATGAGGGCCGAGGACTCATCCACGGGCAGACTCATGGCAGCCACAAGGACCTGCATCATTTCCGGGCCCGAAATAAGGGGGGGATTGCTCTTGCGTACATCGTAGAGTTCCCTCATGAGACGCCTGTTTTCGTTGTGGGCCGCTACCGCCTGCGCCAGGGCCTGGTCCGTGATCTTTGTGCCCGTATAAGCCTCAAGGGTGGAAATGAATATGCGGAGTATCTCCTGCATGAATTCGATTGACGGATCATCAGTAACGTGAGGAACGTTCAGGAAATGCCAGTAAGGAAGCTTCAGATTGTAGCTCCATACGTCATCGGTCCTGTCGATTGAGTCACACTGGTGCGGAAGCACCATGCCATCGAGAAAATCATATTTTCCTTTCACGGCAGCGTCGAAGACGTTCCGCACAAAGGGGCAGACAATAGTTTCCATGAATGCGTCACCCTTTGTGATGGCGTCTGAGACGTCACCTTTTAGCCTGATCGGTACGGCTCCTGCAGCCGTGACGATCTCTACCGGTCCCAGGGCGGTGAGATAGCCGATGACTTTCTTTCCCGACGCCTTCAGCTCCCTTGCTCTGGACCCGTACTGAGTGTAGTACTTCTGAGCCAATGCCAATCCATTCCCATCTCTTAGCTCTGTCATCTTAACTCCTCTTATGCGCCCCGGACCTTCCTGAACTACCGGGGAAAATGTATGAAAATTCTGTCTATAGAACCATGTTTCTATCCAAAAACAATATTACCCAAGGGGCCCCGGGGTTGTCAAGAGAAATATATCACAATCTGCCGTGCCAGCCGCCCCTCGATCGCAGGGATTGTAGGTGGAGAAGGGGATGGAATTGCCGTGAGGTTTCGTAACTAAAGGAAATGGATAAAGAGCCTTGCCAGATAGCAAGAGAAATATATCACAAGCCAGGAGAGTAACCTGGATCCCTGGTAATGGCGAGACGGAGAGCCTCCGTGAAAGATATGGACTGAGGGTTGTGACGCCACCGGCGTTCCGGACAGCATGATGATTGAATTAGATTTTTGTTGACAAGCTAAAGGGGCAATAGGTAATCTCTTATTTTAGAACACAAAACGACGTTCTGTGGAGAGAACAAATAAGACTCCAGCAACGGACTTCTTGCAATTCAAAAGAGGATAGACGAGATAGCCTCCCGATTTTGCGGCGGGATTGGGTAGCGGTCTTTGACTACTCGGAAAAGAAATCAGGCAACCATAAAGTGAAGAGAGCGACGGGGGCTGTTGCCGGCAGGAGAATTGCGGTTGCTGCGAAGGGCGGAACGGGTTTAGCGGTAAGGCGAAGCGGAGGCCGAAAAGATGTGCGACCGCTGGGATGAAGCATTCAGACACGTAAGGAGGAATGATGAAAAAGATAATGCAGGGAAATGAGGCGATAGCGAGGGGTGCCTGGGAGGGCGGGCTGGAATTTGCCGCGGCCTATCCGGGAACACCGAGCAGCGAGATCCTGGCGGAGATTAAGGAATATCCTGAAGTCTACGCAGAATGGTCTCCCAATGAAAAGGTTGCCGTAGAGGTTGCAAACGGAGCATCTCTCGCCGGCGGCAGGGCCCTTGCAGCAATGAAGCACGTGGGGCTCAATGTGGCGTCGGACCCGCTCATGACGATTTCCTATACAGGCGTGAAGGGCGGTCTGGTAGTAGTAGTGGCCGATGACCCGAGCCAGCACAGCTCACAAAATGAACAGGACAGCAGGAACTGGACCCGGTTTGGAAAGATACCCATGCTGGAGCCCGCTGATGCCCAGGAATGCAAGGATTTTACGAGGCTTGCCTTCGAGATAAGCGAAAGGTTCGATACACCGGTGCTTGTGAGGACGGAAACGAGGGTGGCCCACAGCGACTCGCCCGTGGAACTCGCAGAAAGAACAGAGCCCGTGGTAAAGAAGGGGCTGGATCCGAAAGAGGTTTCCAAGTACACGATGATGCCTGTCTTTTCCAAGCCCAGAAGGATTTTTATGGAGAGCAGGACCAAGAACCTCGTCGAATACGGGGAGAAGGAATTCCCTTACAACACGATGGAGATCAATGACACCTCCGTAGGATTCATCTCGTCCGGCGTATCGTACCTGTACGCGAAAGAAGCATTCCCCGGCTATTCCTTCCTGAAGCTCGGTCTCGTATGGCCGCTGCCGAAGCAGCTGATCGCAGACTTCTGCAAGAAAGTGAAAAAAGTGATCGTCGTAGAGGAACTCGATCCCTTCCTCGAGACCGAGATCAGGGCGATGGGCTTCAAGGTGTGGCATGGGAAAGACCTGATCCCGTCAGTGGGAGAACTCTCCACGAGCACCGTTGAACAGGCCCTTTCGAAGGCAGTGACAGGAAAAGCCTACAAGGCTCCAAAGGTTCGCGTCAAAGCAGAGGACCTTCCCAGGAGACCGCCAAACATGTGTGCCGGCTGCTCCCACAGACCGCTTTACTATGCACTCAAGAAACTGGGCATGTTTGTTTTCGGTGACATCGGATGCTATTCCCTGGGCGCCATGCCACCGCTGTCGGCCATGCATAACTCCACCTGCATGGGAGCCTGCGTCGCCGGTGCTTACGGTGCAGGCAAGATCCTCGGAGAAGAATGGCTCGGAAAGATCTGTGCGGTCCTCGGGGACTCCACGTTTCTCCACTCCGGCATAGCACCGCTCCTTGACACGGTCTACAACAAGGGCTATTCGACGACGCTTATCCTCGACAACAGGATTACGGGTATGACAGGCCACCAGGAACACGCCGGGACTGGTTTTACCATTCGTCAGGAACCGACCAATATGGTCGACTATGAGCAGCTGGTCAGGGCGGCAGGGGTGAAACATGTGAGAAAGGTGGACCCCTATAACCTCAAAGAGACCATGGAAGTGATAAAGGAAGAGGCGAACCGGAATGAAGCATCCGTCATAATAACCACGAACAGTCCCTGCATCATGCTGCGCAGGGCGAAACCGCTGGATCGGTTCAAGAATCCGCTCTACACCGTTGACACCGACAAGTGCCGCGGCTGCAAGGTTTGCCTCGAGATCAA
>CAYOYU010000176.1:0-8712 GCA_964408265.1 uncultured Syntrophorhabdaceae bacterium
CAAGCAGCTCCTTTGATGTCAACGTTCTGAGTCAGGTGCAGGCTCTTGACCGGAAACCTGCCGTCAGTAAGGAATTTATTGACCTGAAAAGGAGGCAGACCGTTGACGGCCGCAAGAAGGGTTCCGATAAGGAGAAGAGAGGGTCAAAGGAGCGGCCAAATGAAGGTGGAAAGCGTGAGGACCACCTTGCTTCAGAAGATATGGGCACGAAAATAGACATAACCGTGTAAAATTTGCCGGTGTGGGAAATTTTTTCCGCCCAGGCACCCGGGTTCCACGGGGCTTCGATATTGTGACAGGCAATTCTTCGAGACCAAAGCGGAAGAAAAGCCCCGTAGTCTACCGGAATCTTCAACCCCGGAAATCCTTGAACAGCTGGAATATCAACTGATTTCAATGCAATAACATCCCCTCTGATCGCCGATCACCAAACATTGGAAGACGGTCTCCGTGAGGAAAAAAGACAACCATTCGGTTTATCAACTGTTGGCACGGGCTTTGCACTTGAAATGGCCATGAGGACGCCATGATAAAAGGAATCTTTAATACTCTGGGTGGAAAGTACGTAACGGAACGGCGGATGGATATGATCGCCAACAACATCGCCAATTCCTTGACACCTGGATACAAGTCTTCCAAGCCGCATTGTCAGACTGTAATAAAGGATGACATAGAAGGTGTGGAACCGACCTATATGAACACGTTGGCCACGTACATCCAGTTCACCGACGCACCTGTTGTTTCGAGCGGGGCGAAACTCGATTTTGCCATTGAAGGAGATGGATTCTTTGTCGTTTCCACGCAGGACGGACCCGCCTACACAAGAAACGGCCAGTTTACCCTCAACAAGAATAAGAAGCTCGTTACCATGGACGGCAATCTTGTCATGGGGCAGGGCGGCGAAATCACGATAGACGGGAAAGAAGTGACGGTCGAAAACGACGGAACCATATTCGTGGATAAGGCCCGCGTAGACGCCCTCAAAGTAGTGGACTTCAAGAATAAACGGTCCCTTACCCAATTCGGAAAGAGTCTTTTTACCAGCGCCAGTGAGAGCCCTGCTGCATTGCCCACCGAAAAGTACACGATAAAGCAGGGGGCTTTTGAGAGTTCCAACGTTGACGTGATCAAGGAACTGATAGAGATGATTTCGGCGCTCAGAGCTTACGAGTCGTATACCAAGGTGGATCAGTTCTTTGGTGATATGACATCAAAGCTGTTGGAAGCAGGAAAAGTTTAGGAGGAACATCATGATAAGAGCTTTATGGACCGCCGGCACCGGAATGAATGTTCAGCAGGTGAATCTTGATGTTATCGCGAATAACATCGCCAACGTGAACACGACCGGTTTCAAGAGGAGCAGAGCCGATTTCCAGGATCTTATGTATCAGACCCTGCGGCTGCAGGGCGTTAAGAACGAAGGCGGTAACCAGGTTCCCACAGGAATTGAGATAGGCCACGGGGCTATGCTGTCGGCCGTTCAAAAAGTATTCCTTCAGGGAGATTTTCAGCAGACTCAGAATGAACTCGATGTGGCAGTTCAGGGTAACGGTTTCCTCCAGATAACCATGCCGTCCGGAGACAAGGCGTATACAAGAGCCGGGTCATTCAAAAGGGATGCCGACGGCAGGATAGTGACGGGCGACGGATATTTGATGGAACCCGCAGTCACAATACCTTTGGGTACTCTACAGGTTTCCATAGAATCTGACGGAACCATTTCCGCCATGGTTCAGGGCCAGCAGAAGCCGCAGCAGTTGGGAAAGATCCAGTTGGCCACATTTGCCAACCCCTCCGGTCTCAAGTCTGCGGGTAAGAGTCTCTTCATGGAGACCGAGGCGAGCGGGGCGCCAACACTCGGGAATCCGGGAGAGAACGGAGTGGGCACACTGCTTCAGGGGTTCCTGGAAATGTCGAACGTGAACGTGATGCAGGAGATGATCAACCTGATTATTGGTCAGAGGGCATATGAGGTGAACTCAAAGGCTATCCAGGCATCGGATGAGATGCTTCAGATGGCTAACAGTCTGAGGAGGTAGTCTTGAGAAGCAAATTCACCGGACTCCTGCTGTTTGCGGCCATTCTGTTACTTGGCACCACCTACGTCTTCGGTCAGGGCGCGGGCACGGTTGAAACCAGCCTGATAAAGGCGATCAAAGAGATCTGCTATGAAGGCGATGATGTATACGTTAAGTTCATCAATCTGCCGGTTCAATTGAAAGAGCACCTCAAGGTGAAAAACATAAACTTTCTGAAAATACCGGACGCCGCTGGAGATGGTCTCTGCTCTGTGGAGATAGAGGAAAGAAGCGGCAGGGACAAAGCCATCCAGGTTGCCTTCAAGGTATCGGCAAAGAGGAAACTGTTCATCTTGAAAGAGGACATGAAGAAAGGGGATTCGGTGAGAGCAGCCGACATCGTGGTCAAAGAGGCTTTCCTCAACAACGGGGT
Source organism: uncultured Syntrophorhabdaceae bacterium (assembly GCA_964408265.1). GTDB lineage: Bacteria > Desulfobacterota > Syntrophorhabdia > Syntrophorhabdales > Syntrophorhabdaceae > CAYOYU01. Next base: position 2,452 of record CAYOYU010000176.1, read on the forward strand.
GTCGGGATATCCCAAGTCCATCGAGGATGTCGACGGCAAGAGACTCAAGAAGGACCTTAAGGCCGGGACCTCGCTTACTACCACTGTCCTTGAGGAGCCGGTACTTGTTCAAAGAGGAGACGTCGTTAACCTGGTGGTGGAGAACAGAAAACTTACCGTCCAGACGCAGGGCAGGGCGTTGGACAGAGGCAGGCTAGGGGACACCGTCAGGGTGAAGAATATCTCCTCCGGCAAAGAGGTTGTGGGAAAGCTGACAACGAGCAATACTGTTACCATTTCATTTGCAGGTGGAATATGAAGACCATTTTCTACACAGTCGTTTTGGCGGTCCTGGTAACGGGCTGCAACACGGTGGGCACTATAGAATCGTCGAAAATCAAGGATCAGCCTTTCGTGTTGGAAAGCGCCCTGAAGGCGGCCAAGCCACCACAGGAAGTGAAGCCGGGCGCCATCTGGAAAGGGGAGCAGACGTCCAACATATTCTTCGTGGACCAGAGAGCCAAGTCGATGGGCGATATTGTAACTGTAAAGATCGTCGAAGTTTCGCAGGCCACAGAACAGGCCGGTACCGACACCTCAAGGTCATCGGACGTGGCAGCCGGGATCCCGAACTTTATGGGGCTCGAATATAACCAGGCAGGAAAGCTCTTTACCAGTCCTGACAAGCTATTGACAGCCACGACCAAGAACAACTTCTCCGGCGCAGGAACGACAACGAGATCCGGAAGTCTGAGCGCTACGATCACGGCGAGAATTGTGGAGGTCATGCCCAACGGGAACCTCGCCATTGAAGGCAAACGGGAGATCTTTATAAACAACGAAAAGAAAGAGATATTGCTCCAGGGTGTCATCAGGCAGAGGGATATTGCCTCGGACAACTCCATACTTTCCACTCAGGTAGCCGATGCGAAGGTAATATACACAGGCATAGGTACCATTGGGGAAAAGCAGAGGCCGGGATGGCTGGCGCGAGCATTTGATCTTATCTGGCCATTCTAAGGTCGGGTCAGACCGGACGAGGCTGTTAATGATGTGGGAGGAACTGGGATGCCACTGTTTACGGCACAGGAAATGCACCACAAAGTTGAGAGAGACATAAAATGAACAATCCGTCGCCAAAAGGTTTCCACCTCTTCAATACACTGCGAAGCAGAATGTTCATCTTCTTTGTTTCAGTTGTGATGTTCTTATTGGCAACTTACAGTGCGGAAGCTGCCCGTATCAAGGAATTGGGATATATAAACGGCGTGAGGACCAACCAACTGGTTGGGTATGGCCTTGTGGTCGGTCTGAAGGGTACGGGGGATAAGTCAAATACCATATTTACCAACCAGGCACTCGCCAATATGCTGGATAAGATGGGCCTCAAAATAGATCCTATTGCGATCAAGGTAATGAACGTGGCATCTGTGATGGTCACGGCTGACCTGCCGCCCTTTGCAAAAACCGGCAACAAGATAGATGCCACTATATCGTCTATGGGCGACGCCAAAAGCCTCGAAGGCGGTGTACTGCTCCTCACGCCTTTACGGGGGGCAGACGGAGAGGTTTATGCCATCGCGCAGGGATCGCTCGTGGTCGGCGGGTTCGCCGCGTCTGGCCAGGGAGCTTCGGTCTCTAAAAACCATCCCACTGTGGGTAGAGTGCCCAATGGGGTGACGATAGAAAAGGAACTGGTCTATGACCGCTTCAAGAGCCAGTCTGTTGTCATATCCCTCAAGACTCCCGATTTTACAAATGCCCGGCGGGTGGCCGACAGGATCAACGAGACTTATAGCAGTTCCGCAGCAGCGCAGGACGGGGGAACCATTAGTGTGATAATCCCCGATGAAATGCGCAGAGATCCTGTAAAGTTTCTGTCGGTTATTGAGAACCTCGACGTCAATCCTGACAGGCTCGCAAAGATCGTGGTCGATGAAAAGACGGGCACCGTAGTGATGGGTGAAAGTGTCAGAATATCGACAGTCGCCATATCTCACGGCAACATCAGCATCCAGGTGAAGGAGGACCAGAAGGTCAGTCAGCCTATGCCTTTCTCTCAGGGGCAGACGGTGGCTACTCCGGACACCAAAATAAAGGTGGAAGAAGAAAAAGGGCATTTCACCGTAATGGAACAGGGTGTTACAATAAAGGACCTTGTGAACAGTTTGAATGCCATAGGGGTTTCAACGCGTGACTTGATCGTGATCCTGCAGACCATCAAAGCCTCGGGGGCACTTCACGCCGAACTTGAAGTCCTCTAGGGGCGAAAGGAGACTATAGTGGGCAGCGGCCTTAAATTGACTGGTCCAACAGGAATATCAGGACAAATAGGCGATCTTGCCTCTGCCGCGGCACGAAAGGAATTCGGACATATGGGCTCAGACCCGGAAAAGGTGGCTTCCGGGTTCGAATCCTTTTTCATCTACACCTTGCTGAAGGAGATGCAGAAGACCGTTCCCACGGCAAAGAAGGGTTTCATGCAGGAAACGTACATGTCTGTAATGTACGAGAAACTGGGTGAGTATCTGGCAGGAAAAGGCCTGGGGATAAAAGATGCGGTGTTAAAGTACCTGGAACGGGACAGCGCTAAAGTTTCTCCAGAGAAAATCGATAATACTGTCAGCGGAGATACCATCCGCCAATCCGTCGTTCCACAGGTTCTGACGGATGAGGCAGGCAAGGGTCAATAGGAGGACGAACAATGAAGATAGAAAACGACAACAAGACCAATCTCCTTGACAGTATTTTAAAATCGGGCCAGTCCAAGCCTTCCAGGGAATCGGGCGTAGGGGTGAAACAGCACAGTGATACTCCGGACAGAGTAGAACTGTCGAGCAGAAAAGAAGAGGTAGCAAGACTTAAAGAAAAAGTGAAAGCAGCCCCTGAAATCGACCAGGCGAAGGTTGACAGGATCAGGGATGCCATAAAGGCCGACACATACGACTTGAACGGCAAGATGGTAGCGAGGAGTCTTCTGAAAAGCAATCTGCTTGATGAGGTGTTGTGATCATGAGAGAGGATGCGCTCTTTGACCTTTCAAAAAGGGAGTTGAGCACTCTGAAAGAGTTCCTCAGTGCTCTCCGGGAAGAAAGGGATGCCATCATATCCTTCTCTCTGGAGGGAATTATTCAGGAAAACAACAAGAAAGAAGAAATCTTGCGGAAACTGGAATATCTCGAGAAAGAGAAGGAGAAGATCATAGGGGCGGCAGAGGGTGAGAAGGAGCCGCAACTTACCGGCAAGTTTCGGACGCTACATCAGGATATTGAGAGGACCACTCAAGAAGTCAGGATTTCCATGGAAAAGAACATGAAGCTCCTTTCTTTTTCCATGGACCACGTAAAGTCCACGATCGAACGGATAGTCGGGTTCATTAATAGAGCTAGCTACGGGGGACCTGCGAGGAGCATCAACTGCGTCATCTCCAGGGAAGCTTAGATGGGAATCGCCTCGATCCTGAATATCGCCAAGAACGCTATGGCTGTGTCCCAGACATCGGTTCAGGTGACATCGCACAATGTGGCCAACGTAAATACGGCGGGATATTCAAGACAGACGGCAATACTTGAAGAAGCACCGCCCATGCCTACGGCGACCGGACTTATCGGTAACGGCGTCGTGGTCACCGGTATCAAACGTTATTGCGACAAATTCCTTGATTCGGCCATTGCGGGGAGAAATGGTACCCTGCAGCAGCAGCAGACGACCCAGAAGTACTTTGAGCGGATCCAGACCATACTGGACGACGATAACTCCAACCTCACCAAGAACATAACAGATTTCTTTAACGGATGGCAGCAGCTTTCCACGGACCCCACGAGCATGTCCGTGAGGACTACCATCGTATCATCGGGGCAAAATCTCTCCGACACCATACGAAATCTCTACGGTCAACTCAAAGATGTACAGTATGAACTGGACAGCGGTGTGGAACAGGAGATTTCGGATATCAATCGTCTTCTCTCTTCCATTGCCGATCTGAACAACAGGGTATTTGACGGTAGCTCCAATGGTGGAGAGGCTGCTGACTTTGTCGACCAGAGGAACGAGTTCTTCAAGGAGCTTTCGGGTAAACTGGACGTTACCTCTGTTGAAGACAAGTACGGAAGGATTACCATACTGACGGGCAAGGGCAAAGTACTTGTCGACGGGGGGCAACATTGGGACCTTGAGGTCATCCCCGATACTGATACGGGTTTTAATCGAGTAGCCTGGAAGGATCACTCGGGCAATCTCAGCGACATAACAGACCAGATTACTTCGGGGACCCTGAAGGGGCTCACTGACGTGCGCGATCAGTATATCGGTGATGTTTTTGTGAAACAACTGGATGAACTGGCAAAGTCGATCATTACCAACGTAAACCAGATACACAAGACAGGAGTAACGCTCAATAATACGACGGGAATTCCCTTTTTCAACGAAACTACCGGAAATTATGCTGAAAATATGAATCTCACCGATGCAGTGAAGTGGGATGTGAGGAACGTCGCAGCCACATCCTCGGCAGCTAATCCCGCAGATAACGATATAGCCCTCAGTCTGGCGGCTTTGGGCACCAGCGAACTTTCCATTAACGGCATGAGCTCCACGTTGTCCGATTATGTGGCATCGGTTATTGGGAACGTGGGAGAATTGACGAAGAATGCCCAAAGCCTTGCGCAGTTTCAGCAGGATACGATGACTACGCTGGAGAACCAGAGAGCGAGCGTGTCAGGGGTATCCATCGACGAAGAGATGGCGAACCTTATCAAGTTCCAATATGCCTACCAGGCGGCGGCGAGGCTCTTCACCGTTGCCGACGAGCTGTTCCAATCCTTGTTGGGGACTATGAGATGAGAGTAGCAGACAGGATGAGATATGAGACATTCAAAGCGAGCCTCGGTGATATTCAGCAGAAGATTACCAGGACGCAGGAGATGATCGCTTCAGGGAGGAGGGTCCTTGATCCCTCCGACGATCCTGTTATTGCGGCAAAGTCGGTGCAGATGACCGCTGAAAAACAGGTGGATGCACAATACAGGAAGAACCTGCAGCATCTCCAGCTTCTCGATACCAGTTATGAAACTGCGTTGACCTCTGTCGACGAACTCCTGAGCCAGGCAAAACAGATTGCCGTCACCATGTCCTCGGATACAAATGATGCATCCAGCAGAAAGACGGCGAGTGAAGAGATAAAGGGGATCATAGAACAGCTGGTTACGTTGGGCAACACGAAAGTGGGAAATTCTTATGTCTTCGGAGGAAAGAAATCGAATAGTGCAGCTTTTTCCCTTAATGAAGCTGACTACTCCGTGACCTTTAACGGGTCAACGGATGTGCCCAAGGTCTTCGTGGATGGAACGGAAAAGATGAGCCTGGGCATGTCAGGGAAGGACATTTTCAACAAAGACGGGACGGATGTTTTCCAGGTGTTGAAGAATCTGAAAGAGTCCCTGGAAACGAATAATGCAACGGGAGTCAGAGGAACGCTCGCGGGCCTTGAGGCTGCATGTAATCTGACTGAGAACAACATTGCCTATATCGGGGTAGCGAGCTCCAGAGTTGAGTCTCTGCTCCAGAATAACGATACGAATGATCTCCGGCTCACACAGACCTTGTCCGAAATGGCTGATGTGGATGTTGCAAGCGTCATATCGGATTTCAACACACTCTCCACCGCATATCAAACCATGATATACACCATGTCCAAAATGCAGGAACTTAATATATTCAATTACCTGCGATAGGAGATAGATGCTTGTTCTGACTCGCAAGAAGAACCAGGGAGTATTGATCAGGGGCAGGGACGGGGACATCCGTATCGTGCTTATTGAAATGGATAAGGGAAGGGTGCGGCTGGGTATAGAGGCTCCCCAGGGACATGTGATTGTGAGGGAGGAACTCCTTCATGAAATAGAGGGTACAAATAGGCTTGCGGCAATTACTGATCTCGATAGGATTAGAAAAATGCTGAATGAAGGAAGTGGGGAAGATGGTCGATCTTAAAGGGAAAATAATGGGTTTCAACGAGTATGGAGAGTATGTCCTGAGAGAGGCTTTCGGTGAGAATTCGCCCTTCCGCCTCCTATCCGGTCGTGACAGCCAGCTCTCTTTTGTCGTGGTGAACCCATATTACGTTACTGATGATTATGCCCTGGAGATCGAAGATTCAGTCATCGACGAACTCACAGGTGCCGGCGACGATATGAATGACATCGCAGTCCTCTGCATAGTGAGGCCCAACGAGAAGACATTGTACGTAAATCTCAGGTCTCCCCTTATCATCAACACGAAGAG
>CAYOYU010000176.1:8722-10517 GCA_964408265.1 uncultured Syntrophorhabdaceae bacterium
ACCATTCTGAAGAATGAAGCCTATGGAGTCTCCGTGCCGTTTATGGTGAAGCAAGAGGAAGAGCGCTGAAGATGTCGCGAAAACCCACGATATCAGTCTGTATGATAGTGAAGAACGAGGAGGAGATGCTGCCCAGACTCCTCACATCAATCCGGGGACTGGCAGATGAAGTGATCGTTGTGGACACCGGCTCCACTGACAGGACGGTAGATATTGCAGAAAGTTTCGCAGCGCGGATCCATTACTTCCCCTGGTGCAATGATTTTTCCGCCGCCCGAAACGAATCCCTGCGGCATGCAACGAAGGAATATATCCTCTGGCTGGATGCCGATGATGAAGTGGGCCCGCAGGAACACATAAAGATACTCAGAGCCATCAAGAGCCATCGGAATGCAGGACTATTTCTCAAACTGAAGAATATTCAAGAACGGGACGTGAGCGAATCTCTTCAGCTCAGAATCTTCCCGAACCACAGAGGCATCACCTTTGAAGGGAGGGTCCACGAGCAGGCGCTCTACTCTCTGATGAGAGCAGGAATCCCGACCTTCCCCTGTGATGCAGTCGTGGTACATCATGGATACAAAGATGCGGGATTTGTCCTGGAGATACTGAGGCGTAATAGAGAGATATTGGAATTGGAGATTCAGGATAAGCCTGACAGTATCCACACCTTGTTCTTCCTGGCCAAGACCTTGAAGGGACTTGGAGAGATAGAGAAATCTTTAGCCTGTCTCGATCGTATCGTTGATCTCTACAGGAAAAATCCGGACCCCAATGCTTTGGATATCATAAAACTGGCCTGGACGGAAAGAGCAACTCTCCTCTATATGGTGGGGCGGGAAGATGAAGCGTTGAGCAATCTCAAGGAAGGCGATGCTCTGTTTCCCGGATATCCCCCCTTGGTCTTTGCCCTTGGAGAACTGTACTATCGCAGGAAGGAATACGGATATGCCCTGAAGACCTTGCTTCTCCTTAAGGACGAGACGTTCGAGAATGAGATTAATCCCCTTAATATTCAGGAAACCAGGAAATGCCTGCGGACCTATTTGGGCGTGTCCGCCCTCTTTGAGGGGGAATGTGATCTTGCCGCGGAATTCTTCAAAACCTCTGCTGCGGAAGATCCTCTCGATGGTTCCAACTACCAGTACTGGTCGCTGGCCAGAGAGAGAATAGGTGATCTTGATGGTGCCATCGAAGCCTGCGACAAAGGTTTGGCCAAACTTGAAGACAAATACCAGCTCAACCGCAGGCGGTTTCTCCTTCTCGTGGAAAAAGGTGATTTTGCCGGAGCACTGGAGGAACATGGACGGTTTGAAGAGTATAGAAATGATATAGAAGTGATGAGCGGTATGTTCTACATAGGCTGCAAAACTCTGGATGCTGACAGGATATCGAATTACTACGACCGTCTCCAGGAAGGATTGTCGCTTGAGCCTATGGCCTTCCCCGAAAATTTTGAAGCCACCCGAACAAGACTGGAGACCCTGAGTGATGTAAGGGCCCAGACTCTTTTCAACTCGGGAATTTCCTATCTTATGGAGCAAACCGCTTAAGTTCCGTACTGGTCGGTCGATAACTTATACATGACGGGACAGAAGGAGGTGCAAAGGTAGGAATCCCGCAAAACAAAAAAAGGCACGATGCCAAAAACACTAAACAAGGAGGTTTACCATGGCTTTCAAAATCGCAACGAACACCGCATCATTGAACACACAGAGATGGTTGGGAATATCAAGTACCGCACAGGCCAAGTCCCTTGAAAGACTCTCCAGCGGCTACAAAATCAACAAGGAGG
>CAYOYU010000177.1:0-792 GCA_964408265.1 uncultured Syntrophorhabdaceae bacterium
CTCGTCGGCGATGCGCGAGACGTCCGCGACGAACGGCGCGATCAGTCTGCCGAATAGATATACAAGTAATCCTCGACACCTTTTGGTAACCACTACTAACTCCCTCCGTAATTTGTGTTATGAACCGGCCCCGGCCACCGGCGTACGGAGGTAGGAGCCTTCTACCGTGAAGGCTCCCCGCCAATGACCGGGGTTTGTCGGATTGTCAGATTGCAGCCACCCCCTTCTCTCCTGTCCTTATTCGTATGACGTCTTCCAGGGAGGAGACGAATATCTTGCCATCGCCAAATTTGCCTGTCTTGGCTTTCTCCTCTATCACTTCAACGACCCTTACCAGCATCTCATCGGGCACAATGATCTCTACTTTAACCTTGGTGAGAAAAGTGGCCTCATATTCGGCACCCCGGTAGCTTTCGGTATGGCCTTTCTGCCGGCCGAACCCCTTGACTTCGGTGACGGTCATGCCTTGGATCCCGATCTTGGTGAGTCCGTCCTTCACATCCTCCAGTTTATATGGTTTGATGATGGCTTCTATCTTTTTCATGCTATCCCTCCTGCCTGCCTAAATTTGAGTCTTATGGACGCTGAAGTCCGGATATGCCGTCACTGCAACTTCCGCCTGATCAAGGCCCTCGATCTCCACGTCTTCTGCAATGCGGAGCGGAACAATCTTGTCCAGTATTTTGAAGAATACGTACATCACCACAAAGACGAAGACAAGATTAGTTCCCACGCCGACAGCCTGTGCAAAGAATTGGGAGGCATCACCGTAGAAGAGGCCGCGTCCCGTCT
>CAYOYU010000177.1:802-1748 GCA_964408265.1 uncultured Syntrophorhabdaceae bacterium
ACCATCGCCATAGGTCCCGTCTGCAAAAAGGCCGAGGGAAAGAAGACCCCAGGCTCCGTTGTCGCCATGGACCGATATAGCACCCACAGGGTCGTCGATCTTGAGGGTCCGCTCCACAAAGAAGACGCTCCTGCAGAGAAGCACTCCAGCCAAGAGGCCGATGATGACCGCCGAAACAGAATTAACAAATGCGCAGGGGGCAGTGATTGCCACCAGGCCTGCCAGGAAACCGTTGGCGATCATGGATATATCCGGTTTTCCGTAAACCATCCACATATAGAACATAGACGAGAAAGCACCGGCAGCCGATGCGAGCATCGTATTGACTGCCACAACCCCGATTCTCAGGTCCCCGCCTGCAAGAGTGGAACCGGCGTTGAAGCCGAACCACCCGAAAGCAAGTATAAAGCAACCCGTGAGAGCCATTGGAATGTGATGTCCCGGTATAGCGTTCGGTCTGCCGTCGGAGCGGAACTTACCCAGTCTCGGCCCCAGGACCTTTGCTCCTGCAAGTGCCGCGACGCCGCCAGTCATGTGTACCACCGACGAACCGGCGAAATCGACAGTACCGTGGCCCAACCCGAAATTCTTGCCGAGCAGCGAAAGCCATCCACCACCCCATACCCAGTTTGCGTAGAGCGGGTAGGTGAACATGGAGATGAAGAATCCGTAGACCAGGAAGGATTTGAAGGTCCAACGCTCCGCCATAGCGCCTGTGGGAATAGTTGCTGTGGTGTCCATAAATACCATCTGGAAGAGAAATATGGAGAAGATCACCGCGTCATAGGTGACGCCGGAAAGGAAAAATCCTTTCGTGCCAAAGAGGCCGAAGTCTTTACCGAAGAGGCTTATAACAAACTCTCCATCAAGGCCGCCGCAACCAAGCCCAGCATCATCAATCCCATAACCAACCAAGCCAAGCCCTTTCTCATTGTATGCCTCCTCA
>CAYOYU010000177.1:1758-7460 GCA_964408265.1 uncultured Syntrophorhabdaceae bacterium
AGTCTTTACCTATGGGGCTTATGACAGACTCTCCATCAAGTCCGCCGGCACCACCCAGGGTTGCGACGCCACCCACTCCGCCCATCTGCAGGGCAAAGCCGCATACCCAGTAACCGAGCATCCCTATTGCGTAAATCATGAAATTCATGCCCATCGTATGGCCAGCGTTCTTTGCCCGTGTAAAGCCTGTCTCCGCGAGGGCAAATCCGGCTTGCATGAACATGACGAGGAACCCGCAAACAAGGGTCCAGACCATGTTAATGGCGATCCTGTTATGGCCTACTACATCTGCAAGTTTTGCGGCAAGAGGTTCGTTTGCTGCCAGATTCTTCAAGTCATCTGCAGTGGGGGCGTTGGCGCTGGCACCCACTACATCCGCCGAACCACCCGTTTTAGCACCCGATGGGTCCGGTTCGGCGGCAAAGGCCGCCGCAACCAAGCCCAGCATCATCAATCCTATAAGCAACAAAGCCAAGCCCTTTCTCATTGTATGCCTCCTCAATAAAATGGTCTGTTTTTCCGGAACAGTTCCGGTTTGCGAATCTGTGACACTTAATTCGCTTCGAGACCTCAGTGTCTTCTTCTATTTCTTGAAGTTTGTCCTGATCGGCCAGGGCTCGACCGCTTCGTTGCGGGAACTTCGAGGGCTTAGAGAGGCCAGTCTCTCAAGCCCCTGGTGACTTGTTAGAAACTGTACGTAAAATTCACTCCGCCTACAAGCGTGTAGGGCACGTATCCGCTGTGGTTATAGGCTATCCTCAGTCCCGTGGCGGGATCGGTACCCATTGTCCTGTTGGCGTCTCCCGAAAGAGGGAAATAGTACTGTAGTACGGGCTGAATCGAGAAGGCCTTCGTCACCGGTATAGTGAAGCCTGCCTTTACCATGCCGTCGTGAAAACCCTTGTACTTGCTCCCGGTGTAGCCGCCCGTGGCAGGCTCATAGGTCTTCCAGAAGCCACCCTGTCCCCACTCATACCCGAAGGATGCGCCTAAATCCAGAGTCATCTCCTTGTAGACGGGAAAGGAGTGGGAAAAGGAGATGTTCGCATAGGTGCCTGCGTAAGCGTTCACATCCTGATAGATGGTAAGGGTCGGCTTGGTAAGCATATCATAGGCGAAAGTGAGGAAGAACTCCTCCGTGTCTTCTGCATACTTCAGGTTATAGTAGATGTAGCCGCCGGTGAGGGAGAGCTTCTGGATGGTGTATGTGTAACTTAAGGTCAGGTCAGTTTCGTTAAAGCCCTTCTTGCCCAACTCCCGCTCATTAAACGTAGCGGTGGTTGTGTTCCGCTGGTTTGTATCGATGTTACCCCAGAAGTTCGCTGTAAAGCCTTTGTAGGAAGCGCTGAGCGATGGCTGCATCACGAGGCCGCTCTTGCCTATCTCATATCCGCGGAAGATGTACCTGTTGAGGACCGCCATCGATGCACTGCCGGTGACCGCAGGAGGCGGATCGGGCTGCTTCTGTGCCTCCGGTGCCTGAGTTGTCTGTGGTTTGGGCTCCTCTGCATAGAGCCGGCCCGTAAAACCTGATAGCAACAAAATGAGTAGAACCAGGATGCCGAAACGTTTCATGGAAAACCTCCTAAAATAATTTATTGTGCTGCCTGGCCGTCTTCATCGTTGATGTGCGGCCTCGATTTCCTCCTGCCCTGAGGATGCTTTCTATTGGCAGGTCTGCGTCACCTCCTTTCGGCGAAAATAAGAAAGGCGTCCATCAACCGATACCGGTCTAAAGACGCCTTCGTCCTACCTGAGCTATAAAACAATAAAAGCGTTCCCCTTTTGCTACTGGAACGCCGTTGTTTTGTTACACATCATTGTGTGGAAGCCCTTTTCCTCAAGGACTCTGTAAATATGCTTCTACAAGTAAGGAGAAATCCCCCTTGGTAACTTCAGTTATTGGCCACCGCCTGGGATCGTTCATATTTTTCCTTGATCTTCTTCCTGATCTTCAAAACCATCACATGGGAGATGCCGAGTTTGCTCCCTATTTCCCTCATCGACAGCCCCTCTATGAAATACCCGAGAATCGTCTTTTCTCTTTCCGTGAGAGAAGCCTTCCCAGCAAAATCAAATTGCAGGTGGCGCTCCATATTCTCTAATGCGCTCAGGTCCTGGAGGTTAAGATAATCCTCCGGGTTTATCCCGTCTTCGCCAATGGGACTGTTGAGGCTGAGGAGGGTCACGTTATCCCTCGTTTTTCTGAGGTAATTCCTGAGATGGAAGTAGCAGCCCTGGAGGATATAGCTATCGGTTTTGTCCTCGAGGCCTCCCTGCCGATAATCGGTCCACAAGCGGGTAAGGGCCTCCTGGTACAGGTCCTCATCATTGAAGAATGAGTGATGGCCATTGAGTTTTCTGGTGATCCTTTTAAGGGTGGGGGCTATCCTCTTGACAAGCACTTCGAAGCACATGGAATCACCCTTTGTACCTGTTCGTAATAGGCATCCTTCTATCCTTGCCGAAGGCTTTCGGGGTGATCTTTATGCCCGGCGGGGATTGACGCCGTTTGTACTCGCTCAGGTCCACCATGTTGACGGTCCTGAGAATGGCTTCCCTTGGCACGTGAGCGATGGAGATTTCTTCTGCTGTCTTGTCCTCTTCGATGTAGGCCTTCAGAATTGGATCAAGTTCTTCATAGGGAAGCAGAGTATCACTATCTTTTTGGTCGGGCTTGAGCTCTGCGCTGGGAGGTCGTGTTATTATGCGTTCAGGGATGGCATAGGCGATGGAGTTTCTGTATCGGGAGAGACTGTATACCAATGTCTTCGGCACGTCCTTGATGACGGCAAAACCACCGGCCATATCGCCGTACAACGTAGCATATCCCACGCTCATTTCCGATTTGTTCCCTGTGGTCAGCACTAGCCAGCCGAACTTGTTTGACAATGCCATGAGCAGGTTCCCCCGGATGCGGGCCTGAAGGTTTTCCTCTGCCACATTATCCTTTAATCCTTCAAAAAAGGGTTTCAGGGTTGAAACGTAGGCATCGTAGATACCTGCAACAGGTATCTCGAGGAGCCTGATATTCAGGTTTTTGGCCAATTCCCTTGCGTCCTCTTCCGATGCCCGGGAGGTGTACCGGAAGGGCATAGATACGGCCGTCACATTCTCCGGCTCCAGGGCATCCACGGCAAGAGTCGCCACAAGGGCTGAGTCTATGCCGCCGCTCAAGCCTATGGTGACGCCCCTGAAGCCATTCTTTTTCACGTAATCACGGAGGCCGAGCACAAGTGCTTCATAGACCTCTCTAACGGGCTCGATAACCTCGGGCATCCTCGGCGGAAGATCGATTCTCTTTACCGGTTCAGGGTTGCCGGCTATCTCTACAGGGCTGAGAGCCATAGCGCCTTGTTTTCTGTTCTTCGCAACGAAGGGTTTGCCTGAGAGGTTCTCACGGGGCACATCGACTATGAGGAGGTCCTCCTTGAAGGCAAGAGCTTTTGCCAGGATTTTGCCGGTTTCGTCCATGACGAAACTCTGGCCGTCAAAAACGAGCTCGTCCTGACCACCTACCAGGTTCGTATAGACAATATGGACGCTGTTCTCAATTGCCCTGGTCTTTACGATTTCCTCCCTCAGTCTGATCTTGCCCGCATGATAGGGAGAGGCATTGACGTTAAAGATAATCCTCGCCCCGTTCTGTGCCTGTATACGCGTAGGCCCTTTCTTGAACCAGATGTCTTCACAAATGTTGACGCCGAAGAGCAGGCTGCCGTAGGTGAAAACAGCCGGTTCCTCGCCATGGGCAAAGTAGCGGATTTCGTCAAAAACGCCATAATTCGGCAGCAGGCTTTTGTCGTATATGCCCTTGATTTCGCCCCTATGGATGATGGCCGCGGAGTTGTAAATCCGCCTGTCCTTCCTGTTTACGAACCCCACAATGGCAACCATGTCCGGTACTGCAGATGCCAGGTTCCGGATGGCCTTCATATTGTCTTCGACGAATTTCGGCTTCAAAAGCAAATCTTCCGGCGGATAGCCGGTGACGGCGAGTTCGGGGAACGTTATTACGTCGGTTCCCGCCTCACGGGCCCGCTCTATGTGGTCCATTATCTTGCGGCAGTTTCCCTCGAGATCACCCACGGTACAGTTGATCTGAGCTACTGCGATACGCCAGTCATATGCCATACAAACCACCTCGAAATAAAAAAAGCATCCTAAACCACCTTTGGTGGTTTGGACGCCCAAGTCCTGTCGACTATTTCAAGCACTTACGTTGTACGTCGGACAGACTGCGTTGTCTGATTTGATAATAAATTCTATACCTTTGCCGCTCTCCTGTCAAGCCCTTTTCCTGATGTCTGCGGCCAGGATGATGGCCTCCGCCACTTCTTTCATGTTCTTTCTCAGGTCCATGCTTTTCTTGTGGATTTTCTTGTATGCGTCATCCTCGGAGACTCCAAGTTCCCGCATGAGAATCCCTTTGGCCCTCTCTATGAGTTTCCTCGATTCGAGAGCCTCTTTAGCGGCAAAAATTTCTTTGCTCAGATGCGTATTCTCTATTGCCACGGCAGCTTGGTTAGCCACCGCCTGAAGTATGTCGATCTCTTCCTTGGTAAAGGCGTGTTCACTCTTGGTATAACTGTTGATTACGCCGATAACCCTGTCTTTAATGAGCATCGGTACGGAGAGAAGGGACACGATGCCTTCCTTCTTGGCTACCTCCGGATACATGTACCCCGGTTCCTTGGTTACGTCAAGTACTGTGATCGGTTTCTTCTCGTTTACCACCCTGCCGCTCACTGACTGGCCTACCCTCAGATTCGGCTTATTCACGTATTCCTGGCTCAGGCTCTGGGTAGCGGCTATGATGAGTTCTTCCCTTCGCTCATCGAGAAGCATGATGGAACAGATCTTCGAATCCATCACCTTTGCCGTCATTGCAACAATGAGTTCCAGGATTTCCTTCAGGTAGTGGTCGGAGACGATCGTCCGGGATACCTCGGACAGAAGGTCCAGCTGCTTCGCCTTCTTTGCTATTTCATCGTAGATGATGGCATTTTCAATGGCGCTTCCAAGGTATCTTCCGACGGTGAAAAGCAGGTTTACCTGTGGCTCGGGATAGGTGTGTGCCTCCAGATTCCTGATATTCATTACCCCGACGACCTCGTCTCTCGACAAGATCGGTATGGAAAGAAAGGCCTCGTATTTCTCATCCTCCAAGGCAGTAAAGGTCTTGAACCGCTGGTCGTTGTAGGCCTCCCTAGAGAGGACAACGGGTTTCCTTTCTTTTGCCGCCCAACCGGTGACACCTTCCCCCAGCTTCATTTTGATTCTGCCCAGCAGGTTTTTCGTCTCACCGTTCGAAGCGGTGAGGACCAGCTCGTGGCTCTGCTTGTCATAAAGGTAGATGAGACAGGAATCGGCGGCGATAAAGTTCATGACCATGTCTACAATCCTTGTCAAAAACTGGTCGAGAGGAAGGTTGCCGCTTATATCCCGCGCCACCTCATGGAGGATCTTCAGTTCCTCTTCCTTTTGTTCAAGTTTTGCTACAAGCTCTGAGTTCTTCATCAATTCACCTTTCTATCCCTTTTCCGCGGCCACGTCTTTCTTGCTGTCGGAAGTGGAAAATTCAACGCTTATCATATGGTGAACCGGGAGGATTTGTCAACCGGCTGCGGAATCGTTCCACCGGGGTATTCAATAGGTCAGATGGGAAGGATTAAGAGTGTACTGTTTCTTTCTGACGCTGA
>CAYOYU010000177.1:7504-10473 GCA_964408265.1 uncultured Syntrophorhabdaceae bacterium
CTTTACCGTGACGCCGGAAGTCTTCCCCAGCTCCATAAGATGTTTCAAGACTCTTCCTTCCACCGTGTAAAAGGCGAGACCCCGTATCCTTTCGTCGGCAGACCTGAGTCTCCTTGAACAGGTTTTCAAAATGTTGATGGTGATGGCAGGGTTTTCCATGAGGACCCGGACAAAATCATATCTGTTGACGATGAGGAACTCACAATTGTCGAGGGTAATCACATTGGCAGACCGGGGAAGCTCGTCAATAAGGGAGAGTTCACCGAAGAAACCCCCCGTATCGATAGTATCGAGGATATACTCCTTCCCGCTCTCGTCATAGAGGCAGACCTTTATCTTCCCTTTGAGGATCGTATAGAGGGAGTCTCCTGATTCCCCTTCCTGAAAGACTACCTGCCCCTTATTTACGGATTTTACGTGGGTAATACGCGAAATGAGCTCCAACTCCCTATCATGGAGCGTGCAGAAGAGATCAACTTTTCTGAGTTGGTCAACATATTCTCTCACTCTATTTCACCTCTCAGTTAAAATTCTCCAGGATCTCACGTAGTCCTTCCAGGGCTTCTTCTACTCTATCCGACGGCAGCCCTCCCTGGGCAATCTGAGGCCCGCCCCCACCCTTCCCATTGTACTTTTCCGTCACCATCTTAATAATCTTGCCTGCGCTGTATTTTGCCTGAAGATCCTTTGTTACTGCTGCCACGAGCATACCTTTCGCCTCGCCGCCAGTACCTACGAGAGTAACACAGCTTCTGATTCTTTCCCGCACAATATCGGTTACCTTTCTCAAATCCTCTACGGTTGCGTCGGGCAGAAAAAGAACGACAATCTTCGCGCCGTCCTTCTCGTAGGCGTTTATTACCGCCTGTTCCACCTTGGTGGATATTATGTGCTCTTTCAGCCGGTCAATCTCCCTGTCCTTCTCCCGCAAATCTTTCACCAACACTTCGATTCTTTCTTCGACCCTGTCGCCCTCGGCGCCGGAGAGTTCCGCTATCCTTTCAAGCGCGGCCTTCGTCTTCCTTTCCTGCGCGATGGCGCCCATTCCGGTCACTGCTTCGATCCTCCTGACCCCATAGGCAAGCGAGCCCTCGCTGGTGATATAGAAGGAACCGATTTCACCGGTGTTCTTCACGTGGGTTCCGCCGCAAAGTTCCGTACTGAAATCCCCTATTTTCAGAACCCTTACCGTCTCACCGTACTTCTCCTCAAAGAGTGCCGTGGCACCTTCCCTGATGGCATCTTCGCGTCCTTTCAGCTCTGTCCGGACATCGCTGCAGTCCATGATCTTCCCGTTGACAATCTCCTCCACCCTTGCAATCTCAGCATCGTCAAGGCCCTGGAAATGGGTAAAGTCAAACCTGAGCCTCTCCGGCTGGACAGAGGAGCCGGACTGTTTCACGTGATCACCGAGGACCGTTCTCAGCGCATACTGCAGGAGATGCGTGGCAGTATGGTTTCTTGCAGTGCTCTTTCTCTTCTGCGCGTCCACCTTGAGCCTGAGCAGGTCGCCCTTCCTCAAGGCCCCCTGTTCCACACTGACCCTATGGGCAAAGAGGTCATCCTTTATCTTGGACACTGCAACCACTGAGCCTCTGCCTGCGGCAGACTCGACGATGCCTGTATCCGAAGCCTGACCGCCACTTTCCGCATAGAAAGGCGTGGAATCGACGAATATCTCGCCCTCCTCACCTTCTTCGAGGGAGTCACTGACAAGGCCATCCTTTACGACGGCCAGGACCGTGCCTTCTGCATCAAGCCTTTCATACCCTACAAAAGTGTTCCTGATATTCTCCCGCAGGATGGCTACTTCCCCTTCACCAAGCCCCTCCCCCTTGATTTTGGATGAGGTCTTGGACCGCACTTTCTGGTCCTTGAGGGCACGTTCAAATCCTGCCATATCGGCTACAAGCCCATCCTCTTCAGCCATCTCCCTGGTTATGTCCGACGGAAAGCCGAAGGTGTCATAGAGTTTGTAGATCTGATCACCGGGGATTACACGCTCACCCTTGGATCGTATCTCTTCGGTTATGGTTTCATAAAGGTGCATTCCGAGGCTCAGTGTCTCTCCGAACCTCTCCTCCTCCCCCTTGATGACCCGAACGATGTAAGAATGGTTATTCTTGATGTCCGGATAGGCATCGCCCATGATGTCTACTACGACGCCGGACAGCTCGTAGAAGAATTCCTTCTCGATTCCCAGCTTTCTGCCGTAGCGCAGGGCCCTGCGTATAATCCTCCGTAACACGTACCCCCTGCCGTCCTTCGATGGCAATACGCCGTCGTTAATAATGAAGGTAGCCCCTCTGATATGATCCGAGATAACTCGAAAGGCCGTATCCTGCTTCTCATTTTCCCCATAGGTCGCCCGAGACATATCCTGAAGCTTGGCAATGATTGGCGTAAAGAGGTCTGTTTCGTAGTTTCCTATCTTGCCCTGCAGCACGGATGCGATCCTTTCCAGCCCCATGCCTGTGTCTATGGACGGGCTGGGCAGTCTCAGCATCTGGCCCTCCCTAGTTCTTTCATACTCCATGAAGACAAGGTTCCATATTTCAAGATACCGGTCGCAATCGCATCCCACGGCGCACTCCGGCCGCTGGCATCCGACGCTCTCCCCAAGATCATAAATGATCTCCGAACAGGGACCGCAGGGCCCTTCGTCGCCCATAGACCAGAAGTTGTCCTTTTCCCCGAGGCGTACAATCCTTTCCGGTTTCACGCCTATCTCTTTCCAGATATCCTCTGCTTCCGAATCCTCTTTGAATACCGTGATCCAGAGCTTCTGTCTGTCCAGGTTGAAGACGTTAGTGAGCAGGTCCCATGCGTAATAGGCAGCTTCCTTCTTGAAGTAATCGCCGAAGGAGAAATTTCCCAGCATCTCAAAAAAAGTGTGATGCCGCAGCGTCTTTCCCACGTTTTCAAGGTCATTGTGCTTGCCGCCGGCCCTGACGCACTTCTGACAGGTA
>CAYOYU010000178.1:0-3557 GCA_964408265.1 uncultured Syntrophorhabdaceae bacterium
TTGTGGGGTGAGCGTGACTCACTTGTGTTCGGCTGTCGTCAGGGGCTGCTGGGAGGGACGTCAAAGAAAGGCTGGCGGCGCACAAAGTCTCGTCGTGCTGTGCTGCAGTGGTATTTGGCAGCAGAAGGCTATTCGGCGGACTTGAGATAGAACTTCACGTCCTTGAGCACGCCGCGTTTGATCCGCACATCGATCTTACCCAGAACATCACCTTTCATGTATTTCATCTGGCTCAACCAGAGCGGGTCATCAACCTCGACGAAGAGAACGTGGTCCTTTATCCGTACGGGAGTTGCATGCTGGGCGATCTTCTGGCCAACCAGTTCGTCCCAGAGGGAATAGACCTTGTAGGCTTCCAGATCACCGGAACGGCCGTAACCTTTCAGAACCTTGCTGAGGGTCTCCTTAATCGGGACAAAAGGCATCCTGGCCTTCCTATACTTCTATCCTCGGGAAAATGGGGCTTATCTTGTCTATGGGCGCCAGGTCGCTGGGGAGATAGAATTCTTTCTCCTCACGGAAGGCAACCCCTTCCAAGGGAGTCCTCATTCCGATGGCAGCCCATATTGCCTTCGATTTTGATGGCATAAAGGGATGGAGAAGGACCGCGGTGATCCTGAGGCTGTTCCAGATATTGAATAGAACGGTCTTGATCCTCACATCGCCCTCTTTGGCCAGTTTCCATGGGGCCTCGGTGTCGATGTACTTGTTCAGGATGGAATTGATCTCGAATACGGCCTGCAGAGCCTTGTGAAAGGAGAGGACTTCCATCTCCTTCTCATATTCCGCCACGAGGCGCTTCACGTTCTCCTCTACGTACTCGTCCATTCCGCCTTTCTTCTCAGGTTCCTCGATCCTGCCTTTCAGGAACTTGCCGATCATGGTCACGCTTCTGCTGGCCAGATTCCCGAAGTCGTTGGCAAGGTCGCTGTTAATCCTGTGTATGAGGGCCGTCTTGGAAAAGTCACCATCCAGGCCGAAGGGCACCTCCCTGAAGAGGAAGAACCTGAATTCATCTACGCCGTAGGCTT
Organism: uncultured Syntrophorhabdaceae bacterium; assembly: GCA_964408265.1. Classification (GTDB taxonomy): domain Bacteria; phylum Desulfobacterota; class Syntrophorhabdia; order Syntrophorhabdales; family Syntrophorhabdaceae; genus CAYOYU01. Next base: position 1,032 of record CAYOYU010000178.1, read on the forward strand.
TTACCACTTCCTGGGGGTCGACGACGTTCCCGAGGGATTTGGACATCTTCTGCCCTTCAATCGTCCACCACCCGTGGGCGAAGACCCTTTTGGGGGGCTCGATGCCCAGGGACATGAGGAAGCTCGGCCAATAGACCGCGTGGAACCTCAGGATGTCTTTGCCGATGAGATGGCAGTCGGCGGGCCAGAATGTCTTGAATGCCTCGGGATCTTCAAGAAAACCAACTCCGGTGATATAGTTGCTCAGGGCGTCAAACCAGACATAGACCACGTGGTCCGGCCTGTCAGGTACGGGTATACCCCAGTGGAAGCTTGTTCTGCTCACGCTCAGGTCCCGCAAGCCCCCCTTCACGAAACTGACCACTTCGTTGTACCGCATCTCCGGCAGTACGAAATCCCGGCGCTCCTCATATAGTTTGAGAAGCCTGTCGCCATAGCTGGAGAGTTTGAAAAAGAAGCTCTCTTCTTTGAGTCTTTCCGGCAACCTCCCGCAGTCGGGACACTTGCCGTCCACCAGTTGAAGCTCCGTAAAGTAAGCTTCACAGGGCACACAATACCAGTCTTCGTAGTCGCCGAGGTAGATGTCGCCCTTTTCATAGGCCTTGCTGAACATGTGCTGGACAACCTTCCTGTGGCGTTCTTCCGTTGTCCGGATGAATCCCGTGTTGGAGATGTTGAGCACTTTCCAGAGGTCCGTAAACCGGTGGACCATTTTGTCTGCAAGCTCTCTGGGAGTTATACCCTGCAATTCTGCCGCCTTCTCCACTTTCTGGCCGTGCTCGTCGGTCCCCGTGAGGAAGAATACATTGTAGCCGCAGAGCCTCTTGTACCGCGCCATGATGTCCGCAGCGATGGTGGTGTATGCGTGCCCGATGTGGGGCACGTCGTTGATGTAGTATATTGGGGTGGTGATGTAATAGTTCTTACTCATGAATCGTCTCCAGTGTTCCTGTTATCGAAGGTGTCAGCTGTTTCGCCCGGAGCCCTGCTTATTGCCCTTGTGGGGGGGTGCCGGCTGCTGATTGCCTGCAGGCTGCACGGATTGCTTCAAGTCTCTTATGGGCAAGGTGATCTCTTTGCCATCATCGAGCTCTATGGTAATCGTGCCGACCAGCGTATTATGCTTAATGATCTTCCCCTCTCCCTGTACAAGGGAAATTCGCTTCCCTACTTTGGGAAAATCCTTCTTGTATTCCTGATACATCTCGTATTCATAGGAGAGGCAGCACATGAGGCGGCCGCAAATTCCGGAAATCTTGGACGGATTCAATGCAAGCCCCTGCTCTTTTACCATCTTTATGGAGACTATGGAAAAATTGTTCAGGAACCTCTTGCAGCAGCAGACGTTCCCGCAATTGCCAAGTCCTCCTATGATCTTTGCCTCGTCCCTGACCCCTACCTGCCTCAGTTCGATCCGGATCTTAAATTCTTTGGCAAGCTCCTTCACGAGTTCCCTGAAATCCACCCGGTTTTCAGAGACAAAATAGTAGAGGAGTTTGGTCCCGCCGAAGAGATACTCGGCCCAGAGCAGCTTCATGGGCAGGTTGATCTCCTGTACCTTGCGCCTGCAGAATTGAAGGGCATACTCCTCTTTTTCCTTCAGTACAAGATACTGGCTGATCTCATCCTCTGTCGCCTTTGACGCTATCTTTCTGAGCCCCTCTTTTTCGGTATCAGAGGGCTCAGTGAGCACCACGCCGAGACACGGCCCCTTGTCGAGGTCGGTAACGATATAATCACCGGTAACGATCCCCTCCGGGGATTCGAGTTCAAGGATTCCGGCCATCCTGTCCATTCTTACATAACAGCTTTTCATAGGTTCGCTACCTCATGAGTTGCAACAAAAGGCTCTCGAAAAGGAGCCATTTATTCACATTATACCGCATTATGTGGAAAGTTTCCTGCACCTTGCCAATGGACCTCTCTACCCAGCCCGGATCCGCCGTTTCCAATTCTATGAGGTCCCTCACATCCTTGTTAACAAGGAGGGCCTCCTCTCTTGCAGTCCCGGCGACGTACATATCCCTCAGCAGGGAGAGGATGAAGGAAAGGTACATGGAGACGCTTTCCGCACTGCCGGCGGCCTTTTCGGACAGAAGCGCCGCGGTGGTGAAACTTCTGTACTTCCCTGATACCAGTTCTGCAAGTCCCCGGCGTATGGCAAGGTGATGCTCACCCGCCCAGAAAAGCCCGCATCCTATGCTTCCGTAGGAGATGTGGGAGAAAAGCCGCGCACGCTCCTCATCGCCTTTGAAGAACTTCAGGAAAAATGAGCGGAGCGGCTCTCTTGCAAGAGGGGAAAATACTACCCTAGCGCACCGTGACCGTATGGTGAGCGGGATGTCGCCTTCCGAGGAGGTTATGAGAAAGAAGATATTGTAGGGAGGAGGTTCCTCAATGGTCTTGAGGAGGGCATTCGCCGCTTCTCTGGTCATCAGTTCTGCGCCGTCGATTATGATGACCCTCTTATCTGCCTCGAAGGGATATTCGCAGACCTCTTCGTTGATGCCCTTGATTCCTTTTTGT
>CAYOYU010000178.1:3567-10463 GCA_964408265.1 uncultured Syntrophorhabdaceae bacterium
TTGCCCACAGTGAGGTCGATTCCTATGGAGGTGCCGGTCTTCTCGCCGGGAGCAGAGTCATCCTGCCGGCCTTTTGCCGCTTTCTTCCTGTTCTCCGCCTGTTGAGCCGAATTCTTGTCCACGAACATCAAATCAGGATGGGCCCGTCTTTCGACGTTTACGCAGGATCGGCAGGTACCGCAGCCAGTGTGGTGTTCACAGAAGAGATGCTTTGCGAATTCTAAGGCAACCTTCTTCTTCCCGATGCCTTCAGGGCCTGCGAAGAGAAATGCCTGGGGTAGTTTCTGCTCTGCCAGAAGGGAAAGCAGGCGCCTTTTCTGGCGGTCATGACCGATAATATCATCAAGACCCATGGGTCTCCAGCAGCCTTTCCACCTTTTCCCTGATGGCTGCATGGGCATCATCCACTCTACCCTTGCCATCCACGACAAAGAACCGTTTGGGGTCTTCCTTTGCCAGCTTCAGATAGGCCTTCTGGATGCTCCGGTGGAATGAGAGAGCCTCTTTTTCAAAGCGGTCCATGGAAGTCCCCGGTCCCGATTTTCTCTTCAACCCGATACTGGCGCTGCAATTGAGCAGTATGGTCAGGTTTGGCCTGATAGCCTTCGTCACAAGCCTATTCAGGGTCTCGATGATCCCCAGGTCGATTCCCCTGCCGTATCCCTGGTAGGCATAACTTGCGTCCACGAACCGGTCGCAGAGGACGATCTTCCTCTCCTGGAGCGCAGGCATGATCAGTTCCTCCACGTGCTGCGCCCTCATTGCCATAAAGACGAGCAACTCAGAGAGCGGGAAAACGGTGGTTCCCGGTTGCAGAAAGACTTTGCGCAGCTCCTCGCCGAAGGCAGTCCCGCCAGGCTCCCGCGTCTTGATGACGGGGTACCCTTTGCCCAGCAGATACTCGTAAAGAAGTGCCACTTGTGTTGATTTTCCGCTGCCTTCTATGCCTTCAAATGTTATCAGCATCGCATCCCCTATTTGGATACCCTGTCCATGTAGTCGCCTGTCCTCGTATCGATCCGGACCGTGTCGCCCTCTTCCACAAAGAGGGGCACCTGAATCGTATACCCCGTCTCCAGTACGGCCGGCTTTGTTGCGTTCTGGGCCGTGTCGCCCTTTATGCCGGGTTCAGTATTGGTCACGAGGAGTTCCACAAAATTCTGAATCTCCACGCCGATGGTCTTCCCTTTATAGAAGAGCACCTTCGCCACAATCCCTTCCTTCATGTAGTTCTTTGCGTCTCCGAGGTTCTCCTCGTTTATGTGAAACTGATCGTAGTTGGCGGTATCCATGAAATTGAACTTGTCCCCTTCCCTGTAGAGAAACTGCATATCCTTCTCTTCAAGTTCGGGCACATCCGCCTTATCCCCTGAGCGGTAGGTCCGTTCCAGTACATTCCCTGTAATAAGGCTCTTCAGACGCGTCCTCACGAAGGCCCCGCCCTTTCCGGGCTTTACGTGCTGAAACTCGACAATCGTAAAAGGTTCATTATCTACAAGAATCCTCAAACCCTTTCTAAACTCGGATGTTAACACTACCATGACTCTTCCTCCTGTATGCTCTTTATCTTTTCCAGTGCCCCGTCCTGCCGGGTCTGTCAGACCCGCACCGTGAGCAGTTCCTTCTGAATCTCCGTCAGTACCCGGGCCCCGTCTTCGGTTACGAGCACCATATCCTCCAGCCTGACTCCGCCCCGGTTGGGCAGATAGATGCCGGGCTCTATGGTGACTATCATCTGTTCCTCGAAGATGCCCTCTCCGGAACTGTTGATGGACGGCGCTTCGTGGACGGCAATGCCCACACCATGGCCGGTGCCGTGATTGAAATAGTCCCCGTAGCCCGCATCTTCTATCACAGCCCGGACAATGGTATCAAGATCCTTGACAGCCATGCCTGCCTTTATTTTGCCAAGGGCCAGTTTCCTCGCTTCATTGACGACGGCGAATATGCGTTCCATTTCGTCGTTCACGTCTCCCACCAGCACCGTACAGGTCTCATCGCTGCAGTAGCCGTCGACCTGAACACCAAAATCTATGATCACCGTCTCGCCTGCCCTTATCTCTTTCGAGGACGGCTCTGCATGAGGAAGGGCCGCACGGGCGCCGGAAGCGACGATGGTGCTGAAGGAAGGGGCGTCTGCGCCGTGAGCGCGCATGCTGTGTTCCAGTTCACAGGCCACTTTCTTTTCCGTAACACCCGGCCGGATAAGATCATAGGTTTCCATGAATGCATCGGTGGCTATGCGGATTGCCCTCGATACGGCATCAATCTCTTCAGGCTCCTTGCGCCGTCTGATATCCTCGATTTCCATGCCCAGAGGCACAAACTCAACAGCCGGGTTCGTTTCGCTCCATCGCTTGTAAATAAAATAGCTCGTGTACAGGCTGTCGAACCCTATTTTGCCGATGCCGTATCTCGAACAGAGTTCGGCAAGGGTGTTCTGTCTGGGCTTTAACTCCTCGATCCTGATCCCCTTTGTGACCTCCCGGGCGTATGTGGTATACCTGCCGTCGGTCATGAGCACCACGTCGCCTTTTGTTACGAGCAAGGCACCCTCCGACCCCCTGAAGCCCGAGAGATAAAAGATATTGTCCATTCCCTTGAGAAGGCAGGCGTCGAGCGTTTTCTGCCTCATGATATCGAGTACCCTCTCAATCCTCTTTTCGTTCATGTCCCGGTTACCAGATTTTCTTGGTCAAGATACGCTTGAATGCAGGCGTCTTGTTTTTGGCCTTCAATTCCCGCTTCAAAGATGCAAGGCGCCCCTTATAGAACTCATTTTCAGGGTCCCGTTTCGCAAGCTTCCCGTATATCTCGATCGCCTTGTCAACGTGTCCCTGCTGGAGATAAATATCAGCGAGCGTAGCCGACAGGATTCTGTCGTTATCCATGTGGGATAGTTAACGGAATCTGACCCCAAAAATCAAGCTAAATCTTTTTATATCAGTAAGTAAGACGACTTGGAAAAGCTCGGGAAGGGGTGGGGAATCATGGCGAAACCGAGTAGAAAAGGGCGAGCCTGACGCTCGACAGCAGGACCCGGTCGACCCCTGACTCTTCAACGATGCCTTTCGCCGCTTCCATGGCATCGCCCTTTGAGGCAAGCGCATCATACTTGTTGAGTACGGGGATTGCCCGGGAAAGATCCACTCCTTTCAGCAAAAACCTTTTCCTGAAGAATTGCCGCAAGAGTGTCGGGGTAACTAGGGCATCGCCTGGAGTTCCCGTGGCATCTTGGAAGAGCTTCCATCTGAAGACTTTTTCCTCCAATTTCCCCCCGAGGGCATCGAGGCCGCAGATAACGAAGGTTCTGTCCGAAAAGGGCGGAATCACCGGCTCGTAGACCGCCGGAGCTTTGAGGGGCATGCTCTTCGCCCCATCAGCCTCAATCAACACCAGGTCATAGAGATCCCCCAATCTAAGGAGGTCATCAAAAGCAAGACCCGTCAACTTCCCATGCTCGCAGGTTGTGCCGACCCTGACGAAGGGCATGGTCCACTCCCTCCGGAAACCACCTTCGTGAAGGAGTACAAAAGGTTCGCGGGCAAGTATCTTCGTCGTCGTGGTTATCGCAACGGTCCTGCCCGACTCCTGTGCCCGGAGGGCAAGATATTCCATGAAGCTCGTCTTGCCGCCCGCACCCGTGAAGGAAACATATCCCGATTCAGGTAGCAGCCCTATGGGATCAATCTTTTGAATATGCCACATAAGGGAGGGAACGTACGTGTTTGACAATAGCTGCCGCTGCCGACTCATCCTCCTGTCTCACAAAGAGCGTACCGTAGCCCTTCTGGAGGACAAAGAGGCCGTCGTAAGCCGTATCTTTGTACTCTTTGATGCTGTACTCTATAGACTCCTTCTCGAGAGCATCCTTGATCATGTCCATTTCAAAGATGCTCTCCATTGTATGGACCTTTACCCATTTATTTGCCGGATTCATAACTTTTCGGGACGCCTGCCCGGTCCGGGCTGCCGGTACGGTCCGCCGGTCCTATCCATATCTCCACGTCCGCGGTGAATACCTCTCTCGACATCCTGATGTTGCAGGTCTTGTCGTCCTTCACAAAGTTCAACGCCACATCCTTAAATTTGAAACTGTTCACAAATTTCCAGCCGTTCTTTGCCATGTTGACTTTGAAATAATTCTCCAGGGATTCCAGTTCCACGTTCCCCGAAAGCACGAGAACGCCCACCTTCAGTGCCTGCGTTTCATATATAAAGCTCCTGTTGTTGTCCAGCTTCAGCTCCTTGGGCACGGGTACGTCGGGAAAGCCGTAGAAGGTCTGATTTACCACATCGTACCTGGGCTTGGCAGGCTCTTCCTTGGTGCTCGCCTTGTTGAATGTCTCACAACCGGCAAAAGCAAAGAGCAGGCATAGCAGTATAACAACGGTCCTCTTCATTTGGTCCCTCCTCGGTTCTCTCGTTCAAGATATGCATAGGCGCTATGGTTGTGGATACTCTCGAAATTCTCCGCCTCAATGGAATACCACGTGATATTCTCATCCTTGTGAAGGATGTCGGCTACGTCTCTCACTATGTCTTCCACAAATTTGGGATTTTCGAAGGCCCGTTCCGTTATGAATTTCTCATCTTCCCGCTTCAGGATGGAATAGATGTCGCTGCTCGCACAACTCTCCACCACTTCTATGAGGTCCTCAATCCAGAAAAATTTTCTAAATTTCACTGCCACCTTTGCCACGCCCCTCTGATTGTGGGCCCCGAAATCGCTGATCTCTTTGGAGCACGGACAGAGCGTGTTGATGGGCACCGAAACTGATACGACGAACTCCTTCAGTTCTTCCCGGTCCCCCATGGATCCGCAGAAGCCGCATTTATACTCCAGGAAGCCCTGAGTCTTCGACACAGGCGCCTCCTTCTTCAGAAAGTAGGGGAAATTGACGGTAAGGTGCGCCGCCTCCGCGTTGAGGCGTTCCTTCATTTCACGGAGAACAGCAGGAAAGTTCTTCATGCTGATCATGCTCTTGTTCTCGTGGAGAATCTCCACGAAGCGGCTCATATGGGTCCCTTTGAAGTTATGGGGAAGGTTCACATACATGTCTATGGTGGCGATGGTATGCTGGAACCCGTTTGCCTTGTCGAGCACCACGATGGGGTACTTGACGTTCTTCACCCCCACCTTGTCGATCTCGATTCTCCTGGGATCGAACATATTCTGGACATCTACCATTTCAGTTTTGGGCTTCATATATGACACAGGAATTCTCTGACTCCCAGACCCTCACCTGTTTCAGACCCAGGCCCCTTCCGGCGATGACATTCTTCAGCTCGTCCCATATGTACATGGCCACATACTCCGAAGAGCTCGCTCTTTCCCGGAAGAAAGGGATGTCGTTGATATACTTGTGGTCGAGGGTATCAAGAACATTCTTAAGGTCCGCCTTGAGGACCTTAAAATCGATGAGCATGCCGTCTTTATCAAGCTTCTCCCCTGCAACAAGAACCTCAACGGCGTAGTTGTGGCCGTGGAGTTCCTCGCACTTGCCCTTGTAGTTTTCAAGGCGGTGGGCCGCCGCGAATGAATCCTTCACGATGAGGGTAAACATAGGCATAATCTAAATGTTGGCGCAGTCATTGTCAATAGAAAGGGGCTCCTTGAGGGCCGTCCGGAATCACCGGAATGAGGGCATGAAAAAGGGGTCGGACTTGCCGACCCCGGGATTTATCAATCAATCCGGACTCAACGGATCAGGCTTTCTTTACCGCCTTCTTGACGATGACGAAGCCATTGGTGGGGCCCGGAATCGCACCCTCCACCATAAGAATGTTGGTGTCTCCCCTCACATCGATGACCTTCAGGCCCTGAACGGTGACTTTCTTATTTCCCATCTGACCCGGCATCTTCCTGCCTTTCACGGTCCGCCCGGGAGTCATGTTCTGGCCGATGGAGCCGCCATGCCTGAAATATTCATGAGAGCCGCGGGATGCGGGAGCGCCGTGGAAATGATACCGCTTTATTACGCCGGCAAACCCTTTGCCCTTGGAGGTCCCCGTCACATCCACGAAGGTACCGATTTCAAACATCTCCAGAGGTATTTCAGAGCCCACGTCGGTGGCCCCTGCCTCCTCGGCAGTTACCCTGAATTCCTTCAGAAACGCCATGGGAGCAACGCTTGCCTTGGCAAAATGGCCTTTCAAAGGCTTATTGACGCGGTTCTGCTTCTTTATCTCCTCAAAGCCTATCTGAAGAGCATCGTAGCCTTCCCGGTCAGCCGTCTTCTTCTGAACGACAACGCAGGGCCCTGTCTTAATTACCGTAACGGGTATGGCATTCCCGTGCTCGTCAAATATCTGTGTCATTCCCAGTTTTTTTCCAAGAAGTCCGATTCCCATTTCCACACCTCCAAAAAGTCTAAAAGCATAGTAAAAATAAAGGGTAAAGTCAAGACGAAAGAGTCACATCGATTGATTCAACTCGCCATGTCGCGGCAGTAATCCCTGAAATTGTTGACGCCGATGAAGAATTCCCGCATCATGATCACCCAGTAGTAGCGTCCCTTCGGAGTAAGTTTCAGTATATGCCCTTCCTTTTTCAGGCCGCCCGCCGCGAGAAAAAAGAGGATCTCGGGCATAAGGTTCCGGTAGCTGTTCACTCCGTGTTTCAGGCTGAGCGCATCGAGGTCGAGCCTGAGCCCGAAAAGCTTCATGAGAAGATCGTAGCGCAGCCTTTCTTTCAGGGAAAAGTCCTTCCTGCCCGTGACAGGAAGAATACCGCTCCTTACCCTCGCTATATAATCCGCAATATCGAAGGTGTTGGCATATGCACTGCCCCCGAGATACCCAATGGCACCGCTCCCCAATCAGCCATACGCTTCGAAATTGACGACGTATTCATCTATCACGGCATCGCCCCTCTAGAAACACCACGCCGTGTT
>CAYOYU010000179.1:0-6302 GCA_964408265.1 uncultured Syntrophorhabdaceae bacterium
TTACCAGATTCGAGGTTGCCATGGCTCAATTGTGCGAAAGATATTTTACGTTATCTGCATTATCGGTAGGTTCTATGAATTGTCGTCAACAAGGTATACGGGAACGTCCACCGCAGGAAGGCATTACCGCTCGAACGGCGGTCGATTCGGTGCAGTTGTGTGATAAAGGGAGATGTTCTACCTTAACGTTGACTCTATCGCTTTTCCTCGCCCAGTGCGTAATAACGGTTAACGTTCCACACCAAGGGGCTTGCTTTCTCGTCTACAGTAAGGTTGACCGCTTCCGCGACGTATACAGTAAATTTACCGGTTGGGAAGGAGGTAATTACCTTGCATTCGATGCTTGCGAAGGACCCTTTGATCACGGGCGATGCTACGGCGGCGGCACTCTCCGTAGCAATGTTATATTCCTTGAACTTGTCTATCGATTTACCATGGCTCACTCCCAGTTGCTTAGCCAGTTTCACTTGATCCGCAGAGGCGACATTGAGAACGAGTTCGCCTGTCCTTTCGATCAGATCATGGGCCGGGCTGTGTTTCTGCACACTGACCACGAGAAGCGGAGGATCCTCCGATATAAACATTGCCGTGGCCGTAATCGCCTCACACCCTGTTTTCGTTCCAACGGTCAAGAGGTTCACGGAGCAAGGCATAAAACGGCTCACATTCGACATGGTCTTCTTCATAAATTGCCTCCTGGTTTATTGTTTGTCATCCCTAATCTGCCTTCACCTAACACCTGCGGTGATACCCGAAACAGTTGAGCCTCAACGATCTTCATTATTACCGTCCAGCATCGTAAATCTATGACGCTTTGCAGGATCTTCAAGCGCTTGCCCTTTCTGTCCCCCTCGACGCCCGCTCGACCTCCCCAATTCGGTCAAAAACCTTCACGTTAGCTCATTTAGGAGAACGCCCTTTGCCAGCCAAATCCCCGACCGACCGGCACAAAACTATTCAGGATTAAGTCCAAGGCTACGGGCCACAATGAGCTTCATAATCTCTGTTGTACCGGCTATGATCGGTAATACTCGGACGTCCCTGTAGAGGCGGCAAATTCGGTATTCCTCCATGTAGCCGTACCCTCCATGTAGCTGGACTGCCTGGTATGCGACCCTGTTTGCCATTTCAGCCAGCCATGCCTTTGCCATCGAGACTTTCGTCGTAATGTTTTCACCATTATTGAACTCTGCCACAAGTGTGTTAAGAAAAGTCCGGCCTATCTGCACTTCTGTCGCCATCTCGGCAAGCTTAAACGCGTTGTGTTGGAAATTGCCGATGAGACGACCAAAGGCTTCACGGACCTTCGCATATTCCAGGCCCTCTTTGAGGCATTCCTCGGCCAACGCCTGGCATTTAACACATATCTCCAGCCGTTCATGGTTCAGTTTCTGCATCATGTACTTAAACCCTTTTCCTTCCTCGCCGAGGAGATTGCCAACAGGGACGCGGCAGTCCTCGAAGAAGAGTTCTGCGGTGTCCTGCATGTGAAAACCCATCTTTTCCAGCTGACGGCCTCGGGAAAAACCTGGGCTGTTCGTTTCGACAAGTATCAGGCTGATGCCACGGGAACCGTCCGGCGACTCCACTTTGCAAGCCAAGACTATCGCGTCCGCGAACATGCCGTTGGTGATAAAGGTCTTTTGTCCGTTTATGACATAGTAGTCACCATCCCTTACAGCCTTAGTCCTGATCGCCGCCAAGTCCGAACCTGCATTCGGCTCAGTCAAGCCGATGGCCGTTATCATCTCACCGGTCGTACACTTAGGCAGGATACGCTTCTTCAATTCATCAGAGCCGTGGTAGTAGATATACGGCACAACTGAGTCACTATGTAACGAGACTCCTGTGGCAAAACCGTCGCCCCTGATCAGTTCTTCGTTGATGATCATATTGTAGGTGAAGTCAAGACCGGCCCCACCGTATTCTTCCGGAAGCCAGGGGCATAAGAACCCCTGCTTCCCAAGTTTTATCCACAGCTCACGAGGTACAGCATTCTTCCTTTCCCACTCTTCAACGTGAGGGGTAATCTCTCGCGCCACAAATTTCTTGAATACAAGCCGGAAATCATGTTGTTCTTTGGTGTCCTCAAAAAGAGACATGTCTCATTCCTCCTTGCTCATTAGGTATGCCAACAGGCTACGTCTGATGTCTGACATTAGACAGTGTTAAACGAATAAGATTACTTTGTCAAGGAAAAGTTGTTGTAGAATTCTAATTGTGAATAGCTCGTCTATATGTGGACTGGCGAAGGTATGATGCCACCGGCGCTTCACCGTTATGCCCCGGAAGAAACATGGATGTCAGCGGAAACTTCTGACAGACCCTTCAGATATGCCCGTCGGTGTCACTAAGTAACCTTTCTAAGTCCTTCTATGATCTCTGGTTCGTTCTTCTTTGAAACTGTTTGTTCTTCCAGTTTCAAGTTCGGCGAGCCCTTTTCCTTCTCATACTTCTTTATCAGCCGGTCGCTCACATCTTTTATATGGACTTTGTTGACAGCTTTTGCGCTTTCCACCTGGCCCGCTTCCAGAAAGTCCACAATCTCCCGGTGAGCCTTGAACGTATTGAGGGTAATCTGACGGCTCGGCTTTATTTTGAAGAGAAAATAGGAAAGCAGTTCAGAAATTGCAGAGAGTGTGTCGATGAGGATGGCATTCCCTGTCATACGCACGAGCAAAACGTGGAAATCAAAATTCTTATCAATCTTTTCTCTTTCCTTTCCTTCGTTGTAGAAACGCTCCGCTTGGTCGATTGACAATCGCAACTCCTCAATGCCTTTCTGGGTTATCTTCTGTCCAACAATCTCAATAACGATTGATTCAAGCCAATACCGGGTTTCTGTAAGGTCAGCAAGTTTAATCTGCCCCAACTTCCAATTGTCAGAAAGATAATCGATCAACTGCTGACTGCTGTTGACCTCCTGAATGAAACAACCTCCCTGGTTTCCCTTCTTAATCACCACAAGCCCGGACAGTTCCAGAATCCGCAGGGCTTCTCTCACGGCAGACCTGCTCACCCCGAATACTCGGGCCAGTTCGTATTCGGAAGGGAGCTTGTCACCAGGCTTCAGCGTACCCGATGCAACAGCATCTTTTATCTGGTCAACAATCTTCTCGAACAATCGTCTGTCCTTTACATTTTCAAACATTGTGCCTCCTTCGTCCAACGTCGTACATCAGCCTTTATAGTTATTTTCAAAAGGATTGTCAATACAGAACTATGCCGAATTTTGTTTATACTCCCCCTTCTTTACAGAACTCGAAGCATAAGGAGGGGCGGTCAGGTTCTATCCTTACTCTGCGTGCGATTAAAGTCCGGTTTTATCGGAAAAGGGCAGATTGTAAAAGCCATTGGCAACGGCGTAGTCGAACAAGGTAGAATCCCAACAGATCTCTTCCTTTCACCTTGAACATGCAAATGGCACAGTAATGTTGCGTGACAAATCAATGTGCAACTTCTAATCAAGTCTTGACATTTATGTCTGACATTTATATATATGTATGTCATATGTACTACAAGCCGCATCTAACGGGGTGACAATGTTTACCAATATCAAGGAAAAACGAATCTTTGAAAAGATAGTAGACGAAATTAGAAACGCTATTGAGACGGACAAGCTAAAGCCAGGCGACAAGCTGCCTTCTGAAATGGAACTAGCCAAAGACTTCGGCGTAAGTAGGGTCGCGGTACGGGAAGCGTTACGAATTTTAGAACTGTCAGGGTTGGTCATCATTAAACAGGGGACCAAAGGAGGCGCCTTTATACAGAAAGTAGACGCCCTTCAGGACTTGAAGGAATGTCTATCTAACCATCTCAAACTCGGTAGCATAACCATCGACCAACTTACCGAGGCCCGTTTCTGGATTGAATCAATCATTATCGACATAGCGGCACAAAAAGCAAGGAAGAAAGATCTTGATCTCCTAAAGCAGTCGGTTGAGAGGGCAGAACAGTTTTACCGGAAAGGAGAAAAGGAAAGGCAGATTGATGAGAACTGGAATTTTCACATCATTCTGGCCAGCATTTCAAGAAATCCCATTTTGATCGATACCTTGAGCTCAATTATCGAATTAATGCGGTACATGATGCTGAAAATAAGAACGACCAAGACTATCACTGAGAATGCATTTCTGGCGCATAAGGAGATCATAAGCCTTCTGGAATCCGGTAGCGTAGAGCTCGCTAAAGAGACTAATAGAGCCCACATTCAGGACGTCAACGATAACCTTAAGCGAAAATATCTAAGGGATGAGACAAATCCTTCCGATCGGGAAGCAATACCCGGTGCTTAGTGTTTTCGGAGATCTTCCTTTGAGGTCGGCGCTATGCCCTTAACAATTTTGCTCTGGTATCTTTGAGGACAGTCTCAAGGAACAAATATAAAAAGGAGGAAGAGATGGCCTATCGAGACTTAAGGGAATTTATTAAACAACTAGAAAAAGAAGGGGAACTCCAGCGTATTACGGCTGAAGTGGATTGGGATCTGGAGCTTTCGCACATTTCTAAACTGAATGATGAGAGGGGAGGACCGGCCCTCCTTTTCGAGAATGTGAAGGGTTATGACACTCCTGTCTTTTGCAGTGCCTTGGCAACACCCAAAAGATTGGCCATAGCCCTTGATTGTCCCCGGCACCTGAGTGTCATGGGCTGCGCCAGGGAGTGGATGCAGAGGCTAATGAAGGAGAAGATTCCACCCGTCGAAGTTCCAACCGGCCCTTGCAAGGAAAACATCGACATGGGAGATAAGGTCAATCTATTCAAGTTTCCCATCCCTAAGTACTATGACAGAGATGGGGGACGCTATATCGGTACAACGCACAGCATAATCTCAAAAAGTCCGGAGACCGGATGGGTCAATCTAGGGACGCACAGGATGCAGGTCCTCGATGAGAATCACGCAGGTATCTGGATGATCCCGGGAAAGCATGTGGAACTTCATCTCAGGGAATATGAGAAGCTCGGAAAACCCATGCCGGTTGCGGTTGCCATAGGGTATGACCCTATCATGTTTCTCTGCGCCAGCGCACCGTTCCCGCCTGGAGAATCCGAATACGACTATATCGGTGCTTTAAGGGGGCAGCCGGTTGAGACCGTAAGAGGAGCAACGGTTGATTTGCCCATTCCTGCCTACGCCGAGGTAGTTCTGGAAGGAGAAGTCGATCCTGTTGCAGTACGCCAGGAAGGCCCCTACGGCGAATACTCCGGTTACTATCAGGCAACATATCCCAAGCCCTTTATGAAAGTGAATTGCGTAACGTACAGGAATAACCCGATACACTGGGGGTGTACCACAGGGAGACCCGTCACGGATATCCATATCCTTATGGCCCTCAACAGGACTGCGACTCTGTGGACCGACCTCGAAAAGATGGGCCTTCCCGGCATCCAGGGGGTATATTGCCCGCCAGAGACAGGCGGATACTTTACAGCCATTGTTTCCATAAAACAATTGTACGCGGGTCATGCGAGGCAGGTGGGTACGGCCGTTGTCTCCTGTCCCTCGGGGGCATATTCAACGAAACTGGTTGTTGTAGTAGACGAGGACGTGGATCCCTCCGACCTGAGACAGGTATGGTGGGCAATCGGTATGAAGTTCCAGCCTGATAGAGGCACAGACATTCTGAAAAGGGGCTGGTCGTCGCATATCGACCCTTCGCTGCCTATCGAAGACAAAGCCACCACGTCACGCATGATCCTCGATGCCACGACTCCGTTCGAGTGGAAAAAGGAAAAGAAGCCAACCCTCATCACATTGAACGAAGATGTCGTGGACAGGGTAAAGAAAAGGTGGGGTGAATTTTTCCCGTCGAAGACGCTCTAAAGGGATCTGTGCGATTATAGCCGATCAGTGGAGTGTCGTTTTCCAGGCCCCCTCCCGCAGCCGCTAACAAATGAGTTGCGTCGTTGGAGGGGGCCTGGGGTTCCAAAGACGGGGTAATGAGCACTATACATCATGGTACACCCCTCGTCAGCGACCCTATCCTGTCTTTGTAGTACCAATGAAATCTCGTGGCAACCCAATGTCCCGGCTCCGTCATAAATCTACGCCTATGTTGATTCCTGTCACAAAGGATCCAATAGTTTCTCATCCCTTCCTGGTTTGATTCGATGCTCGTCCCGGACATTAATGGACGTATAGGATCCTTGTCTTCACGACTCTCCAGCCAAGATATCTATTCCTGCCTCAGTGCCTTTTTATAAAGGGCCATAAGGGCAACTGCTGGGGTTTCTCGCAACGGCCTCTCAAAGTCATTGTGCCTTTGCAAGAGAATTGCTTGACGAGATTGTTTATCTTTTGG
>CAYOYU010000179.1:6312-6816 GCA_964408265.1 uncultured Syntrophorhabdaceae bacterium
CTTTTGGCAAGGCTCAATTGAAATCCAAGTTGCCCACAGCTTCCTCAATCGGTACTTGTTTATTCTCACGAAATACGGCACCAAACGTTGCACAAATGTTCCCAGAGTCGTCCTTGATACAGGCTGAAGTGTACACATCCTCTCCCTTATTCTTTAGGAATTGGACGGTCGCCCTATAAGTTTTATCAAGCTCTAAAGGGACAACAAAATCAACTCCGACCTTGCGGGCAAGAAACACTTTGCCTGTGTCAGCCAAAATTGCATACAACATCATGGCGTCCACGATGCCTAAAAGGATTCCGTTCGAGACCGCACCGGTCTCATTGCCAAATTGCTCATTTAGCTTTATATCGCAGTGTAACTTATCGCCGTCCCATATCATCTTCAGCCCGAGCCTATCAAGCCTTTCTTGCCATAAGAACGACGACTTCTTGTGGCCAGGTAACGTTTCCATTCACATTCCTCCTCATCCATGGCTATCCTGTTTCTGCTCCTGCCGTGATC
>CAYOYU010000179.1:6826-8827 GCA_964408265.1 uncultured Syntrophorhabdaceae bacterium
CTGTATTTAGCACCTCCCCCTCATGGTAAGCTTGCTGGCAATGGCTCCGTCGGAAAACCTTCGGCTAGCATGAGACGAACAGACTCTTTCTAGCCGAGCCCTTGGGGACTTTACCAACAAGAAAGGTACATGTTGATCCAAAATACCATATCAGCTAGGACTCTTCATTTCCGGACCCTCCTGCTTTCTAGTCTCATATTGGTCTTTTCTGATAATCCGGTAGTGCCTGCACTACCGCACCCGAGGCCAAAACAGTCATCTCATCACGTCGCGCCTTGTGAGTGTGCGTACGCTCCTCTAAAGTAATCAGAAGATCTCAAAATATATCAAACTGATCAACCAACGGAACATTGTATTTCCCTGTTTAGGGTACGTGCGGGATCAGAGGCGACATCGATCTGCAGATCGTATGATTCTGTTCTGACTTCTGCAGAGAGGGGGCTTTAGCTCCCCCTCTCTGCCCGTTAATCTGTGTACTCACTTCTTAGAAGAAGTAGTATGCGCCAAGACGCAGCGCGTTCATCGACCCATCTCTCTCGGACGTGATCGCGTTCACTGCCCTGTTGTACTGTGTCCTTATGTAGGTATACTCGAGACCAAACCTGACTGCCGGACTCGGATCGTAGTAGAGAGTGGCGATGTAGTTCTCGACGTATTTGTTCGTATTTGCGTTCATACATGACTGATAGGCCGTGCTGAACTGGTTTGACTGCATGCCGTAGAGGAAGTCGAACCACCACTGATCGGTGAAGTAGTATGCTGCCGATGCCCAGAAGCCATACATATTCGGGTACCTGGCGTCAACATTTGCACCACTCACAGCACCGTTGCCAAGGCCGGCGACGGTATAGTCATATGCGGCGGTGGCGTTCTGGGCATAACCTGGGTATGCCGGAAGCATGATGCCGAGGCCTTGTCCGGTAAAGAAGTTGCCGGCGAGGCTTAGAGCACCTGCCTTGTTACCCTTCTTCTCGGGGATAATCGGGATATAGCCCCAGAAAGAGAAACCCCACCTGTTCAGGTCATCGTCCCTGAAAAGGGGGGCTGCTGCTGTACCCTGGTTCCAGGTGACCTTCTCTCTTCCAAAGAGACCACCCGCACCGAACTGAAGCTGGTAGGGACCAATCTTGCCGCACCTGTCGGTGGAGTACTTAACCTCAGCGGAGAGATCCGGCCACAGACTCCTATTGTTGTCGTCGATGTAGTTGGCGCCGCTATTGCCAAAGAATTCCTGGTTGTTCGCTGCGGCGGCTAGTACGAGTGACCACTCCTTGCCGAGGTTCTGGAGGTACCTAATCTGAGGGACCCTCGTAGCGCCCTTCATGAAGTGGTTCTCGGCGAACGCCATGATTGCCAGTCCGGGTGCCAATCCCCAAGGCTGCCAGGTGTGGCCGATCAGAAGGCTTGCGTTTTGCCAGTCAAATTTCATGAATGCATGCCGTAGTGTGAAAACACCGTAGGCCGGTGATCCGGGGGTGCTGGCACCTCCCGTGACTCCTGACACGCCTCTGAAATCGCCTTCAACGAAGGCTGACGACTTTGCGCCCATTGTGTCAGGACCCTTGACGGCCCAGTTCAATCTCGTCTCGCCGCCTGCCCATGAGAGTGCGCCATAATTGTCTGTGAGGTTATTCCCACTGCGTGCTGCCGTTCGGTAGTCAACGCCCTGGCCCTGATCCGCATAGCCCACATCAAACTTTACGTAACCCCCGAGGGTCATATCCCACCTGCTTGTTGCACTACCTGCATAGGTCACTGCAGGAACCGCCAGAAGCAAAGCAATAAACAAGATTGCAACTCTTTTCATCCGTACCTCCTTTTGTTGGGATTTACTGGTAATTAAAACTAAGCTAAGATCTGGACCCATTACGTTGACTCCCTCACCTCCTTTTCTTCGACGTTGGTTTCATAACCGAAACAACTGCACGAACATAGGACGGTTAAGAACCCGAATAGAGGCAGAACCACCTCAGCCCCCCCCATATTCTCTGTTCACTCCGC
>CAYOYU010000179.1:8837-10415 GCA_964408265.1 uncultured Syntrophorhabdaceae bacterium
GCCTTCGGCTGGGCCGTGCGGGAGATCGACGGGCACGATCTGGGCGCCCTGCGGACCGCCATGGCCGGGCTGCCCTCCTCCGCCGGCAAGCCGACGGCGCTGATCGCGCATACGGTGAAGGGAAAAGGCGTGTCCTTCATGGAAAACAACCATTCTCTCTGAGGACAAGAATGGGTCTATCAAAAGACTCCGCCCGCGAAATGAGCCTTCTGATCTCTTCCATCTCCCCGCTGAATTCTACAAATTCATTACAACCCAGGTTGTCGTTGCGTTGTCCTTCAGCAAAGAACGGTCCTGACGTTTGACATTTGTTCTGCTCATCAATGGCGTATTCGTACCCCATGGACTAACCACCATAACGTTTACCAAGCGGCCTCGACGATGTCTGAATGACATATCCTATGCCCGGTCGATTACTGTATGGAAACGACAGCCGCCCCATTAAGCATTCAAAGGAACTATTTCTCCAAGCCGGACCGGAACAATGACGAGCCCATCGGAATGCTTCCTCAGCACCTCTGGCTCAATATCCTACCGGCCGTTGTCTCTTAAGTAATCGTCCGCCTCTCGGTGGAGTAGCCTATGAGAGGTAGGGATTTCTCACGCCGGGGGGCGGTAGTGATACTCCCACGGAGGCGGACGTACAGCTGCTATGGATTATGGTATGCTCTCTCGTGAGCAACCTCACCTTGCCGACTATCATCTGTGGTACCAAGGGAATCTCGCAGCACCTCAAAGTAGCTCTCCCGCCAGAATTCGACACTTCTGGTGAGCCCCTCGGAGAGGTCCCTAAGAGTCTCGGTGAGACGTTCAACCTCTTCCTTCAAACGATCATTCTCTTCCACTATCTCTTTCATGTTTACTCCTCACTCTCTGCAACAACGGTTTTCCCGTGAGGGACCCTATACCTCACCCATGCCTTGGCAGCAGCCACCACTCCTATTGCAAGGAGGATCTGTACGGAATAGTCGAGAAGACGGGAGGGATGCCCCAGGGAACGTACTATAAAGGGATCGCTCATGATCATCTCTCCGGCAACCCTGCCGAGTACCGCAGCACCGAGGGTGACGATGATGGGGAAGCGGTCCATGAGCTTTGTAATGATGCTTGATGCGAAAACGACGATGGGGATGGAGGTGGCAAGACCGATGAGGAGGAGAATGAGATCCCCTTTCGCGGCACCTGCTACCCCCAGGACATTGTCGAGACTCATGACGAGGTCTGCCATTAAGATGGTGATGATGGCCTGACGAAGACCATGGATCTCTTTCGTATGCTCATCCTCTGACTCGGGGAGAAGAAGCTTGAAGGCGATCCAGAGGATGAGGAGACCCCCTGCGAGTTTCACGAAGGGTATCTCCAAGAGCTTGGCAGCGATGAAGGTGAGTCCTATGCGAAGGAGTACGGCACCCAAGGTACCGAAGATGATGCCTAAGCGTCTCTCCTTATGGGGGAGAGACCTCACTGCCATGGCGATGACCACCGCATTATCCCCGGAGAGGATGATGTTGATGAAGATGATGTTGAGGAGCCCGAAGAGGAAGGCGGTGGTGAAGAGGTGGGTTAGGTCCATGGGTT
>CAYOYU010000180.1:0-3030 GCA_964408265.1 uncultured Syntrophorhabdaceae bacterium
CAGGCCATGTTCGCCATCATAACCCCCGCGCTTATCATCGGCGCCTTCGCAGAAAGAATGAAATTCTCCGCATTCCTCCTTTTTTCCATACTCTGGGCCATATTCGTATATAACCCCGTATGCCACTGGGTCTGGGGGATTGGCGGATGGTTGAAGGAACTGGGTGTTCTCGATTTCGCCGGGGGCATAGTGGTTCACGTCAACGCGGGTATAGCCGCTCTCGTCACAGCTCTCGTGATCGGCAAAAGAAGAGGGTACAATAACAAGCCTGTGCCGCCACACAACTTGCCCTTCACCGTGCTCGGTACGGCTCTGCTCTGGTTCGGCTGGTTCGGATTCAACGCCGGCAGCGCCCTCGGCGCAAACGGGCTGGCTGTCCATGCCTTGCTGGTAACGCACACGGCCGCGGCAGTGGGAGGACTCACGTGGGCGATCGTGGAATGGGTGGTCAACGAAAAACCGACTGTCTTCGGCACCATCACGGGCTCCATAGCCGGGCTGGCCACCATAACGCCCGCATCGGGGTTTGTGAACGTGCCCTCAGCGATCCTCATCGGGTTTCTCGCCAGCATAGTCTGTTTCGTGGCTGTAGCCTATGTGAAACCAAGGCTTGGATACGATGATTCCCTTGACGCATTCGGGGTTCATTGCGTGGGCGGCATCGTGGGAACCCTTGCCACCGGCCTTCTGGCTTCGAAAGCCGTGAACCCCGCAGGAGCGGACGGCCTCTTTTACGGTAACCCCAAACAGTTTCTCATTCAGCTTATCGGCGTGGGAGTCACGATCGCCTACAGCCTTGTCGTTACCTTCATCATCTTTATAGTAGTGAACGCCACGGTCAAAATAAGAGCGAGCGAGAAGGACGAGATTCTGGGTCTCGACCTGACACAGCACCACGAGAATGCATACACTATCTTAGAGTAGGGGTGACTGCCATGAAACTCATTATAGCCATTATAAAACCGGACAGGCTCGAAGCGGTGAAACAGGAATTGTACAAGGCAGACGTGAATCTGATCACCGTGAACGAGGTCCTGGGCCATGGCCGCCAGATGGGTGTAACCGAGGTCTATCGGGGAGCCAAGGAAATGGGCAATCTCCTCAGGAAGATCAGGCTGGAGATAGCGGTGAACGAGGACTTCGTGGAACCCACCATCGCCGCGATTCTCAGGGGCGCCCAGACAGGAGAAGTGGGCGACGGCAAGATCTTTGTCCTGGACCTCCTGGAGTGTGTCCGCATTCGGACAGAAGAGCGAGGGCGAGAGGCTATAGGGTAACGACCATTTAAGGAGCAGTTACCGATTTAGCCGTTATTGCACTTGTATATAGTGCAACGACCAGGTCTGTACGTCGATGTACAGACTACCCCTTATCGCGACACCTCGAAAGGGCATCCGCAACATTGAACAGAGGCGTTCACGAAAGTAGACGCCGATTTCGTCTTAGTTCATACTGAGTCTTTGAGGTAGCACAACTCTGCCATATATGGGCGGGTGGTTTATATAACTTCCCGCCATGAACCCCCCCTACCTGACCCCCTCGCCGGCATGCGGAGCGGGGTCAGGTAAGGGGATAGGCAACAAACAAGGAAGGAAAGTCATGGAAGGAAAGATCGTAATCGTAAAACATGTAGATAATGAAGGTCCGGGACTTATCGAAGACGTCCTTGCGGCCGACGGTTGGCCTTTGGAGATCATAGAACTAGGAGCAGGGCAGAGGTTGCCCGAGAGGGTGGACGAAATTGCGGCCCTTATCATCCTCGGGGGGCCGATGAACGTATACCAGGAAGAACAATTCCCTTTCCTGAAAGAGGAAGAGCGCCTCATCAGGAAGGTCCTTATTGAGGAGATTCCCTTTCTTGGTATCTGCCTTGGGGCACAGTTGTTGGCAAAGACATGCGACAGCCGGGTGAGAATGGCAGCGGCCAGAGAGTTGGGATGGTATACGGCGACTCTGACAGCCGAGGGAAAACGGGACCTTCTGTTTAGGGGGTTCCCTGGCCGTTTCAACGTATTCCAGTGGCATGAAGACTCTTTCGACGTGCCCGAAGGAGGAGCCCTCCTCGGTACGGGCAAGACCTGCATGAATCAGGCTTTCAGGGTCGGGCAGAACGCATACGGGTTGCAGTTCCACATGGAGGTGACGCCTGGCATGATTGAGGACTGGATACGGGGGGAAGCCGGCAGTCGCCAGGCCGAGAAGATTCTCGCCGAAACAGCACGGACCCGGGAAACCTTCAGAGAACAGGCCACTCAATTATTCCTGAACTTTAGACAAATAATCGAGGCATCCCTTCGCATCAGAAGGGTCATACGGATGTTTGTGGAGGATAAGAAGAAATCGAGGAGGAGAAGAACCTTGCTCTGGTGGGATGTAAAAGACCATACCCTGCTGCCGGCAAAAGCATAGAAATATATCATCGGGACTCCCAACCGCTGTTGACGTTTCTGGAGGGAATAAGCCGTTAACGGGTAGCCCAAATTCGTTTACAAGAACTTGACAGACTACGGCATAAATGTTATACTTCGATGCTTTCGGCACAACGAAGTGTCGGGCAAGAAACGACATAGAATGTCGGAGCACTAAGAGCGAGAAGAGACGAGGACGTCCAATGGACGTTCTTTTTTTGTCCAAAAAGCTGTACTACTTATAAGGATAGGCCAATGGATCAAAAAACTGCCGGACTTAACATCACCATCTTCTTCTGGCAACGAACTGATCCCAATCAGGATATGAACAGGCGCAAACTGGAAAAGGAGTATGGTTCGAGAGTCAAATTCTTTCCTTTACCCTGCGGGGGCCGTATTGACCCCCTCCATATGATGAAGGCCCTTGAAGCCGGAGCTGACATGGTATACCTCGTCACCTGCCCCGTCGGGAAGTGTCGGTACCGGGAAGGCAACCTCAGAGCAGTAAAGCGTGTTGCCTATGCCCAGGGACTGATAGAGGAAGTCGGACTGGAGCGGATCCGATTTGAGCTGATCAACACCCAGGCAAGCGACGCCACCATTGATGCCATAGCCGACGAAC
>CAYOYU010000180.1:3040-8415 GCA_964408265.1 uncultured Syntrophorhabdaceae bacterium
AAGAAAGCCTTTGTCCGAGATCAAGGAGATGATAGCACCATACAGGAAGGTCCTCATCGTTGGGTGCGGGACATGCGTGGCGGAGTGCGCCTCGGGAGGAGAGAAAGAGGTCGGTATTCTAGCTTCGGAGCTGCGGATGGATGCCGCCATGTCGGGAAAGGAGATTGAGACCAGGGAAGTGACCATTGACCGCCAGTGCATCTATGAGTTTATCGACCAGCTGAGTGACGTTGCCGATAAGTATGATGTCATTCTGTCCCTGGGGTGCGGCGCCGGAGTCCAGGCCGTTGCCGAAGTCTATACCAAAACGCCTGTGGTTCCTGCACTCAATACCACATTTATCGGAGAGACAAAGGAAGCCGGGGTCTGGGTCGAAAGCTGCCGGGCCTGCGGCGACTGCAAATTAGGGTTTTTTGCTGCTGTCTGTCCTGTGACCCGCTGCGCAAAAGGGCTCTTCAACGGCCCCTGCGGAGGTTCCAAGAACGGTTACTGCGAAGCTGACCCCGAAGCACCCTGCGCCTGGCAGCTCATAGTCACGAGGCTCGATGAGATGGGCCGTCTGGAACTCCTGCAAACAGTTTATCCGCCGCAGGACTGGTCGAAGAAGCAGGGACGAGGCCCCAGGAAAATCCACAGGGAGGACCAGAAATCGTGAAAACTGAAAGCAATCTCAAAGGGATTTTGAAAGGAGGCGGTTTTGCAGTCACGGCAGAATGCGGGCCGCCCAAAGGAGCTGACCCGGACGTTCTGCGGAAGAAAGGCGGCCTGTTGAAGGGATACGTGGACAGTGTAAACGTAACCGACAACCAGACCGGCGTAGTCCGTCTCTGCAGCCTCGCGGCTTGTGCCATACTGAAAGAGGAAGGTCTGGACCCGGTGCTCCAGATGGTGACACGGGACCGCAACCGCATCGCCCTCCAGTCTGACGTGCTGGGCGCTTCTGCGTTGGGTATTAGAAACATTCTCTGCCTCACCGGCGACCACCAGTCCTTCGGCAACCAACCGCAGGCGAAGGGCGTATTCGACATCGATTCCATACAGCTTGTTCAGACTGTGCGCCAGATGCGGGATACGGGGAAGATCATCGGCGGCGATGACCTGTCGACGCGTCCCGATCTTTTTGTGGGTGCCGTAGCAAATCCCTTTGCCGACCCCTTCGCCTACCGTGTGGCCCGTCTTGGTAAGAAGATTGGGGCCGGTGCTGAGTTTATCCAGACCCTGTGTATTTACAACCTGGCCAGATTCATAGAGTGGATGGAGATGGTGAGGGAGAGGAACCTCCACAAAGAGGCATATATACTGGGTGGCATCACGCCTTTGAAATCTGCCAGAATGGCTGAATACATGTGCAAACAGGTTGCAGGCATGGACGTGCCCGAGGAGATAATAGACAGGATGAAGGCAGTGCCTGCCAAGGAACAGCGCCAGGAAGGGCTGAAAATAGCCGTCGAGACCATCCAGGCCCTCAAAGAGGTGGAAGGCGTTCGCGGCGTTCACATCATGGCAATCGAGTGGGAAGATGCGGTTCCCCAGCTTGTGCAGGAAGCCGGTCTCTATCCCCGGCCCGCGATGTGAGAGGAGAAAGGATATGCCCCCGAAATATCATATTCGATTGGCTTCGGTGCCTAACCGTTTTCAGCCCATCACCAAATCGGGCGTCATTGCCTGGGAAGAGGGATGCCTGAAATGTGCCCGTTGCGTGAAGAAGGAATGCGTCTATAAAGTGTACGAAAAACGGGATCTCAATGCGCGCCAGATGCTTGACTCTCTCGATACGGTCTGCAAAGACTGCTTCCGGTGTGTTCAGGGCTGTCCCAACAGGTTGATTCAGAAAGGTATGAGCCCTACCTACAAGGTCATGGGGGATTCTTACTGGACGCCTGAGATCATCTCGAATCTCTGGTTCCAGGCCGAATCCGGTCGTATTCCCGTGTCAGGCGCGGGCTATGGAGGTCCCTTCACCGGCCCTGGCTTTGATTCCATGTGGACTGACATGTCAGAGATCGTGCGGCCCACCAGAGATGGGATACATGGGCGGGAATATATCAGCACCACCGTAGATCTGGGCAGGAAGCTCAGAAATCTCGAATTTGATGAACAGGGGAGGCTTCTTTCCGATGTTCTTCCCCTCGTCGAGATCCCCCTGCCCATCATATTCGGTGACCTTCCCTGGTCTCCACCGAAAAAACAGATTACCCTGACTTTTCTCCGGGCGGCGAAAAGCCTGGGAACCTTCGCTATTGTCAGACAGACGGACCTTCGGCCTGAATTGGGGCCCTTCCTTGAAAATATGATTCTCCTTATCGACGGGAACGCTTCCGAACTCTCTTCGGAGACTATTGAAAAGTTGAGGATGATAGAGATACCGGAAGGAGATGGAGCCATGGCGCTCCAGAAGAAGCTGAAAGAGGTAAACCCGGACCTCGTCTGCATCGTGGGCATGCGCGTAAGGCCCGATGCGTCGGATCGCATCATGCAACTCGTCCATGACGGGGCGGAAGTGATCCGGCTCTATGCCGATGAATTCGGTATGGAAAGTTCCAATGAACCCCTCTTCATAAAGGAACGGATGAAGCAGATACATCTTCGCCTCGTCGAAGCCGGCCTGCGGGACCAGATTACCCTCCTGGCCGGAGGAGGAGTGGCAATGGCTGAACATATGGCCAAGCTGATCATATGTGGTGCCGATGCGCTCACCATAGATATCCCCCTTCTCGTCGCCATGGAATGCCGGGTCTGCAGGCGTTGCAAAGAGGGTATAGACTGTCCCGTGGAGCTTGGCGCCGTCGACCCCGACTGGGGTGCTGCACGAATACAGAATCTCATGGCAGGATGGCAGAATCAGCTCCTCGAGATTCTGGGCGCCATGGGTATCCGCGAGGTTCGCCGCCTGAGAGGCGAGATGGGACGAGCCATGTTTTTCGAGGATCTTGAAAAGGAACTCTTCGCCACTATGGGCAAAAGGGGTTAAGATAATGGCAAGCGAATCAAATACATTCCAATTTCCGGAAACAAGGCACGCGGCGAGCCGTTTCCGTAATCCGCTCGGAAAACACCGGGTTGCAGTGAGCAAGGATTGCAACAACTGCGGACTCTGCATGGAACTCTGCCCTTACGGGGTGTTCAAGGTCGGAGCCAGACGCCCCAAGCCGGCAGCAGACCATCTCTGTATAGGACCAACCTGCGAGAAGAATGATTTCTTCTGTGTACGCCGCTGTCCGCACAAGGCGATAACGGTGACCCTCAACCCGGCATTTGAGATTCTCGGCGATAAACGCTGGCCGGCAGACCTTCTCGCCGGTACCTGGCATATGGCGGAGACGGGCGGTGTACCTCATCAGCCCCTCAACTACAAGACCGGCGACTCCGGAGGAGGATTCGACAAGATCCGGCTCGTCTTTCGCAAGGGACATGAATCGACGGTGCCGGAGGAGGAGATATCCACCGCAATCGAACTGAACCGCTCAGGCGACAGCCGCCCCACAGTGAGCATTCCTGTGCCTTTCTATCTGGGAGGCATGTCCTTCGGGTCGGTAAGTATCGTGACCATGCTCTCCCGCGTGAAGGCTGCAACCGCTCTGGGCACATTCTGCTGTACCGGTGAAGGCGGATACCCTGACGACCTCATCCCCTATGACGACCACATCATCACCCAAGTGGCCACGGGGCTTTTCGGTGTTCGGGAAGAGACAATAAAGCGTGTTCGTATCGTAGAATTCAAGTATGCCCAGGGCGCGAAGCCGGGTCTCGGGGGACACCTCCTCGGTGACAAGGTGACACCGGCCGTAGCTCGCATGAGGGAAGCGGTCGCAGGCAGCGCCCTTTTCTCGCCTTTTCCCTTCCACAGCGTCTACTCGGTAGAAGATCACAAGAAACATGTGGACTGGATCAAAGAGACGAACCAACGTGCCCTTGTTTCGGTAAAGGTATCCACCCCTACCGACGTGGATATGGTGGCGGTAGGAAGTTTCTATGCCGGAGCGCATATCGTCCAGCTCGACGGTTCCTATGGCGGAACGGGCGCAGCACCGGATATCGCAAAGAAGAATATCGCCATGCCCATCGAGTATGCCATCCCCAAGGTACATAAGTTTCTCCTTCAGGAAGGCATCCGGGACAAGATAACAATTATCGCCAGCGGGGGTATCCGCAGCGCCTATGACATGGCAAAGGCCATAGCCCTGGGTGCCAACGGCGTTTGTCTGGGGACCGCCGATCTGGTGGCCCTGGAATGCATCCGTTGCCATCATTGCGAATCAGGCCGCGGTTGCGCCCGTGGTATTGCAACGACTGATGACGAACTGACAACACTCATGGAACTTGAGTGGGGCACTCAGAGAATCGTGAACATGTACATGTCCTGGCGCAGGCAACTTGTTGGGATTCTGAAGAGGTTCGGACTCAAGAGCGTGACCGAACTGGTTGGCCGCTTCGATCTACTTGCCCATCTGGATTACCTCAAAGAGGGCGAAATCGAAGGGGAGTTGGAATAGTATCAATGATGAAGAGGATGTGACATGAGACAGAGGGATCTGGTAGAAGCCATAATCAACGGACGTTCCCATTTCCGGGAGGCCGAGAGACTTGTAAAGCAGGCAGGGATAGAGGCTGAAGAAGGTGGATGCGGCGTCACCGGATTTGCCTGCAGCATTCCAGTGAGCGGACGCCACATCTTTGAACCTTCAGTGCAGATGCATAACCGGGGAAATGGGAAAGGCGGAGGCCTCGCGGCTGTTGGGCTAATCCCCGAAAAACTCGGAGTTGACCAGGAAATCCTCGACACGGATTTTCTTCTCCAGATTGCGCTCCTTGACGAAAGCGCCCTCGCCGAGGTAGAGGAACGTTTTGTCCGCCCTCATTTCCGGGTTGACCACGAGGCATTTGTTGAGACCGTGGGCGACTACCGCGACGTTCCCGGACTGGAGCTGAAACCTCCCGCAGTGAAGCGATACTTTGTCAGGGTGAAGCCTGAGAATATCGCTGCCTTCCAGAAGGCCCGAGGCTTGGAGATGCTCTCCACAGAAAAAGCAGAGGAAGAGTTCATCTACCAGAACACGTACCAGCTGAACCTGGCGCTCTACAGTGCTCTGGGTGAGAAGAAAGCTTTCGTCCTCTCTCACGGCCGGAACATGATGATCCTCAAGATCGTGGGCTATGCAGAGCAGGTAGCGCAGGACCATATGCTTGAAAATTTCAAGGCTCACATTTGGATCGCCCACCAGCGCTACCCTACGAAAGGTCGTGTCTGGCATCCAGGCGGGGCTCACCCATTCATAGGCCTCGATGAGGCCCTGGTCCACAACGGGGACTTCGCGAACTATTACTCAGTATCGGAATCCCTGAAACAGAGAAACGTCTACACTCTCTTCCTGACT
>CAYOYU010000180.1:8425-10405 GCA_964408265.1 uncultured Syntrophorhabdaceae bacterium
CATTGAAGCGCTGGCACCCACGTCAGAGATGGACTTTGACCACCTGCCCGAAGAGAAGCAGCGTATTTACCGCCAGATTCAGGCAGCCCATATCCACGGTTCGCCAGACGGACCGTGGTTCTTCATTATTGCCCGGTCAGACGTGAAGAAGAAAGAATTCCAGCTCATCGGCATCACTGACACGGCCATGCTCAGGCCCCAGGTCTTTGCCCTTCAGAAAGGAGAGGTGGAAATAGGCCTCGTCTGCTCGGAAAAACAGGCAATAGATGCCACGCTGGAGAGCCTCGCAAAAGAGGACCCCAGGTTCGGCACCGTGGCTGATCAGTACTGGAACGCGAGGGGGGGCAGCTACACCGACGGCGGCTCTTTCATCTTCACCGTGATGGGAAATGGGGACGGGAAGAAGTCCCTCTGCTGCACGGATAAGTTCGGCCGAGTCATTGATACCCCCAAGGAGCAGACGCCCCTTGATTTCACCGTCGACCTCCCCAGGGTTACGTACCACGTGGACCGGCTCAGGGAAATCGTTCGGGAACTCTCCCGAAAGAACGTAGACGGACTCTTCCTGGATCTCAAGACGAGCATCCCCAAATGGGACTATGCCGGCCTTTATACATTCCTTGATCTCTTGACGGCACTCTCGGAAGAGGATGATCTTAAGGGGCCGGTCATCGCTCTCCTCACGCGCCTTATGGACCAACGCTTTTCTCTCGGCACCATGAGGCGGCGGTCCGTGTTGCAGATGATCTCCACTACGCTGGACTCCATCTTCCGCGCCATCCCGTACCTAGACGACAGCGGAACGGTGCTTTACGGCCGGAGAGTCGATTTTGACAGCCGCCAGAGACTGCGCGGGCCCGTGGGCGATGAGAAAGTCCTCGTTGCGGACGCAAGCAAGTTCCCGCCGGAAGGCGATGAATCCTTTGCACGGCTCATATCTGATGCCTACAGGCTCGGTTGGAGAAACTTCATCTGTTTCGGCCATCGGGGCCAGAGATTTCTCGGCTGCGGATTCGGTCCGGAGACCAAAGGCGTCAGGATTGACGGCTACGGCTCAACGGGCGATTACCTGGCTTCCGGAATTGACGGCATGGAAGTGTACATCCATGGCAACGCCCAGGATCAACTGGGCCAGATAATGAAATCAGGCAAGCTCGTGGTCTACGGCGATGTCGGCCAGACCTTTATGTATGGCGCAAAAGGCGGGGAGGTCTATGTGTTGGGTAATGCGGCCGGCCGTCCCTTCATCAATGCAGTGGGAAAACCGAGAGTCGTTATAAACGGTACTGCACTGGACTTCCTGGCCGAGTCATTTATGGCCGGTGATCCTCACAACGGCGGCGGATTCGTGGTCTTAAACGGACTCTCTTTCGATGAGAACGGTTCCGTCAATGCCCTTGACAATCCCTACCCCGGGTCGAATCTTTTTTCCCTTGCCTCCGGCGGCGCACTCTTTGTGAGAGATCCTTACAGGAAGATTGTGCCCGAACAGCTGAACGGCGGCGAGATCTTTGACTTCACCGAAAGGGACTGGCAGCTCATCCTGCCCCATCTGAGAGAAAATGAACGTCTCTTCGGGATCTCCGTGGAAGATCACCTTCTCGTGGTTGATGGAAAGAGGCAAAACCCCTCTGACGTGTACCGGACTATCGGGCCGGTGAAACTTACCGTGCTTGCCGCCAACGCTCTCACCGCCAACGAAGAATGGGAGTCCGACAGCGATTAGAATGGACTAATCCTTACTGCGGAAAGCTATCACGGGGTCATGGACGGGCGTGCCTCAAGAATCAACGGCGCCTTTTGATAATTCCCGTTGGGAGTATTATATTTTACAGCAGTGAATCGTGAATCTGCAGGGTCAAGAGGAAAAACGAGGGTAAACAATGAATGATCTTTCCTTTTTGAAAGAGATGGAAGAACTGTCGGGTGAGAGAATATCCACCTGTTACCAATGCTACAAATGCACCGTAGGCTGTCCTG
>CAYOYU010000181.1:0-6330 GCA_964408265.1 uncultured Syntrophorhabdaceae bacterium
TCGTCATCGAGATCTTGAACGATGACCCCCACGGAGAGGCCGAGGAAATCATAAATGGGGCCCATCCACTGGGCGTCTCTGCGGGCGAGGTAATCGTTCACCGTCACTACGTGTACCCCCTCGCCGGAAAGGGCATTGAGATAGACGGGCAACGTTGCCACAAGCGTCTTGCCTTCACCGGTAGCCATTTCCGCTATCTTTCCCTCGTGAAGTATGATGCCGCCCACGAGCTGTGAGTCAAAATGGCGCATCCTCAATGTCCGCCATGAAGCTTCCCGGACTGCGGCGAAAGCCTCCGGCAGGAGGCCGTCAAGCTCTTCCCCGTTTTCGAGCCGTTGCTTGAACTCGGGGGTCTTCATCTTCAGTTCGCTGTCCGAAAGACCCTTAAAGCGCTCCTCGAATACTCCCACCTCATCCACAAGGGGCTGGACGCGCTTCAATTCCCTTTCATTCTTGGTACCGATAATCTTCTTTAGTATGTTGCCGATCATCTATATCTATCCTGTCTTACGGTTGATTTTTGTTCTGTCTGCTTAAAGAACAAGGAGCCCGGAACTCCAGGGATCCCCTTGTATGATGCCCGATTTTTATCCTTGATCCCAGATCATCTGTGTGCCGAACTGGTATTTCTGAAGAACTCCTGTTAATCCCTCAATGTTGCCACGAGTCTCTCAGGATGGAGAATAATGCCGAGAGCATCGTTTATGTCTCTGACCATAAGATCTGCTTCCCTTATGAGGGCGCTGGAACATCCCTCATCTCCCATCACACCTATGCCGAGCGAGGCTTCGCGGAGCATCATGGTGTCATTGTTGCCGTTGCCGATGGCGACCACTTTCTCCGGCCCGAGCTCCTTTATTATCCTTGCTTTCTCTTTACCGCTATTCTCCCTCCCTACCTTAATAATGCTGAAGCCTATAGTATTTCCTTCGGTATCGATCGTACCGTGAGTATCGGCGGTTATGATAAAGACCTTGATGTAACGAGATATCTTGTCCAGTAACTCTTTCACACCTTCTTTCAGTTTCCCGTCAAAAGCACAGGTTCCGTTAAAGTCGACCACAAGATATTCGATATCAAGGTCGCCCCACCCAGGAATGGGAATGCTTATCATACACACCTCCTCGTTTTGTCTGGGATTATTCTATCATATATGAGAGGTTTTAGAACTATATTTTTTGCGGTCCCCAGGTTTTGCGGGGTTCCTGCGAGGGTACCGCTTTGCCTGCGGTCTGGCCTCAGGCGTGAAAATGTGATAAAATAAGGAACCGAACGTGCACTGTGGAAAGAGAGAGATGGCAATGCGCGGGAAGAATGTATATATGCGAATGAGGTAATAGAGGATGGGGCAGGTGGATGGTTGTGCAGAGGTTTCATGCGTTATCTATGATTGCGACGGAGTTCTTTTTGACTCCCTTGAGGCAAACCAGAGGCTTTACAACAGGATAGCAGAGAGCATGGGCAGAGAACCGCTTTCTCCCGAGGAACTGGCATACTGCCATACCCATACGGTTTTTGAATCACTGCGCTGCATGTTTCCCGATGATCCCGCACTGGAGGCAAAGGCTGCGGAATTTCTCAAGACCAAGGTGGATTTCCGTGACTTTATCGTATATCTGAGGATGGAGCCAAACCTTCTGGAGGCTCTTGCCGAGGTAAGGAAGCGGGGCGTCTCCACGGCCATAAGCACCAACCGGACTACCTCCATGAAACATGTCATGGAGAGGTTCAACCTCTGGTCCTATTTCGATATGGTTGTCACCGCCCTCGATGTGGAGAAGCCGAAACCAGCGCCGGAATCGGTGGAGAAGATCCTCAGGGAACTGAATGTCGACAGGGGCGCGGTTCTTTTCATCGGTGATTCACATGTAGACAGCGAGACTGCTCGTTCCTCGGGGGTCAGGTTCATTGCTTACAAGAACAGGGACCTTTCTTCTACCGACCCCTCATTCGGCTACATCGACGATCATCTTAAATTGTTAGAGTTTCTTCGGAATTAGATGTTTCCTCTATGGCCTTTTTCCCTTTGATGAGGGTATAGACGGGCCCCGAGAGAATGTAACCTATGGTTCCCAGAAAGAGCATCACCTGTGGTTCGAGGAAAACGATAACGAGCAGGATGATGGCTGCCACGGTGGAGCGGAAAGGCCTCTTTCTCAGGAAGCCCAACTCTTTAAAGCTGTAATACCTCACGTCGCTTACCATCAGGAACGCAAGGATATAAATCAATACCGGCATCAGGACCGTTTTCAGACCCGCGCTGTATCCGAGCCAAGAATAGAAAAGCACGCTTCCTGCAATCCCTGCTGCCGCTGCCGGTATGGGAAGTCCCAGAAACTGCTTCTTCTGAACCGTGTCTACCTGCACATTGAACCTGGCGAGGCGGAGCGCACCGCAGGCCACATAGAGAAAGGCCGCGAGCCAGCCGAACCTTCCGTATCCTTTAAGAGCCCACATGTAGGCGAGAAGCGCCGGTGCCACGCCGAAGGCGATGACGTCGGAGAGCGAATCGTACTGAACGCCGAACTTACTGGAGGAGTTGGTGAGGCGGGCCACCCTGCCGTCGAGCATATCGAAAATGGCGGAGATGAAAATGGCGATGGCAGCGTAAATGAACTTCCTGTCAATGGTGGCGACAATGGAATAGAAACCGGCAAAAAGGCTCATTGATGTGAGCAGATTGGGCAACAGATAGATGCCCTTACCTTTCCTTCTTTTCATATGTCCCCCTTCCTGCGTGCCAGCGTAGTCTTTCCGGCTTTAACTTTCTGGTGTAAGTATACCACAGGTTCGTAAGTCTTTGGAAGGTACACGTCGACACGGGAGCCGAAGGCGATCATCCCAACCGCTTTGCCCCGGCTTATTTGCTCCCCTTGCTTTACATAGCAGATTATCCGCCGCGCAAGAAAACCAACTATCTGAACAAGAAGGATCTTCTCCCCGCCCGAATCGAGACTGATATAGTTACGCTCGTTCTCTTTGTCGATATCTTTCTTGAATGCCATTGCAAAGTCTCCGCGCCTGTGTTCGACCAGACTGACCGTACCGGCCAATGGTGCGCGGTTCACGTGGACATCGGCAGGAGACATGAATATGCAGACCCGTACTGCCGGTCCCTCTAAGAATTCATCGGCCCTTGCCTCCCCGATCTCGGTCACGGTCCCGTCGGCGGGGGAAATAAGCACATCACCAGGCTCATCCGGTTGTCTTTGGGGGTTCCTGAAGAAATAGGCGCAAAAAAGGAAAAAGAAAAAAGTTGCAGCCGAAAGAATCCTGAGGGCAATGTGGTTTCCGGCGAAGAAGAGGAGAACAGAGAGAAGGAGGGAGAGGATGACTAAAGGCAACCCCTCCCTCGCAACAGGGAGTTCTCTCAATCCTTTCTCCCGATCCACCCCATCATTGATCTGAGTTGTTTTCCCACCTTTTCAATGAGGTGTTCGTTGTCGATTCTCTTTAGGGCACTATATACGGGACGCCCGGCCATGTTCTCGAGTATCCACTCCTTGGCGAATTCGCCTGACTGGATTTCATCCAGAATGGCCCGCATCTCGTCTCTGGTCTCCTCGGAAACGACTCTCCGGCCTCTTGTGAGATCGCCGTATTCTGCGGTATCACTGATAGAATAACGCATATAGGATATGCCGCCTTCATAGAGGAGGTCCACGATAAGTTTCAGTTCGTGAAGGCATTCAAAGTAGGCGATTTCGGGCTGATAGCCGGCTTCTACGAGCGTGTCGAATCCTGCGCGGACCAGCTCTGAGGCTCCGCCGCAGAGAACCGCCTGTTCGCCGAAGAGATCCGTTTCGGTCTCCTCCTGAAAGGTCGTCTCAAGGACTCCCGCACGTGTTGCGCCGATGCCCTTTGCATAGGCAAGCGCTTTCTTTTTGGCCTTCTTCGAAGGGTCCTGATAGACTGCGATGAGCGAGGGAACGCCTGCACCCCTCTCGAACTCTCTCCTTACCAGATGCCCTGGGCCTTTTGGGGCCACCATGATGACGTCCACATCGGCCGGGGGAACGATCTGATTATAGTGGATGTTGAAGCCGTGAGAAAAGACGAGGGTCTTGCCCTTCTTCAGGTTCTTTTCGATTTCGCTGTTGTACAGTTTCGCCTGGAGATTGTCCTGGGCCAAGATCTGAATGACCTCAGCCTGTTTTGAGGCCTCGGCCGCGCTCACCGGTTTGAAGCCGTGGTCCACGGCAAGCTTGTAGTTCGCGGTGCCTTTCAGCTCGGCAACCACCACATCGAGACCGCTGTCCCTGAGGTTCTGTGCCTGAGCATGACCTTGACTTCCGTATCCGACGATAGCGATTTTTACGCCCTTCAATACGCCAAGGTCAGCATCCTTATCATAATACATCTTAGCCATTATCCTCTCCTCCTTGTGATTGTTTGTCCTTTACTTTGATAGTCCTTTCACCTCTTGCCATGGCAATGGGGCCTGTTCGTACCAGTTCTTTAATGCCAAAGGGTTTCAAAAGCGCCAGAAAGGCCTTCAGCTTTTCCTCATCCCCCGTTATGAGAAGGGTATAAGTCTTGGGCGAAACATCGATGATCTTGCCTCTAAAGATTTCTACGACCCGCAGGATCTCCTCCCTGCTCTTCTCCTCTGCCGCCACTTTAACGAGGATCATCTCCCTCGAGACGTAGTCTGTATCTTTATAATCGACCACCTTTATCACGTTTATGAGCTTGTTAAGCTGCTTCAGTATCTGCTCGATAATTGCATCATTGCCGGAGGTGACGATGGTCATATTGGAAATCGTTGGATCCAGGCTTTCAGCCACGCAAAGGCTTTCAATATTGAAGCCCCTTCCGCTGAACAGGCCCGCTATGCGTGAGAGGACGCCGAATTCATTCTCAACGAGTACCGATATGGTGTGTCTCAACTCTTCCTCCTATACAAGAAGCATCTCACTCAACGGCGCCCCGGCAGGGACCATGGGATAGACCCCTTCTTCCGGGCTCACACGGACATCGATAAAGGTCGGTTTCCCGTTCCCGAAAGCTTCCCTCAGCGTACTCTCCACATCCTCTTCCTTCTCTATCCTGTAACCCACCGCTCCGTAAGCCTCGGCAAGCTTGACGAAATCGGGGGCGAAATTCATATGGGTCCAGGTGTATCTTCTTTCGTAGAAAAGCTCCTGCCACTGGCGCACCATGCCGAGGAAACCGTTGTTCAGGATGACCACCTTCACCGGCAACCCGAACTGCACCGCGGTGGCCAGTTCCTGTATGTTCATCTGTATGCTGCCGTCTCCGGCTATGTCTATTACCAGCTTGTCCGGAAATGCCACCTGGGCGCCGATGGCTGCGGGAAACCCATAACCCATGGTACCGAGGCCGCCCGAGGTAAGAATGGTGCGGGGTTTCACGAACCTGTAGAACTGGGCCGTCCACATCTGGTTCTGACCGACTTCCGTGGCAATGATGGCATCGCCCCTGGTCAATTCGTAGACCTTCTCGATGACGAACTGCGGCTTAAGCAGGTCGTTTTTTGTGTACGTCAGGGGATATTCTTTCATCCAGCCGGAGATCCTCTCCAGCCACTCGGCTGTTCTTACCTTGTATTCACCGAAATCCGTCTTGTCTTCCTCAAAGACAGCGTACATCTTTTTCAGGACGTTCCTTGAATCGCCGACGATCGGTATGTCTACCTTTATATTCTTGCTTATCGACGTGGGATCGATATCGACATGTATGATTTTGGCATGGCGGGCAAAGTCATCAACCTTTCCGGTAGCTCTGTCGTCAAATCTGGCGCCTATGGCGATGAGAAGGTCCGCCTCGGTGATGGCCATATTGGCCGCGTAGGTCCCGTGCATACCGAGCATCCCGAGAAAGAGAGGGTGGTTGCCCGGAAAACCGCCGAGGCCCATGAGGGTATTTACCACCGGCAGCGAAAGGGCTTCCACGAACCTGAGCAGTTCCTCCGATGCATCGGAGGAGATGATGCCGCCACCGGTGTAGAGAATCGGTCTCCTGGATGAGGCTATCAGCTTCATTGCCTTCTTGATCTGGCCCGTATGGCCGATGTAGGTGGGCTGATAGCTCCGAATGTTCGCCTTCTCGGGGTATTTGAACTCCCAGAGCGCCGCCGACACATCCTTGGGTATGTCAACAAGGACCGGTCCGGGTCGTCCTGATTTGGCAATGTAGAAAGCTTCTTTGATGATCCTGGACAGGTCTTTCACTTCTTTGACAAGATAGTTGTGCTTTGTGCAGGGCCGTGTGATGCCCACTATGTCGGCTTCCTGAAAGGCGTCGTTCCCGATGAGCGCGGTAGGCACCTGGCAGGTGAAGATGACTACCGGTACAGAATCCATGTAG
>CAYOYU010000181.1:6340-7850 GCA_964408265.1 uncultured Syntrophorhabdaceae bacterium
CGGACCCGAGGTGACAAGAGATACCCCGACCCGTCCCGATGCCCTCGCATAGCCATCGGCGGCGTGTATGGCTCCCTGTTCGTGGCGGACCACGACCTGTTTGATATCTGAATGGCAGAGGGCGTCGGTGATGTTGAGTGTGGCGCCCCCCGGATAGCAGAAGATCGTATCGATCCCTTCCATTTTTAGTGACTCAACGAAGATTTGAGCGCCGGTCTTTTTCAATCCTGCTCCCCTCTTTTCAACTCTTCCTGAACTCGTTCCATAATATCTTTAAGATAGAGTTTCTTCTTCTTAAGCACCTTGATTTCCATCTCCTCTTCGTTCGTGAGGTAGGCTTTCCTTGACAGCATCTGGATGCGTCTGTCGAGCGTAGAGTGCTGTGCTTTTGCGTCCTGGTAAATATCTTCTTTTCTTTCGCGTTCTTCCATACGGGAATGCCAGATATGGTATAAAAAATATTGAAAAATGTCAAATATTAGAATATAAAATCTCTTTTAAGCGACCGGCATTTAGCTATCAAGAATCAGGTTTTTCATCATCGTCGAGAGCCGGCAGGATGGACCGGTTGTCGAAAAACCCGGGTTACTCTTGTCGTCCAAAAGCTAAGTTGCTGAGCGCTGAATGCCGAGCGCCCAATGTCGAAAATACTTGTAATCATTGCTCTTTGTTATGTTCTGTTCCTCACTGGTCTCGGGTCGATTGCCCTTTGGGACCCCGACGAACCGCGACAGGCCATTATGGCT
Source organism: uncultured Syntrophorhabdaceae bacterium (assembly GCA_964408265.1). Lineage (GTDB taxonomy): Bacteria > Desulfobacterota > Syntrophorhabdia > Syntrophorhabdales > Syntrophorhabdaceae > CAYOYU01. The sequence goes on from CAYOYU010000181.1 coordinate 7,087, forward strand.
CGGGAGATGATGGACAGGAACGACTTCATCCACCCCTACCTGAACGGTGTACCCTATCTGGAAAAGCCTCCCTTTTTCCCATGGATGATCGCCGCCGCTGCCCGCATGACCGGCGGAGTGAACGAGCTTTCCGCCAGGCTTCCTGCTGCTCTGTCCGCCACACTCCTGGTCCTCGTCGCATTCTTCCTCGGAAGCCGGCTGGTGGATCCAGTGGCGGGGCTGCTTTCCGCTTTTGTTCTCGCCACTAACTATCAGTTCCTCTCTAATGGCCGCGAAGCGGTTATGGACATGACTTTTGCCTTTTTCATCGGTCTCACAATCCTCCTTAATTATGTTGCTGTTGAGAAGGGGAAGAGAGTCTGCTTCATACTATCTTTTTTGCCGGCAGCGCTGGGCATTCTTACGAAAGGGCCTGCCGCTGTGGTACTGGCGGGCGGGACGGCTTTTTTCTATCTCATTTTGAAGAAAGAGTTGAAACGATTCTTTCTGCCTCTCGCCGCAGGCTGCCTCCTCGCCGCCGCAGGGGCCGCAATCTGGTTTATTCTTGCCGGAGAAGCCTACTGGAAAGAGTTCATACTCCATCAGAACGTTACACGCTACACCCATGCCTTTGACCACATTGAATCCTCCCTTTACTATTTCCACAAACTCTTCTTCAACTTTATGCCCTGGTCCATCCTCCTTCCCTTTGCCCTTGTCCATGCCTTCAAGAAGAGAATCTGGCTGCCCCTGATATGGTTCCTTTTTACCTTTCTCTTCTTCGA
>CAYOYU010000181.1:7890-9910 GCA_964408265.1 uncultured Syntrophorhabdaceae bacterium
TTTCTCAGGGACTGCTGGGAATGGGTTATCGCAAAGACGGCGACGAATTGGATGGTGCGGCTCTTTGCCATTTTATTAGTCCTGCTCCCTGCGGCCGGAGGTGTGGTCATCACCTTCGTACCTGCCTCGTCTTTGGGAGCCGCGGCCTTCTTTAAAGGTGAACTGGCAGCGCTCTATGCCTTCTCGGCCGCACTTTTCTGCGCGGCGGTCCTCCTTCTTTACTATACCGTAAAGGGCCGCCAGACAGGTGCACTTACCTGGCTCTTTGTCTACCTCACGGTTGTGGGAGTGCTCTACCACAGCCTTTATATGCCGGTGATGGACAAATCTCTCAAGTCGCCGCGCCTTATTACGGACAGGCTTGCTACACTCAAGGCAGACCGGGACTTTTACTCCTACGGTGTTAATTCGCCCGGCTTCATCTATTATCTGGGCAAACCTGTGAACACAATTACGTCTCTGGCGCAGATAAAGAGCGACAAACGTGATATACTACTCGTCGTGGAAGACAAGCCGGCCCGCGCCATAAAAGACGACCTGGTAAAGGGGTTCAGGGCAGTCGGAACGGCCCGGTATGAGAAGGAATATTATACCTTTTATGTGAGGAAAGATGGAGTATAGAGAATCAGAGAGGCCCTATGTGTCCGTGTTGATTCCCGTCCTCAATGAACAGGAATCGCTCCCCGAACTCCACGAAAGGCTATACAGGGTCCTTGAGGGGCTGAAGAAGCCTTTCGAAATCATTTACATCAATGACGGCAGTACGGACAGGACCGAACAGATTCTGGAGGGATTCCACAAGGAATCCCCAGCGGTGAAGGTTATTGAGTTCAACCGGAACTACGGCCAGCACATGGCCCTATTCTCGGGCTTCGAACACTCGAAAGGCGATATCGTCATCACCATAGATGCAGACCTGCAGAACCCACCGGAGGAGATACCCAGGCTCGTGGAGCAGATTGAACTGGGCTACGAGGTCGTGGGGACCTACAGAAAGGAAAGAAAGTATTCCATCTTCAGAAAGATCCCTTCATACATCGTCAACAGGATCACCGCCAAGCTCGTGGGCGTAAAGCTGAAGGATTACGGCTGTATGCTCAGGGCTTACCAGCGAAACATCATTGACTACATCAATATGTGTCCTGAGTCCTCAAGCTTTGTCCCTGCCCTTGCCAATACCTTTGCCAAACGGATCGTGGAGATCGAAGTAGGCCACGAGGAGAGAAAGAAGGGCACCTCGAAGTACAGCCCTTTCAGGCTCCTCAGACTTAATTTTGACCTCATGACGAGTTTCTCTCTTTTGCCCATCCAGTTCATCGGTGTCCTGGGAGTGGTGATCGCAGTCCTTGGTCTGCTCTTCGCCGTCTTCCTCTTTGTCAGGCGATTGATCGTGGGGCCCGAGCTGGAGGGTACCTTCACGCTTTTTGCCATCCTCTTCTTCTTCATGGGGGTGCAGATCTTTGCCCTCGGCATTATCGGCGAGTACATAGGCCGGATTTACCAGGAGGTGCGCAGAAGGCCGAGATATATCATCAAGAAGGAACTTTTTTGAAGACAATACCCAAATCCGAATTTCGAAATTCTAAAGGAATCCTGCCGTCTTGCACCCCTGGCAACTTCAGGCCCTCAGTTTCGAAATGTATCGATTTGGTTAGGATTTCGTGCTTAGGATTTCGTGCTTGGGAGGCCATTTCTCCATGAAAGTCGTGGTCTTCGGCTACCACGAGATCGGATACGTCTGCCTGGAGGAACTTGTCAATTTCGGGGCGGAAGTGCTTTGCCTTTTCACTCACGAGGACGACGAGAAGGAAGAGGTCTGGTTCAGGCGACCGGCGGAAGTGGCACGGAAGCAGGGTATACCCATCTATACACCGGAAAACCTGAAAGAAGGGAGCTGGGTCGACCTCATCAGAAAGCTGGCCCCCGATGTTATCTTTTCGTTCTATTACAGGAAGATGATTCCTCTTGAGATCCTCGGGATACCGCACCTCGGAGCCTTCAACCTCCACGGGTCGCTTCT
>CAYOYU010000181.1:9920-10217 GCA_964408265.1 uncultured Syntrophorhabdaceae bacterium
ATTAGATGCTGGAGAAACCGGACGCAGGCGATATGGTGGCATGGAAGAAGGTGGACATCACCTTCGAGGATACCGCCCACACCCTTTTCATGAAGATGGCGCAGGCGGCGCGGCTCCTCATGAAGGAGGTTCTGCCGAAGTTCCGGGACGAAACCTTCACCGCAGTGCCTCAACAAGGAAAGTCTTCCTATTACGGGGGCAGGAAACCCGAAGACGGGATCATACCGCGACAGACGGAATCCATGTCGATTTACACCCTCTCCCGCGCCACGACGCATCCTTACCCCGGGGCATACA
>CAYOYU010000182.1:0-707 GCA_964408265.1 uncultured Syntrophorhabdaceae bacterium
CCGGTGGATTCGTGCTCTCTTCTCCTGAACGCAAATTCTTGTAACCATGCACGCATGGGGCACCTGAAAGAGTTCTCCCAGGATCGGCCCCACCTGCCCGCACCCATCGTCTCCGGCCTGGACCCCGGTGAACAGAAGATCGAATGGCTTGTCTTTTATAGCTCTGTACAAAGCCTTCGCCGTTGCGTAAGGATCGCCCTCAAGAAAGGACGGATCATTCAGATGCAACGCCTCATCCGCTCCCATGGCGAGACACCTTCGCAACGTATCTTGCGAATCGACGGGCCCCATCGTAACCACCGTGATTCTTCCTCCTTGTTCTTCCTTGAGTCTGACGGCTTCTTCGACAGCGTACTTGTCCCACTCGTTGATGTCATAGACCAGATCCTCAACGATGATATTCCTGCCGGATCTATCGATAGCGATCTCCGCCTCAGCGGTTTCCGGAACGCGCTTGACACATACGATGATATTCATGTTGCCCTCCAAATTCTCTGTTCTGCCACTCAACTCCCGTCAATATTTGATCGTGGCGACATTCCACACGCGGGTGCATTCAGGTAGGTCCGACCCTGCCGTGGAACCCGGTCCTTTAACCTATCTCGGACCTCTTGCCATTCGGCAGTGCGTGAAATCCGGTTGGTCGGATGGTAAGACACACGTTGTGGCTGCACGTCTCATCGATGCAAATGCATCCAGTAGCTGCT
>CAYOYU010000182.1:717-4878 GCA_964408265.1 uncultured Syntrophorhabdaceae bacterium
TTGCCAGATGCGCAGGATTCAGAAGGAGCATTCCTGAATGGCGGCCCCAGAACAGTCTGGTTGCTCCCGCAATACCAGCGACACGGCACGTTCGGGTCATCCCGGTAATCGGTGATTCTCACCGGGAAACCCAGGAGTTCAATTGCCATGATCTCATGCCAGACACAGCAGTGAAGACAGTAGTACGGGACATTCCTTCTCCCCCACGACCAGGAGTAGGGTTCATGGGTACATCCCAAATTGAGGGGATGGCCGGTCCGCGGGGGAACCCCATCCAACTCGCTCATTCTGCGTTGTCTGCCGCCGCTGCCGCAAGGGTCAAATTCCATCACGTACCGATCCTCTTCCTCCCAGACATCGAAATTGCCTCTTTCTCCCGGACCGCATCGATGGGCTCGCATACCCTCTGCGAACAGTCGAACGACATCGACCGTTGTTACTTCCCCGCTCCAAGAATATGCGGTCTTTCTGAGCACCTCTCCTGCATACCTGAGCATCCTCGGTATTTCCTCTTCACCATACTTCTTTGCAACGTAATCCAGGTCTGCATATGCCCAGTCACAGTAGAGATCGTGCAACCCCTTGAACTCATTCTGAAGGTAATCGATGAATCGAAGAATCTCTTCCTTGCCATCCCCTCGATCTACCATTTCCCTGAGCACATCGTAACTGCTCTTGCCCAGATCCTCTATGCGGCCGTCCCTTCGCAGATCACGACCAAGTGCCTCCACTCTTTCCACTCTGTGCCTCGTGTTTGCTTGCATGGCCGTACGGTCCCTCCTCGAGGCTGTTCACGACTCTCCTGTTCAATCTCCTATATCATCTGCATCCAGCCCGAAGGAGACGCCTGGATACTCAGCCGCTCGTTTCTCACGATACGCCCGCATCCCTTCCTCGGCGCATCCCGTTGTCAGGCATAGCAGCATCGAATCCAGGCCGAGGCGCATCGCCTGCTCCGCGGACATATTCTCCGTGCCGCTCATGCAGGACTTTACCATGGCCAGGGCAAACGGACTTCTGGCGCACAGTTCCCGCCCCAGAGCAATGGCCGCCCCCATCAGCTCGTCGGCCGGTACTCGAGAATACAGAAGACCCAGCCTTTCCACTTCTTCTGCCTTCGCCTTTCGGCCTAACATATTCATTTCGATTGCCTTCCCCCGGCCAATGAACTTCGAAAGCCGCTGCGCCCCTCCAACACCGGCGATGGCGCCCATAGATGTCTCTGTCAGGGCGAATGTAGCCTCCTCAGACGCAATCCTGAAGTCGCAGGCCAGGGACAGCTCCAACCCGCCCCCTATCGCATACCCGTTAATCGCCGCAATCACGGGCTTCTCCAATAGTTCAATAAACACCAGTAATGACTGCATTCTCCTTGGATATTCACGGATCTTCACCGGCTCAAGGAATTCCTCGCCTGCCAGCTATTCCCTCAAATCGGAGCCGCAGCAGAACGCACGGCCTTGCCCCGTGACCATCACCACCCTCACCTTCTCGTCCTTGCGTGCAGCAACAAGTGCCCTCTTCATTTCGTTCACCATCTGGAGAGAAAACGTATTCATATCTCTTTCCCGCATCATCGTGGTCGCGGCGATATTCTCCTCCTTCATTTCATACTTGATGGTCACGTAAGACATCTGTCTCTCTCCATTGGCGCACTCAAATCTGACTCTTCTTGCCTGTCAAACACATCTCGAGCAGTCCGTCAATCAAAGTACTTGAACACACTGATGGATCCACCATCCACCAGAAGAGGCGCACCGTGCACGTAGTCTGATTCCTCGGACGCCAGAAAAACCGCGGCCGAAGCTATCTCTTCCGGCTTTCCCAGCCTCTTTGCGGGAATGGCATTGGCTATCCGCTCCTCAATACCGGGAAACAACTTGCCCATGTCCTCATTTATCGGGGTCCTGAACGCGCCCGGGCAGATACAATTTATATTGATATTCTTCGGGGCGAGCTCCAACACCAACTGACGGGTCAAATTGTAGACGCCCGCCTTACTCGCCGCGTAGGAGGAGTATGCATATCCAATCAGCCCGGCGATGGACGAGATATTGATGATCTTCCCTCCCCCTTGTTCAATCATGTGTGGAACCACTTCCCTCGTGCCCAGAAAGACCGCTTTCAGATTCACCGCCATCATCTTATCCCAGTCTTCCTCGGTGTGCTGCAAGAGGGTCTTTCGCATAATGATACCCGCATTGTTGACAAGGATATTGATCCTGCCGAACGTTTCCATTGTCTTGCTGACCATCTCTTTGATGTCATTCGCCTTGGAGACGTCGGTCTTGACAGCCAAGGCCTTGCGCCCCATCTTCTCGATCTCTCTCGCCACCTGCTGCGCACCTTCGAGCACCAGGTCCGCGATGACCACATGTGCACCTTCCCTGCCGAAACGAAGAGCTATCGCCTTGCCCAACCCACTCTGCCCTCCGGTCACGATCGCTACTTTGTCCTTAAGCCTCATCTTCGTTTCTCCTTTCGTTCGATTTTGTTCTTCGCGTGTTCGGGCAGAAAAACCGCTACCCGGTCGGAAAATTTGACGCTCACACTCTTCGCCCGAGGAGGAATCCCTCGGAGATAGCGGTCCAAATCCTTCGAGGCTCCTTCGCATCTCCTATGACGTAAACCTCGGGTATTATTCCAGCCAACTCCTTTTCCAGGGCATTGAAGGCTTTCGTGCCCCCTGCTGTTACCACCGTGTCCGCCTTGATTCTGATCTCCCTTCCCCACTTGTCTTCCGCTAGGATCCCCTCGTCCGTGATCTCCACGCATCTTGTCTTTGTTTCGACCCGAAGGTTTCTTTCCGCGAATCTCACCAGCATCGCAAGCTTGTTGACGATCTCCATATTGTAGCCTACCTCCGCCTGACGGGTCGTAAGGGTTACGTTCTTCCCCTGCTCCGACAAGTAGTCGGCCGCATCACACCCGGACAGTCCACCCCCAACCACCACCACGGTATTCCCAACCTTCGCCTTCCCACCCAGCACGTCCCACGTATTAACAACATTCTTCTTATCCGCTCCGCGAATCGTACTCGCCTTCGGCTGTGCCCCCGTAGCAATGACCACCACATCCGGCATGATTTCCTCCACGAGGGAAGCACCGACTTCAACGCCCAGCTCTTGCCTTACCCCCAGCTTGTCCATCTGAGCGCGATAATACTCCTGAATATGCTTCATCTCCTTCTTGTGTACCAGGGCAGTACCTAGTCTCAATTGCTCTCCGCCCAGCTCCTTCGTCTTGGAATACAGGACCACCTCATGCCCCCTGATCGCGCACATGCGCGCGCACTCCATCCCCGCAGGCCCCGCTCCGATCACCATTACTCTCTTTCTCGTTGTGGCCTTCTCTATTCTCTCCAACCCTTGACGCTCTCTTCCCACAAGAGGATTAACGGAACACCGAATCACCCGCTTACGAAAGATCTCCTCAAGGCACAAGCCACAGCAGATACACTTTCGGACATCTTCCGGCCGTCCTTCCATCACCTTCCTCGGAAACTCCGGGTCTGCTAGCAGTCCTCTCCCAATGGCTACAAAATCGGCCTTCTCCTTCTTCAGAATCTCCTCAGCAAGAACCGGGTCGTTAATCTTCCCCACCGTAATGATCGGTATATCTACAACCCTCTCCCGCTTCATCTCCTCCGCATACCTTACCAACGCGCCGGCAGGAAACGAGTTGGGTTGAATTTGATACAGGAAATTGGTGTAGCCATACCCTCCCGCACTCAGATCTATGGCATCCACTCCCGCCTTTTCCAGTTCCTTAGCAAAGACCTTAACCTCATCCAGGGTAAGGCCACCGTCGAGCGTCTCAATGGCACTGACCCTCCAAATAATCGGAAAGTCACGCCCCACCTTTTGTCTTGTCCGTTCCAGGATATTCAGAGCAAAACGCATTCTATTTGCCAGCGAACCACCATATTTGTCCATTCTCTTGTTGGTCGCACCCGACAAGAATCCCGCGATGAGGTACCCATGCCCACCGTGAAATTCCACTCCGTCAAATCCCGCGGTTTGTGCCCGAAGAGCTGCATCGGAATATGCCTCTTCGTATTGTTCCACCTCATCAATGCTAAGTTCCCGAGGATTGGATCCGGTAAGCTCCTCAAACACCGGGGAAGGCCCTACTGGAGTCTTCACATGTGGATTCGCCCGT
>CAYOYU010000182.1:4888-10183 GCA_964408265.1 uncultured Syntrophorhabdaceae bacterium
CGCAACTGAGGTGGCGGAAATAGTAGGTATTTCCATGCGCCAGTTGTATTACTGCCCTGGCGCCGTTGTCCTTGATTGTCTGCGCTAGTCTGCCTAAACCGGAGATCAGATAGTCCCTCCATATTCCTAATCCCCCACCTTGAATAGAACAACCGGTACCATCTTCCGCTCCGAAGTCCGGATACATGTATGTGCCTTCCACAATTACCAGACCAACACCACCTCCAGCCATCCTCGTGTAATACTCAATGTTTCTGGACGTGACCTCGCTCCACTGGCCACCCATATTCGTTATCATTGGAGCCAATATCATTCTATTCTTCAGTTGCATTCTTCCTATCTTTCCCGGCTCCAGCAGATGCTTGAACTTCATCTCCGCCTCCTTCAATTCCTGCCCCCTGTTTGTCATCGATGGACTTGTTTCCTAAGGGTCATCCGTATGAAAAGAGAATGACTAGCCATTTTCTCCACTCGGGTTCCTCATCCTATGCCTTCCATGCACCCGCACCCTGATAAGAGAATTTGGACAGTGTCAATTCGTCCATTTCTCTGGTCGGCCGAGCATATCGGCCTGCTCTGCTGATATAGGCCGAGCCGGCTCTCTTCAACGCCACCAACATCTCCGCCGTCTTTATGACGACCGACATGCCATCCAGAACGGCGACTCCTCTTATCTCCGTAACGCCATTCGGGTACGTTTCTTCACATCCGGCACCAAGACGAAGAGCGATCGATATGCCGCTGCACCCCGGTATCAGCACCTCGGCCCCGTCACGAATGCATTCCTCTGCCACCCTTGCAAACGCAGCTATGTCGTGACTGGCATCGATGTGCGCCAGCGCCTGCAGTTCACCCGGGATCCCTATCGACCTAGATCTTACCGCCCGATTCCTGTATCCATATTTTTCTATCAGGTCGTCCGCTATCGCGGCCCCTTCTTCACTGATGGTTATCACTCCGAATGTCTTCCCCATCATCGACGCGCATAGAAGCTCGCTCTCTCCCTGTGCAATCACCGGAATGCCTATGGCTTTTCTTGCTTCCTCGAGGACCGGATCAAAGAAACACATGGGAACAACCGCATCGTAGCCGTCCTTCTCCGCCTGCAGGATCGCATGATACATTTCCCTGTCATTGAGAAACATGTGATGCCTGTATCCGAATTCCTCAAAGGTCGTCAGCCCTTCCCTCAGGAAGAATACATCCACCTCGGTGCCCTCGTTCTTTACCAATGCGAAGTTCCTCTGGTACGCGTCGGCCATCATCTTGTACAGGGGATCCCCTTCTTTTCCTGCAAAAACTACCAGGACAGCGATTCTGCAGTTCATTCTCTCCCTTCCTTTCTTAACAGCCGATGAGTCTTGAGATCACAATTCGCTGAATCTCGTTCGTTCCCTCTCCAATCGTGTATATCTTTATGTTTCGAAAGAACCTCGATATCGGGCTGTCCAACAGAAGGCCATATCCGCCGTGCAACTTGACGGCCTCTCCAATAACCTTAACCGCCATATCCGTCGTATACAGTTTTGTCATGGCAGCTTCCAGCGTGTGCGGCTTGTGCTGATCCCGCAGGCAGGCTGCCTTGTACATCATCAGCCTTCCCAGTTCGATTTGTGTCTTCATGTCCGCCAGTTTGAATTGGATCGCCTGGAATTTGGAGATAGGTTTTCCAGACTGCACCCTTTTCGCTGCGTGATCGAAGGCCAGATCAAACGCACCTTGAGCCATGCCCACGGCAAGGGCGCCGAAGTCGATTCTCCCTAAGTCGAGCCCGGAGAGGGCCAGGGAAACGCCTGCACCTCTCTTCCCTATTACATTCTCTTCAGGGACCCGGCAATCCTGAAAAACGAGTTCACGGTTGTCGACATTGTTCCATCCCATTTTGTGAATACATTCTTCACTGACGCTGAATCCTGGTGCGTCCGTGGGCACGAGAATACAGGTGAACTCCTTTGCACCGTTTTCCAACTCGTCCGTAATACACACTACGACAATCCACTTGCACGTTGTTAGACCGCTGTTGGTAATGAACATCTTCGTCCCGTTAATCACCCACTCACCGTTTTTCAACTCCGCTCTCGTTTCGATGCCCTGTGCGTCAGAGCCGGCATTCGGCTCGGTAAGGGCGAACCCTGGATTCTCCCCTTTCACCAGGCCGGGGAAGAGTTCCCTTTTTTGTTTTTCCGTACCGCATTCCGCTAGACAATCGGCAATCGCACCCTGCATATGTAAGGCACAGGCAACTCCATCATCGATCCGAGCAAACTCTTCGGTAACAATTTCTTGAACCAGGACGCCCTGACCTGAGCCTCCGTATTCCTTGGGCACCATAATGCCCGAAAACCCCATCTCAGCCACTCTTTCGTTCAGGTCATAGGCGAAATATTCCCTTTTGTTCCACTCGGCGCACTTGGGAGCAATTTCTTCTCGTGCGAATTCCCTCGCCATCTTCTGCATCTTCAATTGGTCTCTGCTCAGCTCGAAATTCAGCATTACACGTCCCCTTCCTATTCGTTCCTTGTTCCATAGTTCCTACAGCCTTGCGGACTACCTCTTCAGCTTGTACCCGCTCTTTTCCCTGTCCCAGGTATTGCGAGTTACCCCATCATTCTTCAATTTATACTTCTCTATTTTCTGTGTCGGGGTTTTGGGGAGCTTTTCGCGAAACTCCACATATCGCGGAACGGCAAAGTAGGCCATCCTCTCTTCGCAAAAGGCGATCAACTCCTCCGGCTCCATCTTCTCTCCTTCCGTCAATACGACGGATGCCATCACTTCATCCTCACCCACCTCCGATCGCACCGCAAACACCGCGCTCTCCGCCACCTTCGGATGCTTATTGACCACCCTCTCCACCTCGAAGGAAGAGATGTTTTCCCCCCTTCTTCGAATCGTGTCCTTCATCCGGTCCACAAAATAGAACCACCCTTCTTCGTCCATATATCCTCGGTCACCTGTATGAAGCCAGAAATTCCGAAATGCCCGGATCGTCTCTTCAGGCATCTTGTAGTAACCCAGCATCATTGTGTAGGGTTCCTTGGACCGGACCAGGACTTCTCCCTGTTCGCCCCTGGGTAGTTCTCTGCCTTGTTCGTCAGCTATCATCACTTCAAATGGATCACTCGGCTTTCCGGACGACCCTTCTCTCCACTTTTCATCCCAAGGAGTAGACACAATCAGGCCGGATTCCGTCTGGCCGTATGCCTCCTGAAGTTTCCCAATATTGAATCTCTTCATGAACCCTTCATAGACTTCAACCGGTATGGGAATGCAATAGCCTTTTTAAATCGGGTTATAGCCGTCCCCTTCCTTTTGGGTCTGGCTACACAGCATGTGCATGATTCCCCCCACCGAGAAGAACGAAGTAACACCATATTTCTTCGCGTCCGGCCAGAACCTGTTCGCGCTGAACCTCTCCTGCAAGACCATTTTGCATTCCGCCAACAGAGCCGCAAAGGTCACAAACTTTGCAGCCGCATGGAAGAACGGAAGGTAGTTGTAGACAACGTCCATCGGATTGTAATGCATGATCTGAGCATGCCGCGTCGACGCACGATAGAAGGCGTTTACGGGCATCATGGCACCCTTGGATAAGCCTGTCGTTCCCGACGTATACAGAATGCAGATCAATTCGCCCCAATCCAGTTCTATTGTAGGATCCTTTTCTTCTCCTGCGAGTAATTCCTCGAACCTTATGAACTCGCATTGGGTGGGATTTGCCAAGTCTCTGTTTATTCCTTCTGAGAAGACGACCAGTCGCTTGATGTTTGTTAATTCCTCCTTTATCCATGCGATCTGTCCTAGGAATAGCTCATCCAAGACGATGGTCTCCGCATCACAACTGTTGATGATGTACTTCAGCAGCTCGCCTTTATAGGCCACATTGACTGGGATTTCCACAGCGCCGATCTTGGATAGGCCGAACCACAGGTAAAGGTAGGCGGGCTTCGAAGTCATCATCACGCAGACCTTTCCGCCCCTGTCGATTCCTAGCTTCGTCAGCGCGTTTCCTATTCTGTTGGCATTCCGATTCAGCTTCTCAAACGAAATCTTCTCATCCTTGAAGTATATGAAGTCCCGATTCCCCAGCCTTCTTGCCTTGTCGCTCAGAACCACCCCCGCCGATCGTCTCTTTATGGGATATTCATCGAGAGACAAGTCTTGTGCCATGATCTCTCCTTCTTTCACCCGGTCTGCGCGTAAGTGATTCATCGGCCTTTCCATACTGGCTTTCTCTTCTCTGCGAACGCCCTTACAGCTTCCTGTTTGTCTTCCGTCGCAAAGAGCAGCAGGAATTCCTTGAACGCATACTCCACTCCCCTGTCACGATCCAACTCTGCACCTATATTGATTGAGGCTTTTGCCGCCGCGAGCGCCAGAGGTGCCTTCTCTGCCAGCTTGTTGGCCAACGCCGTCGTCTCATCCCACAACTTCTCTCTTGGAACGACTCTGTTTATCAATCCAATTCGCTCTGCCTCCTCACCGCTGATGAGGTCGCCTGTCATCAGCATTTCCATCGCCTTCGCTTTTCCCACCCAACGGGGCAGTCTTACTGTGGCCCCTGCGCCTGGAATTACGCCCAGCTTGATCTCCGCAAGCCCCAGCTTTGCATCGTCGGATGCGATCACCATGTCACAACACAAAGACAATTCGGTGCCGCCACCCGGAGCAAAGCCATGAACGGAAGCGATCACGGGTTTCCTTATCCCCTCTATCATCTGAAAGAACTTGATCCAGAGCCGGTTATACGCCTCCTGTTCTATCGGCCCATTATTCGCGATCTCGAAGATGTCCGCTCCCGCACTGAACGCCCTGTCACCCGCCCCACGAAAGACAATGACTCGCACGTCATCATCCTCTTTGATCTCCTCAAACAAGGCGATCAACTCATGCAGCATTTCGGTGTTGAATGCATTCATCACTTCAGGCCGATTGAACGTGATAACCCCTATCTTGTTCGCTTTCTCAAAAATGATATTCTTGTAGGACATTGCGAGCCCCCTTCGCTGTCATGCTCAGGCTTCTATTCCAACACCTCTCTGACGGCGGCAATCAGTTTTTCTTCATTCGGAATGCAGACATCCTCCAAGACACCCGTTGAAGGGATGGGGGTGAACGCCGCAGTTACCCTTCTCACCGGTGCCTCCACGTAATCGAAACACTCTTCAAATATGATCGCTGCAATCTCGGCTCCCATGCCGCATGGTTTCGAGCCTTCATGTGCTATAACCAACCTTCCGGTCTTCTTGACGGATTGGATGATAGTCTCTGTATCCAAGGGGCTCAGGGAAATCG
>CAYOYU010000183.1:0-4052 GCA_964408265.1 uncultured Syntrophorhabdaceae bacterium
TTGTTTTATGATGGATTATGAACTTCGACAAATAAACGGGTGGAGTTATTACTGCCTCCCTTCCCTCGAGGAGAAAGGCATCAGCCACGGTTTCTTCACCAGGACATCACCCCTTCTCGACTCCTCTGAGGAGGACAGGAAGAGGTTCATGGCAGGCTTCTCCCTCGATAGGATTATCGCCATGAAGCAGGAACATGGGGGTCTGTTCCACGTTATCGGTGCAGATGCCGCCCCTCTCGCGGGTGATGCGATTATCCTCCTCGAAAAGAAGGTGGCAGGGATCATCAGGACCGCAGACTGCCTCCCCGTCATCCTCGCGGACCCCTATTATCCTATGGCCGCCATCATCCACGCCGGGTGGAGGGGAACGGCGAAGAAGATAGTATCCAAGGTTGTCCGGGAGATGGTGAGGCTCGGATCGACCGCCGGCAGCCTCACGGCCCTGTTGGGCCCGTCCATAGGCCCCTGCTGCTACGAGGTTCAGGGGGATGTCCTTTCCATCTTTACTGAACAGGGATTTCCCGATCACATCTTCACCGAAAGAGGCCACTCCCGGTATCTCGACCTGAGGGCTGCAAATGAATGGCTTCTGCGCCAAGAAGGCATAGAAGAGGTCATCGACCCGGGCCTATGCACGTACTGCCGGGCCGACTCGTTCGCCTCCTACAGGCGTGGAGACCGGGCCGCACGGCAGATTAACTTTGTTTCTCTCGCCGGATAAGGTATAATAATAACGCTAAGATGCACAAATCATGAATCGATACAAGAAAGAATTCATCTTTTCCTCCGTCATTCTTCTGATCTTCGGATTGCTCATCTATCTGGAGACGCAGCTCCCTGTCTTCAAGAGGTTCATCCCCATAGACGAGAACAAGCTCATCGTCGTTATCCTCAATGTGAACCTACTCCTCATCCTTCTCCTCCTCTTTCTCGCCACGAGGACCATCGTCAAGGTCTACCTGGAGAAGAAAAGGGGCATCTGGGGGTCCGGGCTCAAGACGAAGCTGACGGTAACGCTCCTGTTCATTTCCATCATCCCCTCTTTCACCCTCTTCATCCTTTCGACGGCATTCTTCCATGTGAGCATGGACAAGTGGTTCAGCCAGAAGATAGAAGATACCATGGACAATGCGCTGGAGTTCGCCCAGTTCTACTACCAGGACATGTTCCAGCGGTATGAAAAAACGGGCTCCTCTTTGGCTGCGACCATTCAGGACCGTCGTCTTCTTGGGAACGAGGAGGCTCTTCGATCCTATCTGAAGAAGAGCAAGGCGCTCTACCACCTGGGTTATTTGTCCGTTTTCAGTTCTTCGGGGTACCTCGTAAAGGACGGCGACGGTTCCAACGACGAGGCGGCGGCGGAAATAGCCGAAAAGGTACCGCTTGCACGAACGCACCCGATCCGCAACATCACCGCCCTCAAGAACGGTGAGCTGATTCTGTCGGGCACCAGGATCGTTGACGAGGACGGAGAAGCACGGGCCATACTCCTCCTCGGAGACGTCATCAAGATCCATAACGCTGCACGGGTAAAAGAGATCGCAACGGCCACCAAAGAATTCAAGGAGTCAAGGGCCTTCAAGAAGATACTCAAATACAGCTTCATCATCCCCCTCTTCCTGATTACCATCCTCACCGTCTTCTTTTCCATATGGGTAGGCATGAAGATGGCTACGGAGATTACCGTGCCCATCGAAAAGGTAAAAGAAGGGGCGGCCATCATAGCCAAAGGCAAGTTTGACGTCAGCCTTGAGGACCGGGGGACGGATGAGATAGGGACCCTCGTGGGCGCCTTCAACAGCATGGCAAAGGAATTGAAGATTGCCAAGGATGAGGTCGAGGAGAAGAGGAGGTACATGGAGGTTATCCTCGACAATGTGGCAACAGGCATCATATCCACGGACAAGATAGGGACCATCCTCCTCATCAACAGGGCTGCCAGGAACATCCTCGGCATAGGGGAGAAACCCTGTATCGGGACCCCGCTCCGGGAGATCTTCGGAGAGGAGTTCAAGAACATAACACGCCCCTTCCTCAGGGAGATGCGAAACATGGGGAGCGGAAGCGTGACCAAAGAGATGAGGCTTTCCCTGAAGAAGGACGTCACTTACATCCGGGCGTCACTGACGACCCTGAAGGACGAATCGAATAAGCCGGAAGGCTTTATCATCACTTTTGACGACATCACTCACATTGTGCGGGCGGAGAAACTGGCCACCTGGCGCGAGGTTGCCAGGAAGCTGACTCACGAGATCAAGAACCCTCTCACGCCGATCATTCTCTCAGCGGAACGGATCCGAAGGAGACTTCTGCCCGTTACGGAAGAAGGCAAGGAGAAACAGGTCCTCGATGAAACCACCTCCGTTATCATACGGTCCGTGGAGGATATAAAGAAGATCGTCAACGAACTGACCAAGCTGACCCATACCTCCCAGGCCAAAACCGTGGAGGATATAAACTCCGTGATCGAAGAAACGATGGCCCTCTACAATAACCTCTACCAGAATATCGACGTAAGGCTCGATATGACTGATGTGCCGCAGTTCAGAGTTGACAAAGACGGGCTGAAGCGTGCCATGATCAACCTCATCACCAACTCCATAAAGGCCATTAACGGGGACGAAGGCTCCATAGTCATCAGCACCCGGTATAACAGAAGCGAGGAAGTGGGGGTGATCGAAGTGGCCGATTCAGGCTGCGGCATCCCCGACGAAGACAAGGACAGGGTCTTCGACCCCTACTTCACGAAGGACAAGGATGGCACGGGCCTCGGCCTCGCTATCGTCCATTCCATAATCCTGGAGCATCATGGGAAAATCCACGTGGAAGACAACCTGCCGAAAGGGACACGTTTCGTCATTGAACTCCCAATAATCCAGTCTTAGGGACAGGCCGTATCAACCTGTTCTCTCTCGCAAAGTTCGACTCTTCGACTCACCCGATGAGTGTAATGGTTTCCGGGGTTTTTTGATTGACGAGCGGAGGTTTCCGGTATATTTTACTGGTTTATACTGACCCATGAAAGAACGCAATAGCACACCAACAGGGCCTTTTCCCTCTGCCGTCTGGTCCCGGCGGGACTGGATCAACCTGGGTCTTCTTTTTGTCGTGAGCGCGATCATGCTCTGGGCAAACCTCTCGGTAAGATCCCTGTGGGGCCCGGAGGGCCGCTGGGCCCTCATCGTGCGGGAGATGATACGTTCGGGAGACTATTTTACGCCTACCTGCAACGGCATCCTCGACTTTGACAAGCCTTTGCTGAGCTATTGGGCCATCATCCCTTTTGTATTCCTCGGCGGGGCCACAGAGGCCATGCTCCGCGTGCCGAGCACCCTCGCAGGCATAGGGCTCACCCTGATCCTCTATGTTCTCGGGCGAAGGCTCTTCGGGGTAAGGAGCGCCCTGATCGCCTCCTTTCTGTGGATCACCACAATGATGTTTCTCTTCTGGGCAAGGACCGCTTCAGCGGAAATCCTCAACCTCTTCGCCATCTGGTTTATGCTCTGGACTTTTCTTTCCGGGGCCCGCGAGGGCAAATGGAACTATACCTTCTCCTTTTTCGGTGTAGGCGCCCTGTCATCCTTTCTGAAGGGACCCGTGGCACCTGCCGTGGCTGGTGTGGCCGTTACCGCCTACAGTCTTTTCGAGGTTGTACGCGGGCTTAAGGAATCACGCCGCAACGGGGAAGAACTCACGTCGAAAGCAGTCCGGGAAGCCGTTGGCCGGGAATTCCTCTGGATATTCTCAAGGAGTGGTATTTTCGGACTCATCTTCGGCTTCGTCGTCTTTGCGTTCCTCCTCTTCCTTCCCGTCATAGTGACAGGCTCCTTTACTTCCGTGGAACTCATGTGGAAAGAGAACATGGTCAGGTTCTTTCGCCCCTTCGACCATGACGACCCTGTCTACATCTATCCTCAGCACATTCTTCAATACGCAGCTCCGTGGACCTTTTTCATGCTCGCCGCACTCTGGGAGGCGCGGAAGTGGACATCCTCACGTCCTGCACGATTCGTCATGGTCGTCAGCGCGGCAATCTTTCTCTTCTTTACCGC
>CAYOYU010000183.1:4062-6316 GCA_964408265.1 uncultured Syntrophorhabdaceae bacterium
CTTTACCGCTTCCGGCTCCAGGCGCAGCTACTACATACTCCCGCTTATGCCGGCCCTGGCGCTCATGACAGGCCATGCGCTCTCTCAGTGGCTCGATGACGGGACCTCGCGTTCCCGACCCATGATGCATGCCGCCGCACTTCTCACCCCGGTTTTGATCGTCGCTGCGAGCCTGGGACTCCTCTACATCTACTTCTACATGCCCATCTACAAGCACGGTTCTCTCCTTCCCATGACCCTATGGCTTCTGGCTGCAGGGGGCTTCGCTTTCTACTGCTTTGTGAAGAAGAAGGCCAAACCAGGCCTTGCCATCCTCATCGTTGCCGTCATGACTCTGGAATTCTGGTTCTTCGGCCAGGGAATGCGCCTGGCTGAGCGCAAGAGAACGCTCATCGAATTTGCTCGATATGCCACAACAGAACTGAAGGGGGTCAGTGGCGACAAGATAGCACTCTTCCAGTATGGGACGGCATCTCTCATATTCTATCTGAACCCCAGCTCAAATACCGGGAACGTCAATAATGTGGCGGAGATGGAAGCGTTCCGGAAGAAGCACCCTGACGGCTATATCATCGCTGACCTGAATGAGGTCCACGGGGCCGAGAACATCGCTTATATGAATAGGCTTAAGGCCGTCGCCGTCCAGAATACGGAGACCAACGAAATGGCCGAACGCTTCGTGCTCTTCAAGTTCCCCCAGGAGTCGCCTGCCCCACCCAACGGCACCCGCCCCTAAACAAGGACAGGCCCGCCCTTTGCGGAGCCGCCCCGGCCGAGCCTCCCTTCGAGCCCTCTCCTTTATAAAAAAGGGCATCTGTGCTATAATGTTACCGTGAAAACGGGACCGAAAACGGTGTGCACCAACAGGAAAGCATACCATGACTTCCACATCGATGAGACCTTTGAGACGGGGCTTGTCCTCTCGGGCACAGAGGTGAAGTCTTTGCGGGAAGGAAAGGCAAACCTGAAAGACAGCTACGCAAAGATAAAGAATGGTGAGCTTTTCCTTGTGAACGCCCACATCAGCCCCTATCCGGCCGGCAATATCTGGAACCATGACCCCACAAGGGACAGGAAGCTCCTCATGCCCAACCGGGAGATTCACAAGCTCATGGGGAGGGTAAAGGAAAAGGGATTCACCCTGGTTCCGCTCTCCATCTATTTCAATGCACGGAACAAGGCAAAGATGGAGCTGGGATTGGCAAAGGGAAAAGCTACCTACGACAAGCGGGAAGCGATTAAGCGGAAAGATGAAAGACGGCTTCAGGAAAGAGAGTTGAGGATCAGATGAAAATGATGGGTTCAAGCCGTTCAAGCAGCTCAAACGGTTCAAACGGCTTGAACTCCTTAAGCGGTTTGAACGATATCTTAAAGATAAGGGGGGCGATAGGTTTCGACAGGGACGCAAGATGCAAAGAGGCATGCCGGGTTACTGCTTACCCGATACCCAAGCGGAACTAAACACAAACGCAGACTCTAACGAGTACGCACTAGCTGCCTAGTGCAGCTACGTCATCCGGGCTTTCTGCCTGCTTCAAGTCCGAGTATGGCGTCATTCAAGCAGGATAGTCTTTTCCGGATGTCTGTACGGGAGAGGCGAAACTTACGGGCTGGGACTGAGGGAAACCTGTCAGTGGGTGTCCAACAGTCCGAGATTAAACTACTGACTATGTATGTAGGCTCTTTGTAGGCTTCGTTTTTGGACGGGGGTTCGATTCCCCCCGCCTCCACCATTTAATCGGCATAGGCCGACCCTTCAGGGTCGGCTTTTCTTTTTGCTTCCCGTCCCCTTTTCGCGACTCTTTTGCTTTTCAATCCCATAGCAGAACAAACCACTCGACAGGTTTTCAGTTTAGGGTGCATACTCGTTGCAGACCGAATATTTCAGCCGCAGACAACCCTTCTCCCCTGCCCTGTTCCCCCTTTACAACCTTGACCTGTCAACAAGCCGGGTGATAGACTGGTCTTGCGGCAGGATGGGTTCAATATCTTTTTGAGCCCGTAAAATGGACCCAGGTTGGATGCACCTTGAAACGCGTACCGCAAGAGTGAATCCCCGGAGGATAGAGAGATGAAGACAATCGCCATTGCAGTCTTTCTTTTAATGATCTTCGTGACTGTCGGTTATGGCGCGGAGCAGCCGGTGCGGAAGCTTTCGCCCCTGTCCAACGCCCCTTCGGCAGCAGCCCTGGTCATCACCTGCCCGCAGCAGACACAGGTTCACCTGGTAAAGCCGAACCTGTACAACCAGGAC
>CAYOYU010000183.1:6331-10169 GCA_964408265.1 uncultured Syntrophorhabdaceae bacterium
AGTGCACATCGGCAAGATAGAGAAGGAGTGTTCAATGTTCGCGAATCTGAAAACATCTGTTTCCGGAAGATTAGGTCTTTTCCTTGTTCTGTTCACGATTCTCCTCGGGGGAATATCGGTGGGTCACGCCTCGGACCAGCTATTCAAAAACGAGAATGGCGCCGCGGTCAGCAACAACCCAACCGGCGGCAACCCTCAGTTCACCACAACGAAGCTCTACACCATCGACAGGATCCTGACCTATCACTGGAACACGGGTCAGGGCAAATCCCCGGGCCAGATCTGGCTCGTCAATGCAGCGGGCCAAAATTACGGCCCCTGGACGGCTGCAGTCCAATCGAAATTCTACTGGGTCGTAGAGCCCAAAGTAGTGGTGCCTGCCAATACGTATACGATCCACGATTCCGATCCTGCCACCTGGTCCCACAATGGCAGATCGAAGAACCAGGGGTTCGCTCAAGTCTACGGAACGGTGACGGACCTGAATGTGCTGCCCACGTTCGAGGCGGTGAAGGGCAGGGTCGACCGTGTCTTCCCCCACGACCGCGCCGCCGTGATCAACACCCTGGAAGAGCCGAAGAAAGGACCGGTCCAGGCCCACTTCGGGCTGCGGCCAAAACCCACGTTAAGCCTGAGCCGCAATGTCGTGAGCCTGTCGAAACGAGAGGACGCCGTGCTTCAGGTCATCAACCCTGTTCCCGGCGTACCGGGATACCACATCAGCTGCACCGATCCTAAAGTGAAAACCGATGGCTGGGGCATGGACCAGACGGCGACGTTCCGTTTCTCAGTGTACAATCTCACCAACGCGAAGCTGCTGGGTATAGAGATGAACAAGCCTTACACCTTTGTCATCCATCAGAACCTCGTAGGGAACTGGCGGGACAGCACCGGTCCCAGCACCGAGATCGGTAGGGTGACGATTACTTACATGCCCTAACCCGAGCCGTTTTCGTGCAGCCCTTCCCTCCGTCTGCCGATCTTTCCGGAGGGGATTCGATGCTTTGAGAGAGCCGCCAGCGCTTCCCGGATTATTACTTTTCTTGAGATGACTTCAGAACCGCTTCGATCTGTTCCTTTAGAGCAGGAATCTTATTTACGACAACATCCCACACTATATCGTAATCAACGCCAAAATAATCATGAATCAGACGATCCCGCATCCCAGCCATTGATCGCCATTCTATTCCGGGGTATTTCTCCTTCATATCAGAAGGAATCTTTTTCGTAGCCTCCCCTATGATCTCCAGACTCCTGACGAAGGCTCGTTTCAACGTACCGTCGGTTAGAAATTATTCCTTGGATTTCCCGTCCGCCCGCTCCACCACGAACCTTGCTTCATCGAGGATGTGTCGTAAATATTCAAGCGGCAAGGTCGACATATTGGGCTTCTTTTAGTATATACGGACCGATATAGGGACTGAGGGACTCTGCAGTGACCAACTCAGTTTTGCGCCGGAACAGTTCCTCCAGAAAAAAGGAGAGAGCCATGAAGTTGTCGAAAGTCTTTCTTCCCTGCTCGAATTCCACAACCAGATCGATATCGCTGGAACTCTTTTGCTCGCCTCGTACGAAGGAAACGAACAATCCAAGCCGTTTTACTCCGAACTCCCGAAGCCGTTCACCATTTTCATATAGGGTACTCAATATAACCTCTTTTCCTGTAACTGGCTTTCTCAACCTCTCACCTTCCGGGCACAATGTAAGTGCCCTTACTCATTTGATAAAGTGAATATAGCAGATTGAACACTACACCACAATCCCTTTCTCAACAACCCACCAGACCTTTCTGCTCTCCTTGACCAGCCCGTCACACAGGTCTCATGTTAAAATTCAAAACTTGCACCCGCCCTGAGCACCCCTGCCCCTCGCCTCTGAAGGTATGCAAGAAACAAGACCTGGACTCTATGCCCCGCCCAATCCTTCCTGCTGCCTCCGCGCCTTTCGGTCCCGGAAACGAGCCCCCAGGACAAGGGGCTTTGCTGACACAGTGTCAGCAATTCTACAAATCACCGGAAACCCAACAAGGACGCTGATCCGCGCGCTATCGCTCCGCAAACTTGAGGATTCGGGTTCAGGGGGCTTTGGGAGAGAAAATGCTCCCTGTTTCCCAGGGCTAAGCTCGTCGCTGGGTACCTATACCATACCCCAGAGTACCCCGCCTCCTCCGGTCCGGCCCGAGTCTCTGGACAGCCCGTGGCACCATGTGTCTCCGGGCAATCTGTCAAACTCATCGGATTCCGAAGGGGGTTCCCGGTCGCGAAAAGTAGCCTGTCCCCTTTTGGTCTTCCTTAGCCAAAAGTCAAGAATAAACAGCCTGTTGAAAAACTCCCCATAAACGCCCGTAATACCTTGGTCTACGAGGTATCGGCATGGTAGAATACCGTATACATGCAATCTATCCGGAGGCCATGGTGTTAGGAGAGAAAAGACGGCAGGAACCGATGTTCTACTATGTGAAGCTTGATGACATGATTCCCGAGGATCATCTGTTGCGGATGGTCCACCGCTACGTTGACTTCGGGTTTATCAAAGAGAAGGTGAAGGACCTGTACAGTCACACAGGCCGCCCCTCCATCGACCCCGAAGTCCTCATCAGAATGCTCCTGGTGGGTTATCTCTACGGGATTACTTCCGAACGCAGACTCTGTGAAGAGGTGAAGATGCACATAGGCTACCGCTGGTTCGTGGGTCTTTCCCTTGAGGATAAAGTCCCCGACCACTCGACCTTTTCCCATAACCGTCATGAACGGTTTGTAGCAAATCACGTCTTTCAGGATATCTTCGATGCCATCGTGGATCGGTGCATATCTCATGGGCTTGTCCAGGGAACGCACCTCACCGTCGATGCCACCCACATCAAGGCCAACGCTTCCTTCCGGAGCATGGAGCCCATAGTGGTGGAGATGAAGCCGAAGGAGTACATTGACAAACTCGAAGAGGAAAACTCCGGTGAATCCTGGGATCCAGGTGATGACTATCCCCATAGAGGGCAGAAGGTTTCGAACAGCACTCATCGTTCCACAACCGATCCTGATGCGCGTCTTGCCAGGAAGGCGCCCGGCTCTGGTGCGCGGCTTGCGCATTCGGCGACCTATGTGATCGATAACGGAAGCAATATTATCCTCGGAGCCGGGGTAAGCAAACCCGATCTTGCCTCTGAAGGGGAGACTGCGCTCAGTCAGCTGCTGAGAATCCCCTGGGTCTTCGGACTCATCCCGGAAACTATCGGGGCCGACAAAGGCTACAGCACCGGATCATTCTTCAATACCCTCGTCACCGCCGGTATTGATCCCCATGTGCCGGTCAAAGATCATCGGGGTCGGAACGATCGGGGCATCTATCCCATTACCGCCTTTACGTTCGATGAAACAACAAACCGCTTTCTCTGCCCTGAGGGGAAAGAACTGACGTATTGGGGCATTCATCGCTTGAGCCGCCGGCATGTGTACAGGGCGCATCTCAAAGACTGCCGGGTCTGTCCCTGCAAACAGGCGTGCACCCGCGATACGTCCCGTTCCCTCAGTTATCACATCTATGAAACATCCATTGAGAAGGCACGGCAATTGACCACAACCCCTGCGTATCGGATCTCTCAACGGATGCGCAAGAGGATTGAGGAACTCTTCGGAGAGGCTAAGGAGTTCATGGGGCTCCGGACGGGAAAGTTCCGACTCAGACGGTTTCTCCGGGAACAGATCCTGATGACGGCAACGGCACAGAACATAAAGAGGATGGTGAAACTCCTGTCACGAAAGGGGACAGAGAAAGAGGGGCAGATGCGGGTAGTGTCAAATATCTTTCGCACTTTCCATAGCAACCCCACTCCGGTTATGCC
>CAYOYU010000184.1:0-10165 GCA_964408265.1 uncultured Syntrophorhabdaceae bacterium
GTTCCAGGAGTTCCCAGAGTCTGCCGGGGTTAGGAAGGTAGGCCCTCGCGGTCCGCCCTCCGACTATGCATTCCACGGTAAACCTGTTCGGCATGTTCAAAAAATGGGCTGTCTCAAAATCTTCCTTGAAGATGCGCACAGCCAATTATAGCAGAACAGCGAGCTCTTGGCATCGGTTTATGCGGTGCACCCGACCGCCAGGCTGTTTCCGGTCAGGGACTTCCATGCTCATGGCCTTATTATGGAAACCGGGCCGGTTGACAGTTGCCGCCCGGGACAGTTAACATAGATGGGAAGGAGAAAGGGCTGTGAAGGAAAGAATAAGCCTCGGCCTTTGGACCGGGGAGAAAATCGACGAATTGCTCTCCGGGATGTCCCTCATTAAAGAAGAAGGGGAACGAATCTCGGCCATTTCGGAGAAATTCCTCAAGACTCCCTATGCGGAATCTACCCTTCTCGGCGACATGAAGACTCCCGAGGCTTTGGTCATCGATTTCGAAGGGCTCGATTGTTTCACCTTTCTGGACTATGTTGAGGCAATGCGTCTGTCGGAATCATTTGCCGCCTTCAAAAAAAACCTGAAAAGAGTGCGCTACCGGTGCGGGATCGTTGCATTTGATCACCGGAACCACTTTTTCACAGACTGGGCTGTCTTCAATGGGCGGTTTGTTACAGACATCACCTCGCATACGGGCGGAGACAAAAGCCGGACCGTATCCAAAATCCTCAATCTGGAGGCCGATGGCAAGCCCTTCTTGCCGGGCATTCAGGCCCGGCGTCGTGAGGTGACCTATATTCCTGCTGCTCTCGTCGATGCTTCGGTTATGGCTAATTTGAAAAAAGGCGATTATGTAGGCATCTACACAGAGTCGGCCGGTCTTGATGTGTCCCATGTGGGTATCATTGTGCAGATCGGGGATGGCCTCGTCATCCGCCACGCATCTTCACGAGATCAGGTCCGCATGGTCGCTGATGAAGACCTGAGAAGGTACTTAACAGACAAACCGGGGCTCATCATTCTGCGGCCGATACCTCAGGTTCGGGCAAAACCGTCTCGCCAGGGCTCCCGCTGAGGACTGTGTGCCGCTGACTGAGTGCTTCAAGGGTGGACTTTTTATGAGGACGTCATATCTTCAGAATAAGTCCGGGATAAGGAGGTAGGAATGGCAAGGTTGAGTGTGGCTTTCATCTTTTTCATGCTGTCCCTGTTTCAGCCCGGCAACCTGCCAAGAGAGGTGATTGGAATGGGAGCCCTGACAATAACAAGTCCTGCCTTTAACAACAACGAACAGATACCGAAGAAGTACACCTGTGACGGCAAGGACGTGAGCCCACCTCTTTCCCTGGGAAACATACCCCCTGAAGCGAAATCGATTGCACTTGTCGTGGATGATCCAGATGCCCCGGCCGGAGTCTGGGTTCACTGGGTTGTATGGAATATCGGTACGGCAACCCGGGAGATTGTGGAAGGCACAGTGCCGACCGGAGCCATGCAAGGCAGGAACGATTTCGGAAAGTCAAGCTACGGAGGTCCTTGCCCCCCATCGGGTACCCACAGGTATTTCTTTAAGGTATACGCGCTCAATACGACTCTAAACCTTCCTGCCAACTCCTCGAAGTCAGACGTTGAGAAGGCGATGAAGGGGCACGTGGTTTCGGAAGGACATCTCGTAGGACTTTACAAGAGGGGCTGGTTCTAAGCGTCTGCCGTCCTGTTTAGGTCAATAATCTGGTTCCTGACCCACCAGACAAGGAGAAGGCCCGGAACTGCGGTAATCGTGGTGAAGACGAAAAAAGAGGCCCATCCCATCCATTGAACCATATACCCCGATGTAGGAGAGATAAAGACTCGTCCCAGCGCAGACAGAGAGGAGAGGAGGGCAAATTGGGTTGCGCTGTAGCGCTTGCTGCACAGGGCCATGACAAATGAAACGAACGCAGCCGTGCCCATGCCTCCCGAAAGATTTTCAAATGCCACCGCAAAAATCATGGCCGGATAGTTCTTGCCCAGAATGGCCACAACCATAAATGAAAGATTGGAAACCATCTGAAGGAATCCAAAAAAGATAAGTGATCTGTAGAGCCCCAGCTTCACCATCAGTGTACCCCCGAAAAGAGCGCCCACTATGGTTGCGAGAAGTCCCATTCCTTTATTAATGGTACCCACGTCGGTGGGGGAAAAGCCGGCCCCTCTGATCAAAAATGCCGTGGTCATGCTCCCTGCGTAGGCATCACCCAGCTTATAGAAGATGATGGTGAGAAGCATGATAATCGCTGATTGTCGGGAAAAAAAATCTTTAAGGGGGCCCCACGCGGCTTCCTTGAGACTCTGCGGGGGTTTAACGGAGCCGTCCGGCTCAGGCCCCACGAAGGTCCCGATCACCCCGACCAGCATAAGAAGGCCCATGAGAAGATACGTAGTCTGCCAGCCTACCCGCTCTGACAGGATAAGCGCCACCGCACCCGCCATGAGCATGGCTATCCGGTAGCCCATGACAAAGGTGGCGGCGCCCACGCCTCGTTCCACGGGCTGAAGGAGATCGGTCCGGTAAGCATCGATAACAACATCCTGTGATGCTGAGGTGAAGGCAACAAGGAATGCCAGAACTGCGAGCATAAAGGGAGCGTTGGCGGGCGAAACAAGCCCCATGACAAAGATGCCGACGAGTAGGACCACCTGGGAACTGACCATCCACCCCCTGCGCCTTCCGAGCCAGGGAGGGGTAAACCGGTCCATGAGCGGGGACCACAGGAACTTGGCTGCATAGGGAAGCCCTACGAGCGAAAATATCCCTATAGTCCTGATGTCTATGCCTATGACTGTCAGCCACGCCTGCAGAGTGCCGCTCGTGAGGGGCAAGGGCAGCCCCGAGGAAAAGCCGAGAAGCAGTGTTGCTGCCATGCGTCGGCTCACAAAGACTTTTGAATAGGTAGCGAGGCTCATATCCGCCGAGGGTTATTTACCCTTCTCTATGAGTTCGATGAGAAATCTGCTGGAAACCACAAAAAAAGAGATCCTGCTGGGACTGGCACAGTCCCGGCCGAGATTCTTGTCGTAAGCAACACAGTCCTCGGGGGCCGAGACCATCCTGAATCCCTTTTCCTCCAGTTCTCTCGATGTCTGAACCACATCATCCACTTCGAAACAAAGGTGATGGAGACCCCCGCCCTTATTCTTAAGAAAATTTGCCACAGGGGACCCCTCCCCGGCAGCTTCGAGAACCTCGATGTAGACCGGGTCAGTCTCTTTTGTGTTTACAAAGGATGCTGAAACCTTCTGGAGGGGATTGACAAGGGGCTCAGTCATCTCATCGAAACCCATGGTGCGCAGCAGGCGGTTAAACTCCTCGATGTTCTCCACGACGAAACCTATGTGATCAAGTCTGAACTTCATAACCTGTGCCCCCTTTTCGTTTTCCATAACCTACACCGAAGAGCACCAGAAAAACAAGAAGCCAGGAGAAGAGAATTCACATGAAAAGCTCCTGCAGGGAATGGTATGCTCTCATGGAAGGCAACAAGCTTGAGAAAGCCCGGCGTCATAGACTGCTTCAGATGCACCCATTTCTATATTACATGGGATAGGAAACTTCCCAGGGGCTGCAAGGCTCTCGGGTTCAAGTGCAGGGATATGCCTTCCCTCGTAGTGTTCCAGTCTTCCGGATATGATTGTCTTCGCTACACGGAAAAGACGGATCAAAGAAAGAATGAAGAGGAATAGGTCAACCCTTGAACGCCTTCCCTATGGTAAGCAGGAACGATGCAAGAAGACTGCCCACACCACCAAGCACAAGGAAACCCTTCTGAAACAACCAGATACTGGATGCTGTGAAGAGATCATAATCGGACAGGAGGACGTTCAGGTAATAGGTGCCCAGGGGAAGCAGCACGAGACCCATAAAAAGCACCATAGAAAGAAATAGGCCGGAATACTTGAGAAACCCGCCCACGTTGGCAAGCACCTGTTCCCAAATGGCTAGCCTTCTGCACCGGCTATCTGCGGATGCCATAAACCCCTCCAGGCCAGTACAGAGATTGACCAGCGCTTCATACTGCTCACGATTTGCCGCAAGCGCCAGCTCACGGGCGCCCTCAGCTTCCCTTTTGATCATATCCAGTTTTGACTCAACAGAATAGGTAAACCTCCTGTAGCGGTAACCTTTCAGAAGCTTCAATTTATCCTCTGCACGTCCGAAGACTTCCCACAAACGGGCCGCGAGGGCCCTTCTCCGCTCCTTCATGCTGTTCTTGCAAAGAGCAACGATACTGTTGCCGGATATTGCCATGTCCAGATACCCGAAATAACTGTCAGAGGCTCTCAGGGTTTCAATATCCTTCCTCAGATCCTCCACCTCTCTATTCTCATCAGAAGAAAGCAACTCCGCAGAACGCTCTGCTTCATTGAAGGCTTCTTCAACCGCTTTATCTGCATCTTCCTTGGCTTGTTGGAGCATCTCCGAAAGCAAGTCACCCACACTGTCGCCAAATGGCGCCAGGTAGGGATCAATCATGGAAACCACAAAGTACGTTCTGTTGTCCTGAATAAGCCTTCTCAGGCGCGGGAGGGCAAGCTTCTCCTTCCCTGCCTCCAGAAAGAAAAGCACTTCCTGGTACAAAGCTTCGATACATTGGGGGTTAATGGAAAGAATCTCCCTTATTGCTCTCTCTGCACCAAAAGGGCGCTCTGTGAGGAGATAGAAGCGTGACAGAAGGAGAAGCAGAAAGATTTTTTGAGAATCCGTACTCGCCAGAGAAAGAGCCTTCTGAAGATTATGTTCTGTAGAAGCGTTACGTCCCCTTTCAAGTTCCACGAATCCCATTGAGCAGGGTATCCTGTAGTCGAGGGGGCTTCGTTCCTCGGCATTCCTCAGCATCCGTTCCGCCCTGTCAATATCATTAACACGGAGCGAGTCCTGGGCCAGCCATGCCATCCCTCCTTCGCTGCGGCACTGGATTTCGCGGATGCTATCCCATTCCTCGCTGGTCACGTGCCAAAAGGTTCTGAAGAAACGAAGCTGGAAAATCCTTCTCAACTCGTAAAAAGCCTGTCGCGCAAGATCGGGCCCATCCGTTTCCACCTCTTTCAAGTGGTCTTCCCCGGGTTTCCACCCGTCCTCCCCATTAATGAGATATGACAGGAACAGATCATTTATCTTCGCCAGTGAATAGAAGCCCAGACGATGGAAGGCCCGCGTAACCTCCATCATCCCCTTTGATGGGCAGTCAGCCGGTCTGTGTCCTCTACCGCCGCAGTAATAGCACTCGGCAAGAATACCACGCCCTAGGAACTCCCTGTAGAGAAACCGCGTTTCCCGACCTACGCCTTCAGGGTCCGGGCTTTGAACCCGAAGGTAGCGTCTGTCGTCCGCGATTATTTCGTCCTTCTGCAGGAGGGCCATGACCCCCTCTCCGAGGACATCCAGGGCGTCACGGGTAACAAAGATCCCGCCGGGCGGAAGAGCGTCCGTAGCTCCACTCTCTTTTTCGGCTGCCCGATCCCCTCCGGCCTGAGCGGTCTCGGCGTCCACCACGATCCGCACAGGAAGCAGGCGCCCCTTCCATTTCTGCCCCAACCCCTCTTCCAGGAAGGTTACCACCTTCCGGGCAGTATCCATCACCGCGGAACCGGGCTGCATGGTAACCACTACCGTCTTGTCCGGAAGGACCCGTTCATGCCCCTCGAGGGCACTCCAAAAGCCTTCCTTACCTTCAATCATGCGCTTCCACAAGGTTTCGAAGCCTGCCGGAGCGATCCGGAAAAGAGGGCAGAGTCTCAAGAGGAGCCGGACCGGTGGTTGAAAAACCGTCGTTACGTCCCACACAATCTTATATATCTGCAGGTCGTTGAGGACCTTGTTGTTCTGCCATGCGTTCACCTTCTCAAAGTGAACCGCCGGCAGATGGCGGGTAATATCGTAGACATCCTGGGAGACAAAGATCTGGGTGCCCTTGGCAAGGTTCGTGATCTTTGCCGCCACATTGACCACATCCCCATATATGTCTCCTTCCTCAACAATGACGCTTCCGAAATGTATGCCGATCCGGATACGGATCTGATTTTCCCGAGTGGTCATGGCATTATAAAGTTCGAACTTTTGCTGCATCTTCACGGCCGCCTTCAATGCCTCATCGGCTGACAGAAAGTAGGCCATGACGGAGTCACCGAGCATCTTGATAACCTGACCGCGAAACTCCGCCACGATGGGCGACGCAACTTCCTGATGTACCCTGAGCATTTCTCGGCCCGCCACGTCCCCATGGGTCTTGAAATACTGAGTGGAATCAACAACGTCGGTGAAAAGAACTGCTATGTTCTGGACAGGATGGTCTGGATAGAGCTGCGGCAGAAGAGACAGGTCGATCTGGAACGAGTCGTTCGATGATGAATTCAAATTCATAAACTTTCCCTATCCAGGTTATCGGTTGATAGCTGTTGGGACTTTAGGATGTTTCTTGAAGGGTTGCTGCAGACTGTCTCGGTGAAGATGATGCCATCGTCAGTATTCAGACAGGTCGGGCTTCTGGGACCTTGCCTCTTTCTTCTTTGCCTGGAGATGTTTGAATTGAAGGACTTTCTCCTGAGCCCGCCTGGATCGTTTCCTTTTCTGCCTCTTAATCCGCTCTATCCGCTGCCTCTCGGCACTTTCGCGGCCGAGGACCATCTCCTCGATCTTATTGGCCAGAATTCTGCGGGCCAGGAATCTGTTGAGAGCCTGTGAACGCTCCTGCTGACACTTTACCTCGATGCCCGACGGTATATGTTTCAGATAGACGCAGGTAGAAACCTTGTTGACGTTCTGCCCTCCGTGACCGCCGGAACGCACAAAACGTTCGATCAGATCTGATTCCTTTATGCCGAGGCGCTCCATCCTCTCAGTGAGCCCTTTCTCTTTCTCGGTGCTTACCGCAAACCTTTCAGCACACATCTGATGTCCGTACAAAATCCTCTATGGCTTTGTTCAGTTCCTGTGGCTTCTCGAGCATAACCATGTGGCCTGCACCGCCTATGAGTACGAACTGCGACCCCTCTATCTTCTCATGGAGAAAACGGGAGTATGCCGGCGGAGTAAGCCGGTCATCCTCGCCGCAGACTACGAGAACGGGTTGCCCTAACTGGCCCAGATAATCCATTGCGCTGAAGTGATCACAGGAATAGAAGTCGTTGTAGATGACCTCTGCGTCGCATTTCAGCATTTCCTCTACGCCCTTTTCTTTCGCCCTGGGCGTGGTTTTCTGTGAGAAGGCATAATCCATGATCATTCGTACCGTCCCTTCCTTGTCTTTCCTCATCCCATCGAGAATCTGGGGAAGAACTCTGAGTTTTGCGCCAGTGCCAATGAGTACGAGCCCTTCGACAAATTTCGGGTGGGCAAGCGCAAAAGACATGGCAATGGCACCCCCCATGGAGTGGCCCGCGATAAGACACCTCTACACACCGGCCTGCCGCAGGGCCTCGAAACAGGCTTCGCGAAACTCTTCAATGGAGGAACAGGGTCCACCGCTCGATAAACCGTGTCCGGGCAGATCGATCAGGAGAACGTCCATTGAGGCTTTCAGGGACTCTTTCTGGAAATACCAGTTGAGCCCGCTCCCTCCTGCGCCATGAATGAATACGATCGCTCTCCCCTTGCCCTCCCTCTCGATGTGTACCTTCATCATTCTCCTCCCATAAATCTGTTGAAAGCCTCAAGAAAGAAAGTATATCATGACTCAATGAGGCTTTTCATGATAATCCTCGCCGCGCTGATGATCTATTCATGCAACAGACCATCCGAGATCCCCCTGTAGGCTAAAACCACCGAAGGCGACACGGCGGAAACCCAGTACAAGAAGGAGTTGGAGGAGATACGGAAGGGCATCAAGGGCGAGGTGAAAATTAAGCTCAAGAAGGATGGCAAAGGCTCATACAGTTGGGAAATATCTGGCAAGGATGCTCAGGAAGTACTCAAAGCCAACGAAACTCTCCGGAAGAAGCTGAACGACTGAAGGAACCATCATCATCTCAACCATTATTTCAACAGAATGAGTCTGAGGGACGACAAGGGATGGGAATGGGAAATCCGGCCCTCAGTGTCTATCGGCCCTCTCTAACCCTATGGCTCGGGCATAGGCAATAGCCTCAAAGAGATCACCGGGGGCAATTCCCTGAGAAATCTCCTGAAGGTTTGCGGACAGATAGCTCGGATGGTACTGGCCCATGATATTTACGTAGGCCCGGGCCGATATCTCCTGCCTGATGAATCTGAGTACCGCCCTCGTGTTCTCTGCCATGGAAGGCATTACCAGGTGACGTATGATGAGGCCCCTCACGGCATTGCCTTCTTCGTCGAGTACCAGGTCACCGACCTGTCTCTGCATCTCTCTCAGCGCTTCCTTCACTATATCCGGATAGTTCCCGGCGCGGCAATAACGGTCAGCATGAAGCGGGTCGAGGAACTTGATATCAGGCATATAGATATCGATGATCCCGTGGAGGAGCCTGATTGTCTCAACCGACTCGTAACCCCCGCAATTGTAAACAAGTGGAATTGAAAGCCCCCCGGCCGCGGCGACGCAGACGGCCCTGAGTATCTGGGGCAAATAATGAGTTGGAGTAACGAAGTTGATATTACCGCATCCTCTTTCCTGAAGGCTGAGCATAGTTGAGGCCAGCTTGCCGGAGGAGTAGCGAAATCCCTCACCGTAAATGCTGATCTCGTAATTCTGACAGAAGAGACACCTGAGGTTACAGTGCGAAAGAAATATGGTCCCGGATCCGCCCTGGCCTACAAGGGGGGCTTCCTCCCCGAAGTGGGGAAAGGCGCTGGAAACATACAGTTCATAGGGAGCTTTACAGTATCCCAAGTCACCGGTAATTCTGTGAACCTCACACTCTCTGGGACAGAGGATACAGGGGCTAAGCCTCGATTCCAGTTCATTGATCCGTTCATCGAGAAGGCCCGAGGAGTATGCCTGTACGTAGGATGGCTTGCCTTCCATGGCTACTTTAAAAACAGGAAGTGATGCTTTATTATTATACCAAAAGAGCCATGACAAAGTATAGGCAACGAGGGTTGGCATGAAATATGAGTACGCGGTAAAAACCTTTCCCATGACAGAGTTGGAGGCGGCGGGGATAGTTACTGATCCGCATAAGAACATCATCTACGCCTGCAAACCCGAGGCGGGCTGCGAGATAACCGATATAAGGGGCGAACAGTCCGAAAAACTGATGGGTCTCTTCAACGGTATGGGTCAGGATGGATGGGAACTCATCCAGATGTTCTTCCACTCTTCGGGCATAGTCAGTTTCTGGAAGCGTAATCTGGGAGAAGTGCATAGCGCAACATAAAGTTCAGGAGGTAGGATTATGGCAATAACACCATGGAGAATGTGGGAAGTCAGATTTCCGTCTCTCAAGGATGAGATGGACAAGCTCTTTGAGGATTTTTTCGGGCGCGGCGGGTTCCCTTCAACAACCGAAGGCACGTGGCTACCAGCGGTGGACATCAGGGAGACCAAAAAGGATATTGTGGTCTCTGTGGATCTGCCTGCCGTAAACCCGAAGGAAGTTTCCATCTCCATATTTGACGACAAGCTTACCATCCGGGGGGAACGGAAGAAGGAAGAAGAGGTGAAAGAGGAGTCTCTGTACAGGTCAGAACGCATCTATGGATCCTTCGTGAGAACTATCCAACTTCCTTCCGAAGTGGTAGGATCGAAGGCAAAGGCCACATACAGAGATGGCGTCCTGAAAATAGTAGTACCAAAATCGGAGAAGGCCATGCCTAAAGAGATCAAGGTGGAGATCGAATAGGTCGCCCTCCTTAGGTTTTGGCGGGTGCAGAAATCTCTGAATAGAACATGGACAGACCCCGACAGGATTGTAAACGATGTCGGGGTCTTTTGCCATTTGTTTACTTGTCACGCAATTCTGTTTTATATTCTTGGGACCATTTGGAATCCCAATACTTAGGTGACGGAGGTTAGAAATGAAGGAAAAGATTGAAGAAGCCATAAACAAGATACGACCTTTCCTGCAGAGAGATGGCGGTGATATCGAGTTTGTGGAAGTGGTCGACAATGTGGTAAAAGTCAGGCTCAAAGGAGCCTGCGGGAGTTGCCCTATGAGCATGATGACCCTCAACATGGGCGTGGAAAAAGCAATAAAGCAGGAAGTACCCGA
>CAYOYU010000185.1:0-655 GCA_964408265.1 uncultured Syntrophorhabdaceae bacterium
GGATTCCTTCATATAGCGGAGTCCCGTGCCTCCCTTCAGCATGAGGGTTGCCGCCTCGTAGGGGCAGCCTTTGGCCATGATCATCAACTGGAAGCCCATGTTGTCGATGTCCTTGTTAAGGGAAGCTTCGTATCCCTGGTTGAATCCGAGAAGGCTTACAAGGACCCACGCCGAAATCGCGATGCCCACCAGAGTCAAAAGGCTGCGGACTTTCTTTCGCAGCAGATTCTTATATGCTACCTGGAATTTGGTGATCATTTTTGATAGCCTCCGGTGAACTCATCCATAAGTATAAGATTCTTCTTCGTGGCCCTTAGGGCTGCCCGGAAATCGCCTTCTGCTTCAGGCGCCGGGTTCTTTATCCCTTCTGTCTTCCCTGATGCTTTGCCCGAGGCCACATCGTAATGTTCGAAGTCTTTGACCGTCAGCCCAACGAACTGCTTTCCGAACTTCACGTCCCGGAGCTTCCCGGCATACTGGCTTGTCATTTTCTGGATATAGAAGGCCCGTACCGTTCCGTCGATGGTGAGCACCAAGAACACCTGGATGCCGCCAAACTGGCCTTTCTGGTTTACGCCGTGTATGTAGCCCACTTTCTTCTTGTTGGCATATATTTCATAGATGGTGTATGGAACGTCGATGGTCTCGTAGATGC
>CAYOYU010000185.1:665-7388 GCA_964408265.1 uncultured Syntrophorhabdaceae bacterium
TGCCCTTGAACTTATCTCCAAGGCGCGCCTCCACGGTGGCAAGGAGCTTCTCCCCCCCGGCTTTTTGAATGGAAGTGTAGATGGTTTTGTATCCTGTCGATTCCGGGAAGAGGCGTGCCACATCCCGGTCTGGATCGTTGAGATCGCAGCCGACCGCCCCCCATGCCCCGGTAGATGTAAGGAGCAAGAGTAGGATGGTGATGAATATTCCTTTAGCTGAAAACACGTGATGAACTCCCTCCGTCATGAAATGTTCTGCCCTGATCCGTCTGGTCATATGGGCAGGTAGTAATAGAACTGGAGCACGACCCTGTTGTCTGCCGCGTTGTCATCGTAGGTGTACATGAGACGCACCGTCAGATCTGAAGTTACCTGGCTCGAAAAGCAGAGGTTCAGTTGATAGTTCTTTTCATCGCCGAACTTCCAGTATGTGGGCTGGCCCTCTATCTTCAGCTTCCCTTCAGGGTCGACGTTGAACCCCAGACGATACATCAGGGCGTAACTATCCTGATCGAGCCACCTCCCGGCGAGGACGTCGAAGCGGTGCTCAAAGCGGTTTCTCAAAATGGTCAGGTCGGCGCCGACAAGCCGCATCTCCTGAGGTTTCGGGTCCCGGAGGTTATACCCCATGGTGTCGAGGGTGCTGCCGTATCCCAGGGAGAAACCGGCATTGAAATTATCCTGGCTCAGTACGCCGTATGAAATCCTCGCAGCGGACATGGAATTGCCCCTGGTGTAGACCGGCATGCCGGAACCGGTAGTGACACTGGCGGAAACGTCGCCCCAGGCAAAGTCCCTGTAGAGGCCGGCACCCCAGTCGCGGTCGTACCCGAAGCCCTGTATGGGGAGTGTACGGAGAAGAAGGCCGTGACTGTCGAAATAGGATCCGAGACCGAAGGCGGGCCGGTTATGACCCACCCAGACATAAGGCCCGGGGGTCTTGAACTTGAAATAGGCGTTATATATCTGGGGCTCCCACTTTATCCCGTCGGCGCCGTCCACTCCGTTGACGCTGAGAGCCGCTCGCGCCTGAAGCGCAAAGGTAGCCCAGTCGCCCGAAGCCCCGGAGAACCGCTGGAGATAGTCGAAGCCTACGCTCGGCTTCTGCATCTCGGCGTCCGGGTTCATTGAATAGTAGATAGGTTTGTGCAAGTCGGAGGAATAACCGGCTATTCCCTGAGCCTCGAAATAGAGGAGGTGGTCGGCGCCGTGTACTGAAGAAGCCAGAAATATAGCGACAAGCGATACTGCAAGGAGAAGCCTAGACATCGAAATTGTACCTGCCCCGGAAGACTACCTTGCCCTCTTTTATCGCGATGACCCTGATCTCCCAATTACCGGGCATGACGATATTGATGGGAATTAGGTAATCCCCTTTCTTGGAAAGTTGAAAAGGCCGTTCACCGGTCTCATGGGCTCCCCGCATAGAAGGCATTCCCGCATCAGCCTTAAGCTCGAAGGAAGTATCCTTCTTCCCATCCTTTGTAAAGACTTCGACCTTCATGATCACTGTACCGAGTTTCGGTTTCTTGTCGAAGCTGTAAACCATATAGTGGTCGTTGCCGAGAGCCACCTTCTTGCCTGGATCAGGCATTGGAGGGTAGGGTGTCATGTGCTGAGCGTACAGGGCCAAAGCTGGCAACAGCAGAAAAGATGAGAGCAGGATTACTAAGAGATACCGTTTCAAATGAATCATTGGTGGCCTCCTCCTTTATTTGATGGCGATAAGCTCGATTTCGAATATGAGCGTCGCTTTTGGTCCTATTTGAGGGGGAGACCCTTGCTCCCCGTAGGCGAGTTCAGGCGGAACAAAGATCTGCCACCTCGAGCCCACCGGCATGAGCGTTACCGCCTCCCTCCAGCCGGGAATGACATCAGTGAGTTTGAAGACCGCAGGTTTTCCCGCTCTCTCGGAGTTGTCGAACTCGGTCCCGTTGATCAACGTGCCGCGGTAACGGACTTCTACGGTATCTGTCGCGGCCGGGCTTCTTCCTTGACCTGCCTTCACGATCTTGTACTGCAAACCACTCGGCAGGTTTACTACGCCCTCTTTCTTCTTGTTCTCAGCAAGAAAGGCTTCGCCCTGTTTCTCGTTGTTTAACTTGTCGCCGGCAATTTTCCGGGCCTCCCTCTGTTTAAACCGTGCCGCTGACTGATGAATTGCCATGGTCTTCTTGATCTCCTCGTCACTCATGAGGAGCTGCTTATTTGTAAGAGCATCCTTCATCCCTTTCATCACTGCATCGGTGTCCACTTCCACGCCCTGCAGTCTGATGTTCCTTACGATGCTCACTCCCAGGGCGTAGCCGGTCTTCTCCTTTTCAGTCTGGAGGGTTGCTTCTTCCGCTTCACATACCAGCCCAACCAGAACCAGAACCATTGCGGGTATAAGCCATCTCATTTTCATCGTTTCCCTCAACCCAATAAAGTTTGTCTCTTAATGTATGTATGAATACCTTATTATTTCAATGTCACCTCGTGATTCCCAAGAAGAAAAGGGGGGGAGGGATTTCTCCCTCCCCCCTGAAAAGCACCCCTAACCGGTTACGGCAGGGTCGTTACCTGTAGCACGTTGGTAAAAGCAGACGTGCCGTTTGCGTTGTACGCCTGAATACGGTACCAGTACGTTCTGTTGTTGGTCAAGTTGCTGTTGGTCCACGTAACAGTGCCGGTAGTCGTCGGAGTTGCCGTCGTGTTCGCCGGCCTGATGGAAACACGTGTCCAGGTCGGGGTGGCGGCGCCACCGTTGGTGCTCCTCTCAACATAGAAGCCCAGCTCGTTCGTTGCGTTGTCAGTCCATGAGAGAGAGATAGAACTCCGGGTCGGGTTCGGATTGACGTTTGCATTCAGGGCAAGGTTCGTAGGCGCTGCCGGAGGCCCCGAAGGCGTGAGGGCATTTGCGGTGTTGGACCAGGCCGAGTTGCCTGCCGCGTTTACTGCGCGGACGCGGTAGTAGAACCTCGTAGCCGCCGAGACTGCGGTATCGCTGTATCTTGTTATGTTTGCACCGGTCACCGCTATCTGTGCAAAATTCGTACAGCCGGTGCCCGTACAGCGCTGGATCTCGAACCCGGTCTCGTTGCCGGAGTTGTCCTGCCACCTTAGGTTGATTGCCATCGCTACCGTTCCCGCCCGTGTCGCTGTTGCCTGCAGGCTTGACGGTGCTGCCGGCGGATGTGCCGGTGCTGCCGGTGTGGTTACCGTTGCCACGTTGGAGTTTGCCGAGTTGCCGACTGCGTTGTAAGCGTACACACGATAGGAGTACGTGGTTGAGCCTGCAGTTGTGAGGTCACCGTAGGTTGTCACATTGGCACCGACTGTCGCCAGGTTTGCAAAGTTTACGCAGCCTACTCCTGTACAGCGCTGAATCTGGAAGCCGGTCTCGTTGTTCGCGTTGTCCGTCCATGTAAGGTTGACTTGTGTAGCTGATGCAGCCACTGCAGCCAGGTTAGTGGGTGCAGCCGGTGCAACCTGGGCCGTGGTTATGGACGCGATGTTTGATGGTGCACTACCTGCCGCGTTGTATATGACGACCTGATACCGGTACGTCGTGCCCGGAAGAGTGGTAGTGTCAATAAAGCTGGTTGAGTTGGCCGGAGAAGTTGTTGTTGTGTCCCAGACGGGAGTACAGCCCACGCCTGCGCACCGCCAGATCTGGAAGCCGATCTCATTCTGCGGATTGCCGGGTGTCCCAGCAGCGCCTGCAGGAGTCGGGTCGTTCCAGGTGAGTGTCGCATTTGCGCCCGGACCCGCTGTTGCTGCAAGAGTGACTGCGGTGGGTGCAGCGGATGCAGCGGTCATCACGAAGGGCCGCATCATGTCATTCTCTTCGTGGCCCAAGATGTGACAGTGCCAGGTGTATTCCCAGCCGAAGTTTGTCATCACGTTGGTAACAACTACGGGATTTCCTGTTAATGGATCTATGCCCATGAACCCGATCGTGCTGCCGGCCGGATAATTCGGGTTCAGGAGGCGAACGCTTTCGGGAAGCCCGTACTCAAGCAGAGGTGCCTTCGCCCTCATGGCGACGACGATATCTTCCAGGGGGTTCATCCGGACTGTGTCTTTCCAGCCGAGTTCGTTGACGTCCGGCGGTTTTATGGCGCCGTCCCAACCGACCCTGTTGACCACCTGCACGTCGACGAGGTGAAAATGGATACCGTGGGTGTCAACGCCGTTGTGAGTGATCTTCCAGAGCTGCGTCTGACCAGCGGCGATCGTTTCAGTGGTGGGATCGTTGAACCCGAGAGGAATCGTTGTCTGAATATTGGCGGTGGTAGCCGGCAATTCAACGCCGAGTGTTGCATTCATCCTACCATATTCGTCGAAAAGCTCCTGTATAGCCTTCGAAAGCAACGGAGTTGCTCCGGCTATGTTGGCATAGGCAGCAGCACCTACACCGCCACCGCCGGTGATCATGACGGTAGGATTGGATGTGTAGCCTGAACCTCCGTTTACCACGTTGACTGCGGTGACTCTACCACCCGCCACTGTTGCCGTGGCGGTTGCGCCCGTGCCGCCTCCACCGATGATCGTCACCAGAGGAGGAGCTGTATAACGGGTGCCCGGGTTGGTGATGGTGAAACTCCCTAACGGCCCGCCTGCGCCCGTCAGGTTTAAAGTGGTGTCCGAGATTCTTGCATAGACGCCCGGTGTCACGATGAGAGGATCCTGATAGGTCGCAAAGGCAGCCGGGAGGCCCGTGGGTGCACTCAGTGCCGCCAGGGTGGCCGCATTGTAATAGTTGGGGACGCCCTGAGGCACGCCCGCCGGTGCTCCGGCTGCTACCCTGAACTGCATGATGGTGCGGGTATTGGGGCCGTAGCCGGGTTCGGTGTTTGGCGCGCCACCGGTGGCAGTCTGATCACCGTTGCCCGTGAAGTAGTCGATGCGCGGGTCGCCTGCAGGAACAGGTGCAGGTGAGTCGTTGTAAAGGATGATCGTCTTGCCGGCATAAGCGGAGAAGTCAACGATCACGTCGGCCCGCTCGGCAGGCATGAGCAGAAGGTTGTGCTCGAGCACGTTGAGGACTGTTATGCTTCTTCTGTTGTAGTCATAACCGACGGGTGAGTTGGTGAGGAGTGCCGGTCCAGGCAGGATACCGGCTTCAGTACCGATCTGGATCATGGCAGGTCCTGCCAGGGTCGGATCAGGTATTCCGCCTGCTCTGTTGTCCATAGTCGGGTAGTATGAGGGAAAGCATCCTACGGGGGAGTTTGCTGCACCGTTGCAGAAGCAGGGCAGTCCTATAGGCGGTACCGCAGTTGCATTGCAGAGACCGTTGGACTGCGCGGCAACCATCTTCACTTCTGTAAGGCCGCCTGGTGCGGCAATGGGGTTGCCATTCGGGTCTGCCTGGTAGAACTGCAGATTGAGACCCCTGTCATTGGAGGCATTGAGTATTCTCAGCCGGTAAGGCTGAGGTAGAACGTCCTTGTAAGGATAGGCGATGCCGTTGACAACAGGCGTGTCCATGAAAGCTTCAGGCGTGTGTGACAGTTCAGGGAGCATAAAGGATACGGGAAATACCGGCCAGAACCAGGGGCCGTAGTCCCACCTGCCCAGCGGGTTTGCTCCTGCTATGGTAGTGGGGTCCTGGTTTACCACGTAGACATGGGGAAACCAGAGGTTGCCACCTCCCATACCGGGTGCATGCGTTGCCCAGAGGGGGTCCACTGCTGCGGTGAGAGCGGTAGGAACTCCTGTGAATGCCGCAGGCGGCGGTGTGGTGGCATCATTCACGAATGTCTTGTCTTGGATAACCAGGGGGATAAGGTTGGCGACACCTGCAGGGATGGTGCCGGGTACCGTCAGGCCGGCCAGAGTAGTTTCCTCTGCCGCGTCCCAAAGCAGGTAACCTGCTGCCTCACCTATATAAACGTCAGTAGAGGTCATGCCCTGGACATGGTCGTGGTAGAACAAGAGCCTGCCACTCTGCTGGTTGGGCCAGTGGAAGGTCATGAAACCCTGAGACGGAACCGGCATGTCGGGGACATTCTGTGCCGATGCACCCTTCGGGTAGACTGTTGTCTCTCCGACGGGGGCTATCCACTGGTGGGCAGTGCCGTCACTTACCCAACCAGGCAGACCGCCGTGGAGGTGAAGGGTACCACGGTTCTGTGTATATAGTGCGCAGTTGGCATTTACTAATGTGGGATCACAGCTTACACCAGTTGCGTCCAGATTACCCATCCCAGCACCCATCATGGTGATATCCTGAGGGATGAAGATTTTGCCGTTGACGCCGGTGGGGAGCAAGTTCATGAACATAAGACGGGTTGATCTGTTCTTGGTGGCGAGAATTACAGGCCCCAGATAGGTCGGTTTGGCCGCGCCGTAATAAGGGGTGGCGCCGGTCGGATCAGCGGGGTCTACGGTGTTGTACATCAGGCCGTTTGCAGTGGTGAGGGGAACAGCAGTGTAAACGTTACCCAACGCATCGGTACCCGTCCAGCCGGCAGGCACAATCTGTACATAGCCACGCAGTCTGGTCGGGGGCAGACTCGAAGCCATCTTCTGTGTATATTCCACAAGTGCAATTCTGAAATAATCTGACCCTAAATATGTGGTAACATCCGGTACGGCGACGGGGATGTTTGCCGGAATTGCTCCGGCCCCGGGTAGACCCAAGCCGGGCAGGGGGTCAACAAATTTCGGCAGGATCGGACTGTTCGCATAATAAGGGTATCCGTAATTAACAGTCGCAACCGGTCCTACCGGTGG
>CAYOYU010000185.1:7398-10043 GCA_964408265.1 uncultured Syntrophorhabdaceae bacterium
GGCGGGTTTAACGGAAATACCGTCTGTGCGCCTGCCTGCTGAACTCCCGTAAAGAGCACAGCAAACAGCAGGAACACGCTAAGGAAAAACAACGACCTTCGTCTGTTCATACTTGATTCCTCCTTTTCACTCCTTCCAAAAACTGTCATATCAATGCTTTTGAGAAATAGGTCTGTTGCGAATTAGGTCCTAACCCTCCCCGTCACCTCCTCATTCGTAATATCCAACCTCTGTAACGCGATGTTGAGTATATCACATCATTTTTATCAAGTACAAGAAAAGAATCTGTGTGGGCGTGGATGTTCATAGGCCAACTTCCATAGCAGCTTTCATGCATAAAACAAACCACTTCCTTCGAAGTGCACCAAAAATATGCTACCACACTCGCCCAAACCGAAGCCACCCTTTGATTTTCCTGCCGATAGCCCACTTAACAGAATTTTCCCTTAACCCTTTATTTCCCTTTCCACACAATAACTATCAAGAACCATGCCAGCGCAGCACCCAAGGCCGTGTTGTCTGAAAGGTGTATGGTTACGATATGTTATGCGAAAGCGTCTGTGCCCTGCGGATAAACGATGGGGACCTTTTGTATCCTGTTTCAAGGACTATGTCCTGTACCAAAAGACTGGACAGCCCCATTCCTGGGTACCGGGGTAGTGGTGCGTACATCGCCATGGGTGGCGGGTCTGAAAGGAGTTGGAGGAGAGATAGGCGAAATGGCCGTCCAGAATGATGCGCAGAAAATACCATGCCAGATGTTGTTCCAGCAAGGTTCCGAAGGGGTCTTGTAATAGGGTTAACTCGTCGGGACAACAGGACAGGGAAGGGGACACGCGGAATTCTATTGACTTTGGTTCCCTAAGCTTGTAAGATTGTTATCTTTAGTAAGCTACGTTGGAGGAACAGATGGCACGGGTTTGTGATATTTGCGGAAAAGGTAAACAGATCGGTAACAATGTCAGTCATGCGAACAACAAGACAAAACGGCAGTGGCTTCCGAATCTGCAGAGCGTTACCATAGTGGAAAAAGGGGTTACAAAGAAAGCAAGACTTTGCACGAAGTGCATAAAGAAGGGCGATTTCCAGAAAGCTCTCTAAGCGTTTCCCCGGATCCTCTCTACAGATCTTACCCCTTTCAGTTTCTGGATTGATTTTATGAGCTTCTGAAGCTGGGTCATGTGGAGTATCTCCACTTCATAGACACCGGCAGCGGATTTGTCTGCATAGGTCATGGCCTGTGCAGACAGGATATTGACCTTGTTCGACGACATTACCGTGCTGATCTCAGAGAGCAATCCTTTCCTGTCATCGCCGGAAATCTTCAGGCGGACCGGATAGGTGTAGTCTTTGTTCAGCTCCCACGTAACATCCACCCTTCTCTGATCATCGTAGGTATGGACGTTTGAGCAGTCCTCGACATGGATCGTCAAGCCTCTTCCCCTGGTAATGAACCCGAAGATCTTATCTCCCGGGATGGGGTTGCAGCATTTCGCGAGCTTCACCACGAGACCGTCTATGCCCTGGATCCTGATTGCGCTGTCCTTCGTCTTCTTCAGGGTGCCGATGATCTTGTCGAGCTTCGATTCCTTTATCGTTTCGGGAACCAGCTTGCCGAGGACCTGCAAGGGCGTGTAGAGTCCGTAGCCCACGCTGGCGAAGAGGTCGTCGGCCGCCTCGAAGCCGAAGTCTTTTGCCAGACCATCAATTTCACCTGACTTCATCATCTTGGAGAAACTGAATTCATGTTTGGCAAATTCCTTCTCCAGGAGGTTCCTGCCAAGCTCAATGCTCCTTTCCCGTTGCTCGGTCTTTATCCACTGCCGTATTTTTGTCCTGGCTTTGGAGGTCTTCACGAAACCAAGCCAGTCCTTACTCGGTTTATGTGCAGGATTGGCGAGGATCTCGATAATATCACCGCTCTTTAAGGTCTGGCGCAAGGGCACGAGCTTCCCGTTCACCTTGGCCCCGACGCACTTGTGACCGAGCTGTGAGTGTATGGCGTAGGCGAAGTCTATGGGCGTCGCCCCTTTTGGCAGTTCCCTTACGTCGCCCTTTGGGGTAAAGACGTAGACTTCATCGGGGAAGAGGTCAATCTTGAAGACCTCGAGAAACTCCTTGTCGTCCTTCAGTTCGTGCTGCCACTCGATGACCCTCCTGAGCCAGGCGAATATCTTGTCCTCTTTGGCATCGAATACTTTGCCTTCCTTATATTTCCAGTGGGCGGCGATTCCCTCTTCGGCGATCTTGTGCATCTCCTGGGTCCGTATCTGAATCTCAATCTTCTCCCCGTAGGGACCCATGACCTTGGTATGAAGGGACTGGTACATGTTGGCTTTGGGCAATGCGATGAAATCGGTAAATTTTCCCGGAATGGGTTTGAAGAAGGCATGTATATATCCGAGGGCCTCATAACATTCTTTCACATCGTTCAGTATGACCCTGAATGCCGTGAGGTCGTAAATGTCATCTATGTTGAGGCCATCCTGTACCATTTTCTTGTAGATGCTGTGGAGCCGCTTTGCTCTCCCTGACACCTCCGCCTTCAACCCGAAGTGCTCCAGCCTTTTCCTGATTGTCTCTTTCACTTCGTTGATGTAGGCTTCCCTCTCTTTCTTCTTCTTGGAAACCTTTTCTTTGATTTC
>CAYOYU010000186.1:0-716 GCA_964408265.1 uncultured Syntrophorhabdaceae bacterium
CTGGATTGGGTAGGTTATTTCGCAAGCTGTTCCTTCTGAAAGACCAGAACATGTTCTGATTTTGTACCTGAGCAATTTCGTCTACATCTCCGTATGTCAGGGATATCGTCTTTTATGACTTCTACCAAGGTCAAAGAAGGAGCCTTCACCTTAGCAATTTCGCAAATATTTCTGGACAATGAAACACTCCGGTTCCGACTCACCTTTTCGCCTACAATGACGATACAGTATTTACGTCCCTTTAAATGGACTTCGACCTTTTCAAACATGGTCGAAATTGCTGAAATGAAGTTGTTTCGTTGATCTTTTACATTTCCTTCGGTGGCAATTGAGGTCTGAGGATTAATGAACCAGAGCCTCAGCCTATTGTCTCGGTTGTAATCGAGCGCATTCATGTAAGGAGGACTGGTAATTAAGCAATCGAAGGCCGCGGGGAAATCCAGTTTCTCAATCGCACTTTTTTGGAATTCCCATGCATCCTTCTTTGGTAACGAACTGATCCGGCCGAAGGCTCTTTTTATCTTTGCCAACAGACGCGGACGTAAGGAACGGTACTCATACATCTCCGGATACTGCGACTCCGGATATTTCTTATCTCTCAAATATGGTACAAGGTGACTGCTAGGGTAAGAAAGGAATCCAGGCCGCTGATGATGGAGGATCCCAAGAAAACAGGCCATCAAGAAGCCCTTCCCGTATGATCGGCATATGTCACT
>CAYOYU010000186.1:726-10017 GCA_964408265.1 uncultured Syntrophorhabdaceae bacterium
CTCGGCTTTTCTCAAGATTTCTTCCGCCGATTCTAATGCTTTGGTCAAAGATGCTGGCGGATCCAGCTTTGCCAGAGACAGTACACTTGCGTATGGGCTAATGTCTGCCGCTAATACCCTCCTATTCTGTAGCACGGCTTCCAGGGCAATAGTGCCTGATCCGGAAAAAGGTTCCACAATTAAATCTCCCGGTTCGGAATACTTCCCGATGAGGTCCTTAGCTATAACACTCTTCAACTTTCCTATGTATGGAGATAGCTGATGCAAGGAATTTTCTGTGTTCGTAGATGACATTCGCCAGTAGTCGGGCGTAGGGCTCGGCTCCCTTGCAAGAATATCATATGTTTCGAGTGTATTCACCATGACTGCGGATAGAAAAGATTTTACAAACAACAACGTAGCAATTGAAAGAAAAAAATCCGCCTCTTAGGACCGGATACTGTCATTTCTCAAGCTTATTGAGTAGAGTACGGCACAACATCGTTGGCTTTCTGCCACCATCATTTCCTTATGCTCAGTACTGTTCAGTCCCCTTATTGTTGTCTATTTTCTTCCGGCAGGACTTCCCAGAAGCCGGTTGATGGTAGTCGTTA
The DNA here is from genome assembly GCA_964408265.1 of uncultured Syntrophorhabdaceae bacterium. Classification (GTDB taxonomy): domain Bacteria; phylum Desulfobacterota; class Syntrophorhabdia; order Syntrophorhabdales; family Syntrophorhabdaceae; genus CAYOYU01. The sequence continues at coordinate 1,320 of CAYOYU010000186.1, forward strand.
AGAAGAAATGGCAAGACTGAGATTGTGATGATGGCCGTTGACAAACAAATCCCGGTTCTGATACCATGGGCCTATTTCCATCAAGGAAGTCTTTCTGTTTTTACCATGAAGGATAGATCTATGAGACCCATTACAATAGAACAAACGCGAACTACATTGTTCATTCGATGTGCTTGCTACGATGCTTCACTTTTACGGACCTGGATTCCCAGATGCAGTGTGAATACTGCTGGGGAATAAAGCGTGTGGCCTCACTGAAGAGAAAGAAGAAAGATTCGAGGAAAGGGCAGACGTAGGAGAGATTCATGTCATTCAGTGAGTTTGAACTGAAGCAAATAGAAAACACCATAGGGAAGATGTGTGAACGGAAACCCCCGGCACATCTTCGCGATCAAGTGCGAACGATTTATAAAGTTACCGGGCATGATCTAGCCGTGTATGAGGAGAGGCCCCGCTGGAATAATCCCCAGGAGTGGACAAGCACACCCATAGCAAAATTCAAGTACATCAGAAAAGATAATGTCTGGAAGCTCTACTGGATGAGGGCAGACATGAAATGGCATTTGTATGGAGCGGTAGAGAGAGCAAAGAGTTTAGAATCACTGGTCAGGGAAGTAGACACGGATCCGCATGGAGCGTTCTTTGGCTGATCTGCCTGGTCAGATGCTTCTATAGTGGATTGCTTTCGGGGTGAGACAAAAAGTGAAAAAAACCAAATCCAATAGAATGCTGAAGCCTGACAAGAACTTCACGCCTGCTCTCGCCGATGAGGGAGACGAACTCTTTCCCAACGGGATCTTCCTCTTCAACATCACAAAGATGCTTTCCCATATACAGGATCATCCGGACGAATTCACCCCGGAACGTATCGCCGTTAAAGACCATGTTTCCGACTTCCCACCTATCAAAGAAGACTGGCTGGATATGGCTGATATCTCAAAACCCGTGATCCTCGCCGAAATATCCCCGGGAAGATACAATCTGATCGATGGCCACCACAGGGTGGAAAAGGCCCGTAGGACAGGAATAGAATATCTCGCGGCGTTCTGGTTAAGCCCGAATCAACACATACAGTTTCTTACCACACAGAAAGCGTACGTTGCATATGTTGAATACTGGAATAGCAAACTGGAAGATTTATTATGATGACGGACCCATGAAAGTGTAGACATGATGATCGTAAGGGTGGAAGATGAACCCCAAATAATTTCTTGAGATTTGCATTGTGTCCCTTTTTCTTCTTTCTTACACTGTATAGAAACGGCCTTCTCTATTTGACCTGACGTTCTGAAGCACGTGGCTAATGGCGTTATCTGCTGGGCGCAACTCAAGAAAGATTTGCAATGCACACTGCGTAGACCCAAGGGGTGAGAATAATGATATTCCATAAACCAGGAAAACGGCCCGCTTTTTGGCTAGTGGCGCTCATGTTTATGGCTATTTTGTTCATGGTTACGCTAATCCCGTCACATGCTTCCGGAACCCTTCTCCAAACAAGGTCTGGGCAACTTGTCAACATGGCCGGTGTTCCGCAGAGCTTAGACTTTTCTACGGGAAGGGTTTCTTCTGAACCGACACACCTACCGACCTTGGGGGATTTCATTTTCACTCCTGCTTTTACAGAGCCATGGGGTACGCTGCCGGGTTATTTTGTCCTGAGGCCTGGAGTCTTTATCGTAGACCTGGGGTTTCAAAACATCGACACACTGACTCATGTCCCAACGACGGGATACGGTAACGGTCGGCCATGGCTTCCTGGCCACTCCTATGCCTTAATGCTTCCCGATCGCACGTACGTAGCATTCCAAATTGTAAGTTTCACGACAGGCCCGAACAGCGCCACCCTTAATTTCAGGTACAAATACCAACCCGACGGAACTCCGATTTTGAGAAGTGTAGTCTCGCGGTCCTATTCGGTCCCGGCATGGATAAAGGGCGTAGTGGTCGATGGCACAGGCGCAAAGAAGGCCAGTGCCATAGTCTGTTTGAATAGCTGTGATCAACTCACCTTTACAGACTCGTTAGGGTTCTTCAGTTTCTCAAATCTATCGGCTGGCAAGTACAGCGTCTGGTCTCCTTCTGCCGACGGTGAAGACAAGAAGACGGTTACACTCAATTCCAAGTCCCTCTCGGCATCCGTACGATTGACTGTTCCGGGAAGCCCCTGCAACCCCGGAATAACACCTGTGCTCCTTGTTCCCGGTATCATGGGTTCAACGACCGAAAGTGGTCGCATTCCGACTCTGCCGAAGAATCCTCCCGAGTGGGATGACACATCATGGAAACAAGTCTACGGCATTTATGACTACAAGAAAGAATTTGGATGGCAAAACCTCATTACTGCACTGACGGACGCAGGATACAAGCTTGGATGTACCCTTTTTCCTGTTCCCTATGATTGGCGAATGAGCCTCAGCACCAACGACAGCCCTAACAGTGTCGATTCGTATCTCTTGCCTCAAATTGACCATGCAAAGGCAAAGTCCGGCATGCAAAAAGTAGATATCATCGCCCATTCCATGGGAGGTCTGCTTGTAAGATCCCATATCCAGAGTAGCGCATACACTGATAGACAAGACGTAGATAGGTTCGCCATGGTTGGAACTCCGAACAAAGGTGCTACAGCAGCTTATTTCCTGTGGGAAGGTGGCGATCCAGAGTATGCCGACAGCGTAAATGGATTTATTCCTGCTTATACGGCCAGCGTTGCCCAATTGTACTCCACGTATAAATGGTTTAGCTCGTTCACTTCATTCGCCCCGATACGGGCACGCCAGTATTATGACCTCGTCCATGACCATGTCCCTTCCGTCAGACAGCTCATGCCGACATACAGCTTTCTCAGTCCTCGAGGGACCCTACAATGCGAGAGAAATGACTTCTTGGAAGCATTGAATAGTGCAGAATCACGAGAGGTGATGGTGGAGGGTAGTGCGCCGGGAAAGATTGAAACCAAAGTATTCGCCGGAATCGACCACTCAACGCCTAACAGTGTATCTACAAACCTCATACTAGGGTGCTCTTCAAAACTGTACAAGGATGGAATTCCCGTTTCAGTGGACAAGAGCCACGGAGATGGGACGGTGCTCAAAGATTCGGCTAGGGTTAGTTGGGTCGGATACGCTGAGAAATCCGGTGAACATCCTTACCTAGTGAATATCTTCAAAGACGATCTTATGACATTCATCACGGGCGGAATAAGGAACTCAAACTCCCTCAAGACTCCGTTGGCCACTCAGGAAGACTCGGCTACTACGCTGGTTCTTTCCTTAACCGGGGGTGCCACTCCATACCTAGTGGACTCCTTGGACAGGGGTTGTGGCATCAACCCCACAACCGACGCCATCGAGGACACCTGCCCAGGGTCATCCATCCTGATTGGTTCGGACATGGCCGAGGTTATAGTCCCCAATCCTGAAAATGGTACATATACTCTATCTCTGAAGGATTCATACAGCAGGCAATATCGACTCCTCCTGACATATTCATACCAGACGGGAACGGAGGAAAAGGAATTCTGGGGATTCAATAATGGGGAGAGTGTCTCTGTGACCTTTAACCTTGATGCAAGTAACAGCAATCACATCACTATAACACAAACGCCGTCTCCACCCGGCTCATTGAAGGCACGTCCTGTGCCCGCTGAGAATGGAACGAACACGCTCTTGACTTGGGAGGCGAGCACCGATTCTAACGTTCTCTTTTATAATGTCTATGTCAAAGCTGCCTCCGACGAAGCTTTTATATATCTGGATCAGGCAGGTGGAACCTCATATGATGCTGGTGCAACCTGGGCAGAAGGTCTATCCGACACGACGAAAACATACGCGGTAACCGCAGTAGGAAGCGATGGAATCGAAAGTTTTTTGTCAAATCAAGTTATTGCATCATACCTGGTCACCGAGATACCGCTCTACCAGGGTTGGAATTTCATCTCGTCGGGAATGCTACCGAAGGATAGTTCCATACCTCTTGTATTTGCCGATGTCTCACAGAATGTCCAGATAATGTGGGGCTATGATAACGAAACAAAGCAGTGGCGCAAATACAAACCTGACATTCAGAATTCCCCTCTTAATACGTTCGAACCAGACAAAGGTTACTGGATTTATGTGAACGATGCAGCATATCTTGCTCTGAGTGGGACGAGCGCCACCTCAAGCGTTCAACTTCATGAAGGGTGGAATCTTGTCGGATATAATGGTCAGAATAGTCAGGCTATAGATACCGGACTGTCGTCAATCGGTGACATATGGTCAATCATTTGGAGTTGGTCGAACGGCCAATGGTGTGGAAAACACATCGCAATAGCGGATCTCCCGTCACCGATACAACCACTTTCTATTCTCAAACAAGGCAACGCTTATTGGATAAAAATAAAACAAGCGGCCGGGCCAACATATTGGAATCAGTAATTATACCAAGAAGACAGAGATCGTTTTTTGGTATGAAGACCGGCAGAATTTATAAAGGAACACTTTAATCGATGTGTTGTCTCCACGGCGGAAGAAGGAAAACGGGTCGACAAGTTGTCAAGGGTTCACAAAATATCAGAATCTTTTAACTCAGGTCATTTTCGGTTCTATAATATAGGTTGGAAGATTATCATGACTATGGCCCCATGAAAGAGAAGATCAATGATAGTCAGACTTTCAAATGTCCTGGCAATCAAAATGAAGGTATCAGGATTAACAACCCTTTCTGCCGATCCCAACCCCTGTGCTGACTGGTCCTGTCGACTCTTCACCGCTCGACGGATCAGGTATATCCTCATTACCAACACTACCTTCCTCTACAGTGTGGTTATATATGGGAAAGGTATCGCCAATGCCGATATTTTTCTAAAGAAGATGCTGGACACTATCCGGGATGTTACTGAGCATGACGGATTCGCACCGATCTATGAGACACAGATTGCTCCCGCATCGGCAACGGTCAGTTTCTCCAAGGCATTGAACCGGTCCGTCACTGGCTCTATGAATGACCTCATATTTCAGGCAAAGTGGATTCTGGAGGCGGAGGAATTGTCTCCTTATGAACTGTCATTCAAGCTCAACGAGGTTCCCATGTCACGACTGAAGTACAGGAATCCGAAAGAAGCGTTTGGTGGTAGTGACGCCGTGGTAAAGGAGGAGGCCTTGGAAGAGAAATCGGAATTGAGGGGCGAAAAAGATATTTATCAAGATAAAGCAAGTTATCTGTGGCTCGTGAGAAAATAAGAATGGTTGGAATTGATGATGACCAATCGTAATCTTGGGGCTGATTTCTGAGAGGACAATCTCAGGCCTTTATTTGTGGTGCAGTAGTGTTATGTTCGGTGGCTGGATTGTCTTCATAGAACATTTCGGGTGATATTCGTGCATCTGCATCCGCCTTCCAGTAAGAATTACGCTATTTAATCAGAATGTGTGGTAAAATCGCCGTAGTCCTCCGCTTCTAAGCACGGGTCAACGGCTGCAGCGTGACAGGTGTCGTGAATGACAAGGAGCAATCCGTGATCACGAGAATATGTTTGGATGGCGTCACCTGCTTCAAAAACATAAGTACTCTAAAAACCGATAAGAAAGTAAACCTGATCTACGGTCTCAATGGAACTGGAAAGAGCACTCTGTCAAACTTCATGTATAACATGAAAGACAGGGCTTTTTCAAAATGCATGGCAGATGGGCTCGATGCAGAAGAAGTGCTCGTATATAACCAGCAGTTCGTGAGAGACTACTTCTATGAGTCGAACAATTTAAAAGGGATCTTCACTTTATCTAAGCAAAACAGGGAAGCCGAAGAGAAGATCACCGCTGCTGAAGAAGCGATACGGAAGCTCGAAGAACTTAAGAATAAGAAATCTGATGTCATTGCCAGGACCACCAATGATTTATCTCAGAGAAGACTGAGTGCTGTAGAGAGCGTCTGGGAGATTAAGCGAACATACACAGGTGGGGACAGGGTTCTTGAGTTCTGTCTCGAAGGCTTGAGAGGCCAAAAGGAAAAACTTTTTAGCCACATAGAGGGAATTGCAAAACCGGCCCAGAAGCCTGAAAGGACACCAAAGGATCTTAAAAGGGAAGCGGAGCCGCTGGTGGCAGATGACGTGTCAAAGTACAGTTTGATCGAGGCTATTAGCTTCACGGATCCAGAGGTAGATTCGAGACCATTGCTGGAAAAAGAGATTGTTGGCAACAAGAATAGTTCGGTCGCAGGACTTATCAACAAGCTAAACAACTCCGACTGGGTGAAGAAGGGATTGGATTACCTTCCAGAGGTTATCGACGATCTCGGAAAACCGTGCCCTTTCTGTCAACAAGATACGATTACTAAGACGCTCGTATCGAGCATCAGAGACTACTTTGACGAAACCTATCAAACCGATTTGGATCAACTATCAAAACTACTGGCTGGTTACAAAGCGGCGGTAGATTCAATTCCGCAAAAGACCAGCTACGAAGATCATCCGTACATCGTCGAACGTAAGTCGGAGTTTGACAAGAAATACGACGCCGTTTTGAAGACATTAGGCGATAATATCAGGAGAATTGAAGACAAGATCAAGACACCGAGCCAAAAAGCGGCTCTCCAAGATGTCTCGGGACTTCTGGAGCAATTCAATAATGTCGTGGTAGAAGTGAATCAGAAGGTGAGGGAATACAATCGTAGAATAGATAACAAGCAAAGCTCGCTTCGCCAGATACAGAAGGATTTCTGGAATATCATGCGCTGGGACTATGACCAGACACTTTCGAGTTACAAGAAGGATAGCGACGAGACCGCAAAAGTCATCACGGGGGTCAAGAAAGAATTAGCCGAAATCGACCGTCAAATTGGCTCTCAACGGGAAATCATCAGCGAGCAGCTAAAGAACACGCAGAACATCGAGGAGGCGATCGCCCATATCAACAGTACTCTATTAGAGCTTGGAATAGACAGCTTCTACATAGCAAAGCATTCGGACATCCTGTACAAAATTGTCAGGAACGATCAACACGAAGACGCATTTCAATCCCTCAGCGAGGGAGAGAAGATGATTATCAGCTTTCTCTATTTCAGGGAATTGTGCAAAGGAAAAGAGAGTGCGACAGCGGTTAAGAACAAGAGAATCGTTTTCATCGACGATCCCATCTCCAGTCTTTCTCACATCTATGTCTTCAATATTGGGCAGCTGATAAAGGACGATTTTTTCAATTCCGAGAACTATGACCAGGTCTTTGTTTTGACGCATAGCTTGTACTTCTTCTACGAATTGGTCGATAGAAACAGTGATAGACGTAAGGAAAGCCAAAGTCTCTTCAGAATGATAAAAAACAGCGAAGGAAGTCAGATATTGCCAATGAAGTACGATGAGATTCAGAACGACTATAGAGCGTATTGGTACATCATCAAAGATGATAAGCAGCCTCCTGCTTTAATAGCAAACTGCATGCGGAATATCATAGAGTACTTTTTTGGTTTCATAGAAGAAAAAGACCTCAACAGGGTGTTTCAGAAACCTGAGTTGAAGCAGAACAAGTATCAGGCGTTTCGTCGTTACGTCGACCGCGAGTCTCATTCGACCGGGCAGAACATCTTTGACGTAAAGGAGTTCAATTACGATGATTTCAGGGAAGCGTTCCGCTTGGTGTTCAAAGAAAGCGGGTATGAAAATCACTACCGGCAGATGACGAAGTGACTTGAGAAGTGGGCTGGTACTAATCTTCGATTCGAATAGGCGGAAATGGATCCTCGGAACTTCCACAACCTTCAGCGGTATCTTGCATGGTTGCGCTACCTCTATTGGGCGGAGCTGGCACGCCAGGATTGGGACGATTTTACCAAAGGCCAGAGGGATCAGGATGATTGGGTTAATTGGTGGGGCACCTTTGCTCGCATGTCACGTTTCTATGCAGCAGAATATGTCGTTATCGAAGGATGGCGTGAGGCACGGTTTTCAGACTCGGTCATTGACGAGGTTCTGAATCGTTGGCCCGATCTACTTAATCTTCTTCGTCGTTTTCGAAACGGCGTATTTCATTTTCAACCCAAAATCCTCGAACCGAGGTTAATCGAATTCCTTAAACAATCAGAGAGCTCAATGCCCTTGGTGTACTACCTCCATTCGGAATTCTGCCGCTATTACTGGGCGTATGTTGACTCGTTTTCGGGTTCGCCGGAACAAGCCTCTGAATTACGTGAGACCCTACTTACTGTAGTGGGTTGGATTCCCAACGATATTATTGAGGCAAAAGGCGCTGAGTTGCGTCAAGTAGCGGACGATGCAGCGATGCTTACTCATGGCGATGACGGATCGGAAGCGGCAGAACTCCGAAACTCAGCGGCTATGGCACATATGCTAGCGGAACGACAAGTCGCCGCATACCGGAAAACATGTCGGGCATTTCTGTCGAGAAATACAAGGGTGGATCCTCAGACGGAGGCCCATGAAAGGGATTGACAAGACACAAGCGAAAGATGGGTGAGCCAAATAGTAGGCGGATCGCGTGCGTCTATTCACCACACACGTTCAACATATAGGCAAATTCTAACATGAAGAAGCCGGTCCTTATAATATGTAATAGTCTGTTGATGCCGCTAAAAGCAGTAGAGGGAGAGCTGGGTGATATCAAGGAGGAGATTGCTTCGATCAGCAACGACCGGAGCCCCGCCATCATAGATGGCCTGTTTCTCGCAGTGGTATCCTACGTGGAATCCATGCAAAAGGAAATTCTGA
>CAYOYU010000187.1:0-9991 GCA_964408265.1 uncultured Syntrophorhabdaceae bacterium
CGGTCACTATGACAAAATATGCAGAATCGAGGAACGTCTTGTCCTCGAGTTTGGCAAAACCGATGGTACCCACAATCGTGAGGACGAGGAAGATGGCGAGGAAGATTTTCAGCCTGGTCTTGATAGCGTGCACGAATACCCTCAGTCCATTATGACGTTGAAAAATCTGGGTTCAGGGTTGCCTTCCAGAAGCGGGACCACCCTTTTGTGCGCCTCCCCATGGATGGGATCGCTTTGCATTGCTTTGAAAGTCTCATAACTGTCATGTTCAAGGATGGCCACATAATTGCCTCCGTCAAGCGGCTTCAGGAGACGCCTGCCGCGAAATCCCCGAAGACGCGAAAACTCTCGGTTTGACCATGCGACCCATTCCATGAACTCCTCTTCTCTGCCTGGCTTGATAGGGGGAAAGCTGATAATACTGATAAACATGGCACCTCCTGGGGTTTGGTTTTGTCCGGCCCGCTCATGATATCTGGTGGAACCGCATCACGACTTCTTTATACCAAAGGCGGTCCACTATTCTACATCCTTGCCAGCCCGACTGCCTATCATTTTCTTGCATCTTCCCTCCCTTGACACGGCCCACCAATGAAAGGGCCAACCGGGTTACAGTCGCTCACCCTGCCGCCAAGTACGAATCCCGATATGGAAGTGCGCGGAACCTCTTCTTTCTTACCTCGCTTTTCCTGCCAGCAGCTCGCCGATGACGAATGCCGCAGCACTCCCCAGGGCAATCGCCAGGAGATCATAGACGTCGAATGTGCCTTTTCTCAGGTAGCTCGCAAGATTGTCGAGAACAGGTATGTGGCTGAACCATCCGGGCACATGTCTGGCCAGCAGATCACCGAATTTCTGTGCTATTTCGAAGATCGAATCAATACCGAACCATACAAGACAGAGGGCTACCCTCCATTGTCTCCCCGAAAAAAAGGCCATAGAGATTAGTGAAAACCCGAGAGGATGGAAGAAATCGGGCGCAAACCCGCTCAGTTTACCGAAAGGATGCCAGTTCACAGGCAGGGACGGCAGAAGGAAGCCCAGCTTCTCGAGAAAGTAGGCCGATCCTGCAGGTCTGTGTGTCAGATACTCCATCAGACCAAGGCAGAGAAATACTATCCCCGCCAAAAGCTGTAGCTTGTTTACCCGGTTTTCTTCATTCATGAACCGACCTTGCGATGCAGGAGATCCTTAGTCCCTTCCCATTCTATCGCGCAAGAATCCCGCCTCCGCCGGTGTAAAAGAGCCCCGCCACAGCCCCTGTAATGAAGCAAGCCATGTTGGCCGCAAAAAGCGCCCAAAGCCCGAGCAGGGATATGTCTTTCGTCCGTTCGGGCACGATGCTTGCGGTCCCGCCAACGAATATGGCTAGTGATGGTATATGGGCGAAGCCGCAAAGTGCATAGGTTGCTATGACGGCGCTTCTGTCGTAATGGATCTTTCCCTGTTTCAGAAAAAGCGCCAGGTCCTGATAGGAGCGAACCTCTGTGGCAATGATCCTCTCGCCGATAACCCTCGATATGACGGAAGCATCTTCATAAGGAACACCCATGGCGAGCGTAAAGGGGTAGAAGAGATAACCCAGGAGGGTAGTGAGTGATATATCAACAGGGGCTCCTGAGAGTAGACTGATGGCCTTACCGGCAAATATCAACAGGGTGTCGGCAAGGGAGATGAGCCCTATGAAAGCAAGCAGCAAGGCACTGATGCTCACCACCATCCTGACGCCTGCCATTGATCCATTGATGATTGCCTCTATGGCATTGCCTGCTTTCTGATACTCTACCTTCACAACCCGGCCGAGTGTGAGCGGCTTCTCCGTCTCAGGGAATACAACCTTACTCGCCACGATAGCGGCAGGAGCAAGAAGCAGAGAGGCGGCAACGAGGTGGCTTGCCACGGATGGAATGGTTTCTGAAAGGACGATCACATAAAGACCAAGCACACTGGACGCGATAGTGGCCATCCCCGTAGTGAGCACCACCATCAGTTCCGACTTCGTCATCTCTTTCAGATATGGACGCACCGTTAAGTTGGACTCGATGCCGAGGAAGATCTGGGCCGACGCACAGAGGGCTTCTGCTCCACTGATGCCCAAGACCTTCACGAATATCTTTGCGAAAACTCCGATCACTCTTTCCATTATCCCGAGGAAATAGAGCAGCTCCATGAGTGCAGCAAAGAAGACTATGGAAGGCAGGGCATGGAAAGCAAGTATGAAACCGAGGGAACCCTCGTTTCCAGGTGTAATGGCAAGCCTGCCGAAGAGAAACTTCGTTCCTTCGAAGGAACTGTTGATAACGGTCATGACAGAATCATTAATAAGGCCAAAAATACCCGTTCCTGACGATAGGAGAAAGAAGAAAGAGGCAAAAGCCAGCTGCAGTAGAATACCCCACACCAGGACCTTTATGCTCACCTTCCTTTTGCTTTTTGAAAAGAGGAAGAGGAAACCGATGAAAGCCGGGATACCGGCGGCTGATATGAGATTGTAGATGTTCATAGGCCGTCTTATTTTACATTCGCCCTTCACCGGGCCGCAATGAAAAAGTGATGACACCCGGCTCCGGCCCGTCACAGGAGGCAACTGCTGCCATCGGGGAAGTCCGGGTAGAGGCGGAAAGCAATCATCCGGGACAACCGGTCGCGTCTCCGGACAGAATCATTTAAGTTGTCTGTCTCATTACAGGGTGTCCTGACAAAGTGCCCACAAAAAAGGGAGGGCCTTGCGGCCCTCCCCGGACAGATTTCATGAAACGCACTGCCTATTGAAAGCGGTAGGTAAATCCACAGAAGACCACGTTGGCACTGTAGGATGGATTGGCATATGCTCCGGTGAGATACCCCTGGCTGTTTCCCGGCCCCGGTGCGAAATACTGGTAGTTGTCATATTGGGCGTCGCTGTAGATATACCGCTCATAGGCATAGCCGAGCCGCAACGTAAGAGCCTGCGACCACTCGTAGACGGTGGTAAATTTGTAAGAGTATTTCTGGTAACTGTCTACGTTGGGAATGGAATTGATGGCGCTTCCTAACGGCACGCCTATATTGTTGTAGATGAAGCTATCATAGAATCCGAAGTCGTTGCTTCCGCTGTTCCTCAGGTAATCATACTGGAAGATGAAGGTCAGCTTCTTGGGAACCGCGTAAACATCAGCGCGGACTCCGTACCCATACGTTGTCTCTTCCTGCTTTGAATCCCAACGGGAAGGCTGGGGCGCCGGAAGCACCTGACCCGTGATCATGGACTGGTTGAGGACTGCTTTCTCATAGTCGAAGTACCCGTACAATTTGGCAAACTTCTTGAAAGCATAGTCACCGGTAAAGCTGAATGCATCCCTTGTGTCATCATGGACGCCGAGAATCGTGTCATTGTAATTGGACCTTTTGTACCGGTACTCAAGACCGAAGTTCAGATTCTCAGTCGGGAAGAGATCAATGGCCGCCTTGAAGGTGTCCCTGTCCTGTGCCGCATAGGCGAACCTTCTGTTAATCTCCTGGGAGCTCTCGAAGGTTCTGTAGTCAGCTCCCCGGTCCAATCGTTCGTACCCTATCTTTGCAGACATAAAATCAAGACGGCTCCACTTGAGGTCCGCAAAATAGATATTGTCATAGGTGTAAGGCAGGACATTGGCAGGATTGGTTTCGTTCTTGAGCTCCCTGTTCAACTGTACGATCTTGTAGCCGGTGTTGAGATAGAATTTGGCTGGCAACTTGAATCCCACTTCAGCGCCTGCCGCCTCGTTACTGTAGTAGAAACGGTTTATGGGCGTCAGCACCCCTCCAACATTCTGGACCCCACTCGATTTGTTGTCCCTTTCATAATACTTATAGTAGACCTTGGCGTCGAGCCATCGCAGGGGGTTGGTAGTGAGGGAGAAGTTGTAATTTCGCGTGTCCACCTTGCCGTCGAAGGTCCCCGGACTGTCGGTGGAGGATGATGTCCATGAATCGCTTATGTTCATATTGAACCTGCTGTTCCAGGGGAGTTTCGCGCTGCCCTTCACCGCAATTTTGTGCATGCTACTATCCGGCGACAGAGACAGGGGCACCGCGAATCCACCGGGAGGAGGCGTGAAAGTGACATCCTGGAAACGGTTCTTGAAATCGCTGTAAAGGTAGCTGAAGGAAAGGAAGAAAGGCTTCTTCGAGTAGCCGCCCTCAACTTTGAGTGTATTGGTCGTGTAGTCCACCGGCTCGGGCAGTTCAATCATCGGCTTGCCCGGAGTAGCCGATGCAACGCCGGTTGGTTTCACTCCCTCTTTCTGCTCGTTGCTATATGCAATGTCAAAGTAGAATGGCCGAATCAGATCCACCTTGAATCCCGAGTCGAACTTCTTTCTCTTGGTGGAGTAGTCGAATGTGGTCGGCCAGGAGTTTGGGTTCGTATTCGGTGCCCCAGTGAGTGCACCCGACTGCAGCCCGCCGTAGAAAGTCCTGGCATCGTTGGTCAGGTTGTGCACTATCTCATTGTAATCCAGGAAGTACTTGAACCTGCCGTATGACCCCCCCTCAAACCTGTAATGCTGGGTATCATACCCCATGTCTGATCCGAGAAAGGTGAAGAAATATTTGGATGAATCGTACCTCGTGTCAACCTGGCCGAATACGCCGCCCGTACGGAGGTCTTTATACTCATTGAATTTTGCCGTGCTGCCGTTCACGTTATAACTGCGCAGGTCCGCACCCAGCGAAGTCTGCCATCCGCTATCCTGCGAAAAGGCGACAGAGAAGGGAATGAAACCCAAGGCCAGTCCAAAAATTGCTATGAGAATGAGTGCTTTTGGTTTCATAGCCATACCTCCTATCGCTCCAGGGTCGGACTTCGGTTGCTTCCGTGGATGTTGCCGTGACAGTTGAGACATCCCTGGGAGAAGAACTTGTTCTTGTTCCCTGTGGCATTACCAGCGAAGCCACTTTGAGCAGTGTAGGCCCTCCCTTTATGCCCTATTGATCCGGTGTCATGACAGTTCTGGCACAGCTGGGGTGACTTCTGTGTGAGGAGATTGGTATGGTTGCTCCCGTGCGGCTGATGACAGACCATACAGTCCTCTGCCACGGGCGGGTGTTCAAAAGCGAAAGGACCGCGCTTCTCTGTATGACATTTGTAGCAGAGATCCGGTGTGGAATCTGCTCGTATGCTCTTCTTATCGAAACCACCATGCGGTGAGTGGCAGTCACTGCATTTCACCTTGCCCTCCTGAATGGGATGGCGGGCCTGTCTGTTCAGCTGGCTCCTCACATCTTTGTGGCAGGTAAGGCAGAGTGTAAATTCAGTGCCCTTAAGGCTGTATTTGGTTGTGGAGTGAACGGAGTGGCAGGCATCACAGGAAACGCCCATCATCTTGTGCCTTCCCATGTCCCAATTTACCAGTTCACGTGTGTTCTCATGACAGGCAAGACAGGATGCCGATTTCTGCTTGGGGCTTTCCTTTTTTGAAAAGGTTATGATACTCGACAGTTCACCGCCTCCCTGCTCGACGTGCCTGCTCCCTGGACCATGGCAGGCTTCACATGATTCCTTTGCTGCCGGGGAACCAGGTATGGCCTTTTTGCCATGGATAGACCTCTGAAAGCTCTTGACCTGCTCCTCATGGCACTGTGCACACGAATCAGCGCCGGCATAGGTTGCTTCGGCCGCGGCGTAGACCCCTGAAGGGAAGAGAGGGCATAGGAGCATGAGGAACAAGCAAGACATGGAAAAGGTAGAAAACCTGAGCAATTTCTTCATACGCGTACCCCCGTTTCAGTCGTGTTTATGGAAAAGCCTGTTGCGCATGAGGCCAACTCCCGGACAGCCGGATGTCCAAAGAGGGTTTCCCTGGTTATGACCGTTTCCTTCGCTCCCGTTGAACATGTCCCACCAAACTCCTTTAGAAACCAAGTATTGCCATTCCTGGCGAATCGGCCATCAAACGTCCGCCGCACGGACCCAACCCGGAACAACGATTTAGATCCTATGAGGAGGACCCCGTCTTCCGGAAGACGGGGTCCTCCTCCAAATCATACCTTTTCTAAGGCCTCGCTCCGTTCCTGAGGACATAGCTGATGGCCTTTGTAGCTTGGTCGGCCGTTATTTTCCCTGCAGTAGCAAGGGCATTGATAGCCGCCGTGACCCTCACGTCAGGGCTTGCGGGAACCGCTGGAGGATTCCCGTCGATGAGATAGTCGATTGAATCATACATAAGGCGCTTCACATAGTACCTGTTGTGTGTATAAGCGCCACCGTCATGAGTGAACAAGTTCAAGTTGAATGCTGCCCCCATCACATCGGGACCGCTCCCAGCAGTGCCACCAGCGTAGGTTACCGCACAGGTGCCAGGTGCAAATGTAGGGGTCACACCGTACAGCCAGTTCTTCGTCTGGATATTGGCACATACACCTGCCGGATCTTTCGTGTAGAAGTAAGGGTACGTGTTGCGGTCGAAAATGATCCCCATCTTCACTTCGAGTTGTGCTTTGAGGGCTGCTACGGTAGCATCGAGCAAGTCCTTCTGCTCGTTCATGGTGGCAGGGGTCATATCACTGTGGCACGTCGCACAAACCGTGCTGGTGACAGAAGCTATCCTGTCGGTATTGTCCTTTGTCCATCCCTTGAAGGTGTGGTTGGCCGGGTTCATATGACAGCCGACGCAAGGACCGCCGGTTCCGGTGGCAGGCTGGAGAGTTGTGCCAATCTGGTTATGTTCAAAGCTGGACCGGTTTACATAATTGCGAGGAGTACCACCGGCAGTATACTCATACCCGCTAACCCCGTAAACCGTGGCACCACCAGTGAGGTAATGAGAGTTGATGAAGCTGAGGTTCGTAAAGGGATCAGGAGCTGCAGCCTTCTTCTTTATGCTGTCCCCGATGGCCCTCGCGGAATGACAGTTTAGGCATAGGTTTGACTTGCCCACATTGGGGAAGGTATTGATGGCGGTCTGGAGACCCGTGACAGGGTCAATCAAGGGGTTCTGGTCGCCGGCAAAATTGAACTGGCCACCGTTGCTGTAAGTGTTTGTTACTGCTCCCGCAGCCCTCACAGTGTAGCTGTAGTCATTGTGGCAGCCGATACAGTAGAGAGTCTGCCTCGTATTGTCGGTGTTTGTAAAATTCGCCTTCAAGTTGCTCCCGGGAGTAATCTGATCGATAAAACCGCTCGCGGTATGGCACCTCTGGCACGCAGCCTGAGATGTATTCTTCCAGGGGTCATCAACCCAGGCAGGGCCTCTTACGTCGCCATGCCCGGAGGTTGCATACTGCTGAAAGATAGGCATCCTTGAAGTGGTGTCGTGGGGATTGTGACAGCTCCTGCAACCCTTGACAGTATATGTCGTGAGCGCATCGTCCACGTACTGGGCGGGCAGGCTTGTATCCCAGGTGGGACCTACGGGCGGGTTATTCGCAAAGTGGGGCAATCCCAGACCGGAGTGGCACTCCAGACAAATATTGCCTGCGCCCCCTTTCGTGTTTGCCGTTGCATCAGGATTCCTGACAACGGGATCAACGGGGTTGGGGTGGTTGGTATTGGGTTTATGACAGGACGCGCAGCTCGCGGCATCATTGGTGTAGTGCTTTGAGAACTTATACTCTGAAACAATAGTAGGGGCCGATGCTAAGGGCACTCCATTGACAACATAAACGGGCGCCACGTTCCTCGCATGACAGACCATGCACGTTGCGGACGCGTTGGCGGTTGCAGTGGGCACCGGCACATAATCTGTGCCGCCTCCGCCTCCGCCGCCGCTTCCCAGAATGCTGCAAATGCCTGCTATGACAATTCCAACAAAGATTAGCACCTGTAAATTTCGGTTTCTCATGGGGCCCCCCCTTTTTCTGCTTTCGAAATCCTTATAGCCTGTCTATCTCTAAAATACTCAGCCAGCCCGGTACGCCGGAACCCGTCACGATTCCCGCAGACTCGGAACCAGCAGTACATACCAAACTCTCCCCGTCGAACCACACATCTTCTTTGCTCTGGATCTTTCTCGACAGCAGCTTCATTATCCCCTGTATCATTTCGGCTTTGCCGGACCCGTGGACCAAACCCTTTAGGGTCAGTAGGAAAAATAGCAATCCCGTAAATCGATGTCAAGGCATTTTTTGCGCATTTGTGAAATATGTGTGTGCAGTATCATTGCGTCGTCTACTCGTCGTAAGTTAGTAATTTATTTCACTAAGTTAGTTCATTCCCTTTTTTAGGACAAATCCTGTATAACAGGACAATGGTATACGTTTCCGAACATAGATATTTTTCACAAGCTATTCAATCATTTCAAGTAGTTCTGTCCACATAACAGTCTTCTCAGCTGATTGTGGCACTAAAATTGCTTGTCAATCGCAGCTGCTACGCTTCCCCTCCTTTGATGGACTTTCGGGGTGAACCCTCTTTTTCAAAAGGACGTGAAATACCACGACCGGCCCATTTGCCTTGAATTGGGTCCTCCGGAACTGGTATGATCTTGGCTGAAGCCATGGAAATCCCCGAAAACGAACTTATCAGGAGGCTCGGACGATTTGAGAAGAGGAATCCGTCCATACTCCGAGGGATTGGCGACGACGGGGCAGTGGTTGACCTGAACGGAACTCCCCTCGTCTTTGTTCAAGACGCAATGGTTGAACATGTCCACTTTGAGCTTGCCTTCGTGGACGCCTATTATGTAGGTAAGAAGTCGGTCTACGTGAATGTCTCCGATCTCCTTTCCATGGGAGCGGAACCTCTTTACTTCCTCGTCACCCTTGGCGTGCCGAACCACGTTTCTTACAAAGAAATTGAAGAACTCTACGAAGGTATGAAAAAGGCGGCGGGCGAATTTGGCCTGTCCCTGCTGGGGGGAGATACCACCGCCACTCGGGAAGAGTTGGTCATAGATGTTTCTATGGTAGGAAGACTCGTTACGGGGGAATATCTTGGAAGAAACAAGGCCAGGACAGGTGACTTGATCGCCGTTACCGGTCTCCTTGGCGAAAGTGCTTACGGGCTGAGCCTTCTTAAAAAAGGTACAGTTGCCCGCGGGAATAGCAGGTTTGTGGAGCGATACAGGAGCCCCAAACCCCCTTATGCCCTATGGCGGGAATTGGTGAATAGTGGTATAACTATCGCGATGATGGACATAAGCGACGGCCTTCTTATCGACCTCGAACGAATGATGGAACAGAGCAGGAAGGCGGCAGAAATTCGCCTGGAATCAATACCGATGCCGGCCTTTTTCAGAAGAGATGGAAAGGAGGAACTCGCCCTTTCAGGTGGCGAGGACTACCAGTTTCTCTTTACCTTCCCCAAAGAAAAACTGCCCATCTTCAAGGCACTGAAAGAGAAACGGCTGCCCCTCTCAATAATCGGCGAAATTGTGAGAGGAAAAGGGGTACGGCTCTTTTCCCATGGTGTTGAAGTCCAACCTGGGAGCAGAGGCTACCAGCATTTCGGGAATACTCCATGACCAAGCATATCCTCGTGAAAGACATTACCAGGGAAAACCTGGAGGTCAATGACGTCTTCGTGGTGGTCAAGAAGAGCATATTGTCCACAAAAAGCAATACGAAGTATATCAATTTGGATCTTAAGGACAAATCAGGGACCATCGAAGGCAAGGTTTGGGAAAGGGCAGACGAGTTGGGAAACCTCTTCGACAGGAACGATATCGTCCAGGTACGGGGCCGGACGAGACTCTACCAGGATAGACTCCAGCTTACGGTGAGCGATATCAGAAAGGTGGGCACCCCTTTATCCATGGAAGATCTCAAGGACCTTTACTCCGGAGGCAAAAGGGAATCCGCCGACCTTCAAAAGGAGTATTTCTCACTGGTGGACGAGATCAAGGATCCCCACCTTCACTCTTTGCTTCGGCTCTTCAACGGTAAGAGCGAGTTCCTGGAAAGATTCTTCTATCTGCCCGCCTCAATAGGTGTTCACCACACCTATCTGGGCGGCCTTCTTGAACACTCGCTCTCCATGGCAACAATGGCAAAGACGGTCTGTCCGTTACTCGGCGGAGACAGGGATCTCGTT
>CAYOYU010000188.1:0-4026 GCA_964408265.1 uncultured Syntrophorhabdaceae bacterium
CGGCCATGGCAGTAATGGGGATAAAAAGGCAGTTAAGGTTGACGCCGCTAGCCTTCAGCGCCAGAATCTCATTTTCGGTGGAGAGCCTTCCCAGGACAACGATGGTGGAGAGGAGGAAAGCCATGGGAAGAGTGAAGGTAAGGTAGGGCGGTGATGAATAGACGATGAGGAGAAGGATGTCCTTTACTTCTACCCCCTTGTTGATGACGAGGTCGGCCAGCTTGCCGAGCCTGCTCAGGACCATGATAAAGGTGAGCAATCCCAGCGAGAGAAAGAAGATGTAGCACAACTCGACCAACAGGTAGGAGTAGAATCTCCGGTGGAGTGTTCCTGTGATTTTCACCGTATCAATCTACCACCGGCAACAGCCCCCTGTCAATTAAGGGACTAGCGTAGATAAAAGGACTCAAGGGACTTATGGGACTTATGGGAAATGCGTGAGATCTTCATATGTCCCTCAGGTCTCCTGGGTCCCTTCTGTCCCTCAGTATCTCCCCCTTGCGAGAGCCCTGGAAGGATAGAAGGTAAGAAGCTGAGAAGATTTGAAGTTGAGCCACTTAGCGACTTCTGTCGCCGGGTACCCGCATAGCGGGTGTGGGAGGTCTCCGACAGCTTGGCTGGCGGAGGGGGCCTGTCCTCCCGGAGGGGGGGCGACCCCCGTGTCCGAGGGCAGGCGAGAGCCCTGGAAGGACAGAAGGTAAGAAGCTGAGAAGATTTGAAGTTGAGCCACTTAGCGACTTCTGTCGCCGGGTACCCGCATAGCGGGTGTGGGAGGTCTCCGACAGCTTGGCTGGCGGAGGGGGCGACGAGAGCCCCTATTCAATTGACAGTTTTTGCGGTTTCCTATAAAGTTAGTCGTAATCATGATAAAAATCGGGATTCTTTCGGACACTCATCTGGGCAGCGTAACGGAGGAGTTGAAGGATGTCGTGGGCAGGGTATTCGCCGACGTGGATATGCTCATCCATGCAGGTGATATGACGGGCCTGCCTGTCTATGAGTTTCTCTGCAACTGGGACCTGAAAGCGGTGCAGGGAAACATGGATGATTTTGACCTGGCACGCCTTCTGCCTGAAAAAAGGGTGGAGACGGTAATGGGGAAGAGAATAGGGATCATCCACGGAAAGGGAAGACATTTTGGGATTGAAGAGTTTGCCTATAACGAATTTCCCGGCGTTGACGTCATTATTTTCGGCCACAGCCATCAGGCCTTTTACCGCCTGAAAGGGGAGACGATTCTATTCAACCCCGGCTCCTTCAGGGCGTCCTACGGGTATCCGGGGTCAGCGGGACTTATGGAAATAGATAGAGATATTACCTTTCGTCATATAGAGGTCTGATACCATGGAACCCGTCCGTATCGCTTTTCTCTGGCACATGCACCAACCATACTATAAGAACCTGTCCACCGGAGAATATCTTCTTCCCTGGGTACTCCTGCACGGCACCAAGGATTATCTGGACATGGCTTCCATGCTGCAGGATTTTCCAGGCATGAAGCAGAACTTCAATGTCGTACCGTCTCTGCTTGCCCAGCTCCTTGAATACCAGGACCTGCAGGTGAAGGATACATTCCTGCAGATCTTCCGGAAGCCGCCCGAGGATTTGTCGGAAGCGGAAGAAGATTTTCTGGTGATGAATTTCTTCAGTGCCAACTGGGACAACATGATCAAGCCTTTTCCCCGCTACTACGAACTCCTGCGGAAACGTGGTTTCTACTATCCCAAGCAGGGGATCAAGGCCATAAAAGAATACTTCACCGACGACGACCTTCGTGACCTGCAGATCCTCTTCTACCTGTCATGGGTCGACCCGGGTTTTTTCGGGCAGTATGACGGCCTCAGCTACCTCAAGTCAAAGGGCAGAGGATTCATCGAAGAGGACAAAGAGATCCTCGGCAATGTGCAGAAAGATATCCTGAAAAGGATCATCCCCCTCTATAAACAGCTTGCCGTCGATGGGGTCATCGAGATCTCCACATCTCCTTACTACCATCCCATCATCCCTCTTCTCATAGACGGCAGGGTGGCAACGGAAGCTCTGCCCGGGATCAGGCTGCCCGAGAGATCCTTCTTGAGGCCAGAGGATGCGGCGCATCAGATTCGCTCTGCCCTGGACTATTTCTCTGCCACCTTTGGAATGACGCCGGAAGGAATGTGGCCCCCCGAGGGTTCCGTGAGCGACGCGGCCCTGGAAGCGTACATGGACCACGGGGTAAAGTGGCTCGCCACGGACGAAGACATTCTTTATCAGAGCCTGCGCTTCGAGGCGCGGCGCGATGACCGGGGCACGCTGGCCAGTCCGGATATCCTTTATAAACCCTACAAGTTCATCAGGGGTGACAAAGAAATCAGCATGATTTTCAGGGACCAGGCGCTCTCCGATTTGATTTCATTCCATTATTCCAAGTCCGATCCAAAGGAGGCTGCAACGGACTGCGTCAACAGGATAAAAAGGGCAGGGGAAGCCTTGGGCGGCAGAGTTCACAAACCCCTCATCACAATCGCCATGGATGGAGAGAATGCCTGGGAAAACTATGTGAACGACGGCCGCGATTTTCTGAGCTATCTCTACGAGGGCATACTGAAAGAACCGGCCATCATTCCCACCACCATATCGGAGCACCTGCGCGAAGGTGCTGACTATGGCGTACTGCACCACAGCTTCTCCGGGTCCTGGATCGGCCATAACTTCGCCATCTGGATCGGCCACGTTGAGGATAATACAGGCTGGGATCTTCTGGCTGAGACCCGCGACCTCCTGGAGAAAGAAGACCCGGAACGGAAAAACAGCGCCGCCTGGGAATCGATCTACATCGCCGAAGGCAGCGACTGGTTCTGGTGGTACGGCGACGAGCATTCTTCCGAGAACGATGACATATTCGACTTTCTCTTCCGTGAGAATCTTTCCAACGTCTACCGGTTCCTCGGGAAGGAACCCCTTGAAGTCCTGTCCATCCCCATCATGATGGAAGACAGGGAAGTGCTCCCTACGACGGAGCCGGTGAATTTCATACATCCCACAATCGACGGCGAGGTGACCAGCTACTTCGACTGGATGGGTGCAGGCTTCCTCGAAGGCAAGGGACACGGCGTCGCCATGCATGACGCGGTAACGTTGATCAAGGGCTGCCACTTCGGATTCGACGAGAGGAACCTCTACCTGCGGCTCGATATAAACAAGGGATTCGTCCAGAATATGGAGGCCTGTTCCTTCGAGATCAATCTCATTGGATCGGAGACTTTCAAAGTGGTCTACCGGGTCAGGGATGGGGCTGTCGAAGGGAGCCTGCCAATAAAGGCAGCCTTCAAGGAAGCCTTTGAGATGGTCGTCTCTTTCGACAGTCTGGGCGTAAAATGCAACGACAAGGTCGGTATCTGGTGCTCCCTCAAACTGGATGAAATGAACGTGGACAGAATCCCCAAACGCGGGTACTTCCCGGTAAAAGTCCCTTCGGAGCTATTCGAAGCTGAAATGTGGTATGTGTAGATAAAGAGAATAACCAATATCCAAATCCCAATCCCCAGGTAATCACCAATCAAGAAAGAGCCGAGAGGAATTGAAGAGGGCAGGGGCGCCGGGCTGAAAAGAGGCCCGGAAAGACATGGCTTTATCCTCCTATTTCAAACCTCAATTGTGAAAACTCCGGGTCATATATTCGTTGTCAACGGAAATGTTGTTATGATACCCTATTTGTCAATCTGTGGGTGCCCGTTTCAGAGAATGATACAGGGGCGCGGTGTGCGGCAGTAGCATTGCTGTAAGAACGTTGCAGTAACAAGGAGGGGTTATTCGATGATATCGAAGAATAGGGCGACGTTCCTTTTCTGTGCAGGCATCCTTCTCATGGCGTGTGCCTTTCTGATTCTCATAGGATGCAAGGGCGGCCGGACCCGTGAAGCACCGCCTCCTCCAACTGTAGAGGTGACGGACGTGATGGTGAGGGACGTTCCCGTCTATTCCGAATGGACAGCATCCACTGACGGCTTCGTGAATGCGACGATCCGTGCCCAGGTTCAAGGCTAC
>CAYOYU010000188.1:4036-9969 GCA_964408265.1 uncultured Syntrophorhabdaceae bacterium
GTCAAGAAAGGGCAGGTCCTCTTTAAGATCGACCCCCGCACATTCCAAGCAGCCCTTGACCAAGCCCAGGGGCAGCTTACCCAGCAGCAGGCCAGGTGGGCCATAGCAAAAGCCAATCTTGAGCGGATAAAGCCGCTTGTAGAGCTAAAGGCAATAAGCCTCAAGGATCTTGATGACGCTGTGGGAACCGAGCAGGCGGCGGGGGCAGCAGTCGTGGCGGCACAGGCTGGGGTAGACAAGGCCCGGGTTGATCTCGGATTTACCAAGATTGTCTCCCCCATCCCGGGGATCGCGGGAATCGCCAAGGCCCAACTGGGGAACCTGGTGGGGACAGGCTCCATAGAGGAACTGACCACGGTCTCCACGGTGGACCCGATCAAGGTCTACGTCTCCATGAGCGAACAGGAATACCTGAAACACGTCCAGAGCACCAGGGGACACGGCGAGAATCTTCCTCTCCAGCTTGTCCTTGCAGACGGCCGCATCCATCCCCACAAGGGAAATTTCGCTTTTGCCGACCGGCAGGTGGACGTCCGGACAGGCACCATCAAGGTGGCAGCTCTTTTCCCCAATCCGGGCAATGCGATCCGGCCGGGACAGTTTGCCCGCGTCCGCGCCCAGACCACCCTCAAGAAGGGGGCGCTCCTGGTACCGCAGCGCTCGGTGACCGAACTCCAGGGGGGATTTCAGGTGGCCGTGGTGGGTCCCGACAATAAGGTCACCATCAAGCCCGTCAAGGTGGCGGAGCGCGTCGACAGCCTGTGGGTGATCGAGGAGGGTCTGAAACCGGGCGATAAAGTGATCGCCGAGGGCCTCCAGAAAGTGAGGGAAGGGGGGTTAGTTACCCCAAAGCCCTTTGCGGGTCTACCGGCCGATGTCGGGAAAGGCGTCCCCAAAAACGGTCGGCAGCCCGTGACCGGGCAGGGAGTGAAGCCGCAGAAAGCCGAAGAACAGCCCAAGAAAGGGTAGGGGGTTAAGCCCATGTCCAGGTTCTTCATTAACCGCCCTATCGTTGCCATGGTCATCTCCATCATCTTCGTGATCCTGGGGATTGTAGCCCTTCTCGGCCTGCCCATCGCCCAATTCCCCGAGGTGGTCCCTCCCGAGGTGTCCATCATGACAACCTACACGGGAGCCGACGCAGAGACCGTGGAGCAGTCCGTTGCCACGCCCATCGAACAGCAGATAAGCGGTGTGGACAATATGAATTACATCTATTCCATCAACTCCAGCAACGGCGCCATGAGGATGTTCGTCAACTTCGACGTGAAGAGCGACCCTAACACTGACCTCATCTTCACGCAGATGAGGCAGAACCAGGCCCAGGCCATGCTGCCCCTGGACGTGCGCAACTACGGCGTCACCATGCAGAAGGGCAGGACCTCGCCCATGATGATCATCGGCCTCACGTCGCCCAACAATACCTACGATGCCACTTTTCTTGCAAACTATGCCAACATCAACCTCGTTGACCAGCTCTTGAGGGTTCCCGGGGTGGGCATGGTGAACATCTTCGGCGCCGGCCAGTATGCCATCCGCATCTGGGTCAAGCCCGATACCCTGGGCAAACTGGGGATCACCGTCCCGGATATCGTTAACGCCGTGCAGAAGCAGAACACCGTCAATCCCGCAGGGAAAATAGGCGGCGAGCCGGTACCTCCCGGCCAGGAGTTCACCTACACGGTGAGGACCCAGGGGCGTCTCGCCTCACGGGAGGAATTCGAGTCCATTGTCGTCCGGGCAAACCCGGACGGCTCCATCGTGCGGCTGAAAGACGTGGCCAGGATCGAACTTGGTGCACAGACATACGACGTGGTCGCCCGGATCGACGGCAAGCCCTCCGGAGTCATGGCCGTTTACCAGCTTCCCGGGTCAAACGCATTGGAAACGGTTGCAGGCGTCAGGAAGATGTTTGAAGAGGCAAGAAAAAGGTTCCCCAAGGACCTGGAATATACCGTTGCCCTCGACACGACGAGGTCCATCAACGAGGGCATAAAGGAGATCGTCATCACCCTCCTCGAAGCGCTCGCCCTGGTCATTCTGGTGGTCTTCATCTTTCTCCAGGGTTGGAGGGCAACCCTCATCCCTGCGCTGGCGGTTCCCGTCTCGCTCGTGGGCACCTTTGCGGCCTTCCCGCTGCTCGGGTTTTCCATCAACACCCTCTCCCTTTTCGGCCTGGTTCTCGCCATAGGCCTCGTCGTGGACGATGCCATTGTCGTGGTGGAGGCGGTGGAGCGCCACATCGAAGAGGGTATGACCCCGAAGGATGCCGCCTTCAAGGCCATGAGCGAGGTCTCGGGTCCTGTCATGGCCATCGCCCTTATCCTGTCGGCCGTATTTGTCCCCACCATCTTTATCCCGGGCATCACCGGCCGGCTCTACCAGCAGTTTGCCGTCACCATAGCCATATCGGTGCTCATCTCAGCCTTCAATGCCCTTACGCTGAGCCCTGCGCTCTGTGCTCTGCTTTTGAAGCCGGGCAAGCAGTACGGCAGGTTGCTGAGCCCCTTCTTCGAATGGTTCAACCGCACATTCAACCGCGCTTCCCAGGGCTACGTGAGACTCTGCGGTGCAATGATCCGCAAGAGCCTTCTCAGTCTTCTCTTCCTCGTGGTTATCTCCATCGTCGGCTTAAGCGTGGGCAGGGGAATCCCCATGGGGTTTCTGCCAGATGAAGACGTGGGTTACATGTACGTCAACGTGGCGCTGCCGCACGCCGCCTCGCTCCAGAGGACCGACGCGGTCTGCCGGAAGGTGGAGGCGATACTCAAGAAGACCCCGGGGGTGGAGCACTTTCAGACCGTCACGGGCCTGAGCCTCATGAGTATCTCACAGAACACCTACAGCGGCTTCTTCTTCATCACACTCAAGGAGTGGAAGCATCGAAAGAAGCCCGAGGAGCGCTACGAAGCCATAATGGAGCACCTGAACAGGGAACTGGGCAAACTCCCGGAAGCCGTGGCCTTCGCCTTTCCTCCGCCTCCCATCCAGGGTATCGGGATTGCCGGAGGCGTTACCATGGTTCTCGAGGACAGGGCAGGGAAGGATGTAGTTTTCCTGGGAGAGAACGTGAACAAGTTCATCGAGGCGGCACGGAAGAGGCCGGAACTTGCCCGCGTCACCACTACCTTCGTTCCAGGAGTGCCGCAGGTTTTCGTGAAGGTGGACAGAGACAAGGTGCTCAAGCAGGGCGTCGACCTGGGACAGGTCTACCAGACCCTCCAGGCCTTCATGGGCGGCTACTTCATCAACTACTTCAACCGCTTCGGGAGACAGTGGCAGGTATATGTACAGGCGGAAGGGGAGTACCGGAGGAAGGCGGAAGACGTGGGCCAGTTCTACGTGCTCAATGACAAGGGTGATCCGGTGCCGCTGTCCGCGCTGACGACCATGGAGACCAGGCCGGGTCCGGAGTTCACCACGCGGTATAACCTTTACCGCTGCGCCCAGGTCAACGTCATGGCGAAACCGGGGTACAGTTCAGGCCAGGCCATGAAGGCCCTGGAGGAGGTATTCCGTGACACCATGCCGCCGGAGATGGGCATGGATTACAAGGACATGAGCTTCCAGGAAAAAAAGGCCCAGGAGGGCGTTCCTGCGTCGGCCATCTTCGGCTTTTCCCTGCTCTGCGTCTTTTTGATCCTTGCCGCCCAGTACGAGAGCTGGTCTCTGCCCTTCAGCGTCCTCCTCGGCACGCCGGTGGCTATCTTCGGCGCCTTCATGGCTATATGGCTTCGGGGTATAGTGAATAATGTCTATGCCCAGATAGGGCTCATCGTTCTCATCGGCCTGGCGGCGAAGAATGCCATCCTCATCGTCGAGTTCGCCAAGACGCGTTACGAAAAGGGTCTGCCCCTCGTCGATGCAGCCCTCGAAGGGGCAAGGCTCAGGCTCCGGCCTATCCTGATGACGTCCTTTGCCTTTCTCCTTGGCGTTCTTCCCCTTGTGTTCTCGAGCGGGGCCGGCGCGTCCGCCCACCGGTCCATGGGTACTACCGTCATGGGCGGCACCCTGGCAGCATCGGTCATCGCCATCTTCCTCATCCCCGTCACCTTCTTCATCGTGGAAAAGGTGGCGAGGCGGCCGAAGAAGCATACCTCCGTTACGGAAGGCAGTGCGATCAAGGCGCCTGTCACAGATAACGGTCATGCCGCAAAGAAGGAGGACGACCATGTATAGAATCCTCATTTCGGCCATGGTTCTTCTTCTCCTGGTCTCCTGTACCATAGGTCCGGATTACAGGCGTCCTGCCGTCAATGCCCCTGCAGGATGGCGTCTCACCGAGCCTGAAGCCCGCGATCTTGTCGATACGGCCTGGTGGGAGCAGTCCAATGATCCTGTGGTGGTCAGCCTTATCAAGGAGGCACTCCAGGCGAACAGAGACCTTCTCATCGCTACGGCGCGGGTCGAGGAATACGCAGGCCGCTACGGCACCACGCGAGCCGCGCTTTTCCCCAGGGTCCAGGCGGACGGCATAGGCGTGCGCAAGGGCGTGACCCACTATACGAACCCTCCCTGGTCCAATACCGCGGAGAACCCCTACACCGACTTCCAGGTTTTCGCATCGGCAAGCTGGGAGATCGATATCTGGGGACGTATCCGGCGGGCCACGGAGGCGGCCAGATCCGACCTTCTCAGCACTGAGGAGGGCAGGCGCGGCGTTCTTCTCAGCGTCGTCTCCTCCGTGGCTACAGGCTACACCGACCTCAGATATCTCGACAAACAGCTTGAAATTGCCCAAAGGACCGCACGGAGCCGTGAGGATTCCCTGAAAATCTTCAGACTGCGTTTCGGCCGGGGTCTTATCTCGGAACTGGAGCTGCGCCAGGTGGAATCGGAGTATCAATCCGCCCTTGCAACGGTCCCTCTCATCCAGAAGCTGATCGTCCAGCAGGAGAACGCTCTGAGCATCCTTCTCGGCCGTAATCCGGGTCCTATTCCGCGGGGCAGGGAACTTGACGACCTTGCTCTTCCGGCGGTCCCATCAGGTCTCCCGTCGCAGCTTCTCGAAAGGAGACCCGACATCCGGCAGGCAGAGCAGAACCTCATCGCCGCCAACGCACGGATAGGGGTAGCCAAGGCGCTCTATTTCCCCGTCATCTCCCTCACCGGTTCCTACGGGGTCGAGAGCACCGACCTGGCCACGCTCTTCACGGGGCCTGCAAAGATGTGGAGTTACTCAGTACCGGTCACGGTGCCTATCTTCACGGCAGGGGCCATTGCGGGCCAGGTGAAGGCTGCCGAAGCACAGCAGCAGCAGTACCTCCTGCGTTACCAGCAGGCCATCCAGCAGGCCTTCAGAGAAGTGGAGGACGCCCTCATCGATCAGCGCAAATCGAGGGAGCAGCTCGGGATTCAGAAGCAGCAGGTAGAAGCCCTGCGAAGCTATGCGCGGCTTGCAGTATTGAGGTATGAGAACG
Organism: uncultured Syntrophorhabdaceae bacterium; assembly: GCA_964408265.1. GTDB lineage: Bacteria > Desulfobacterota > Syntrophorhabdia > Syntrophorhabdales > Syntrophorhabdaceae > CAYOYU01. The sequence continues at coordinate 9,457 of CAYOYU010000188.1, forward strand.
GCTACACAAGCTACCTGGAGGTCCTTGACGCCGAACGGAGCCTCTTCACGGCGGAGCTCGCCTACACGCAGACCCAGGGAGTCCTGTTCCGGTCCCTTGTGAACCTCTACAAATCGATGGGGGGCGGATGGGTGACAGAGGCCGACAAACTTGCGGGTACCGGTCCGGTAGTGCCAAAAGTCCCATGAAGACGAGGTGTGAGGATTGAGCAGGGACAAACTAATGAAACCTGATGGCTCCGGGTCGTCCTACACAAACACGCTCATTCCGCTCCAGCGGGCAGTTACCTGGGCTCACGTCGCCCCCCCTTCGGGAGGACAGGCCCCCTCCACCAGCATCAAGCTACGACCCACTTTCGTGGGTGCCCCGGCCACCCCTTCCCGCCCGCGGTGCGGGCTGGTTGTGGCGCTCGCGCCTGCCCCCGAAAGGGGGTCCGGCTTCGGAACTTTGGTTTATGCCAAAGACCGAGCTTCCTCGCCTCCCGACGGTTTGCTTAAGGACAACCCTCCGCCA
>CAYOYU010000189.1:0-1621 GCA_964408265.1 uncultured Syntrophorhabdaceae bacterium
GTGTAGGACGACCCGGAGCCATCAGGTTTCATTGCATCTTTCCCCGTCTTTCCTTTTCGTATGGCCTGTGTTTATTCAATCTTTACACTTGTGATGTGCCACCATTGCCTGGCCCAGGGCTATTCCTCCGTCATTGGCCGGAACGAGGCGATGGTAAAGTACCTGAAAACCTTGTTCAAGGAGCATCCTTCGTGCAGTCTGAAAAAGTGTGGGGTTCTGCCACGTGCCGCCGCTCAGGGCTACGGTACGAACCCCTGTCATTGCTGAAACCCTTTCGACGAGGTCGCAGACAGCACAGGCTATGGTGTGGAGAAAACGGTGCGCTATTGCAGGGACAGGCGTTTTATCAGCCAGGTCGGCGAGGATTGCCAGGATGATCTCATCGGGTATGAGGAGACCGGCTTCGATCCTGTAAGGGTATGGCCGATGCTCCTCCTCCGCCTTTCGTCCCCATTCCCCGAGTTCGATGGCGGCCTGTCCTTCGTAGGTGCAATCCAAACAGATTCCAAGGAGAGCAGAGACTGCATCGAAAAGACGGCCGCATCCCGATGAGAGGGGTGAATTGAAACCCTGGGCCGCCATCCGCACCACGGCATCGACGGGCCTGTCGGGGAAGAGGGCTTGGGCCTGGTCTTTGCCTTCTTCGCCCAGGATTTGGACGAGGTAGGCGCAGGCCGTGCGCCAGGGTTCCCGGATAGCCTTTTCTCCGCCCGGCAGGGGGACGTAAGCGAGATGGTACTCCCTCGTGAAATCGGCATAGCCGCCGGATAGTACCTCAAAACCCCAGAGAGAGCCGTCTGTCCCGTATCCCGTGCCGTCGAGAATCACGCCGATTGCTTCATTCCCGTCGAACCCGTTTTCGGCCAGGCAGCTGGCGAAGTGGGCATGGTGGTGCTGGACAGGGACGTGGCAGCGGGCCGGAATGGAACGCGCCACGGCGGCAGAGGAGTATTCGGGATGCGCGTCGAAGGCCACGATTTCAGGTTCCGCTCCGATAAGCCGCTGAAAACCGAGGAGGCTCATCCTGAGGTTCTCTTCCCCCTCCAGGTTTCCTATCTCCCCGATATACTGGCTCATGAAAGCCTCATCGCCCCTGAGAAGGCAAAAGGAGTTCTTCATCTCCCCACCGATCCCGAGAACCACGGGCGACGGCTGTTTCGGCGTCACATGGATCGGGTGCGGCACATATCCCCGAGAACGCCTCAGAAACTGCGTTTCGCCATCGACGACCTGGAGGAGAGAATCGTCGCAGCGATTGACTATCTCCCTGTTGTGGAGAAGAAAGAAGTCTGCTACCTGCCCGAGGTCCCTGAATGCCCTTTCGTTGTCTATAGTGAGGGGCAGTCCTGTGCGGTTGCCGCTTGTCATGACCAGGGTGTCGCATGGCCCCTGGAGAAGGAGGATATGAAGGGGGCTGTAGGGCACCATCACGGCGACGGAGTTAAGGCCCGGCGCCAGGGCGTAAGGAAGAGCACAACCCGGTTTGCGCTCCAGAATAACGATGGGAGCCGCGGGAGACAGGAGCGCCGCTTTTTCCGCTTCACCCACGATACAGTACTTTTGTATGGTTTCCAGATTCCTGCACATGACGGCAAGGGGTTTGCTCTTGCGTCCCTTCCGG
>CAYOYU010000189.1:1631-9968 GCA_964408265.1 uncultured Syntrophorhabdaceae bacterium
GTTTCAACGGCTTTCGGATTCTTCGCATCGCAGGCGAGGTGGAAGCCGCCTACGCCCTTGAGGGCCAGTATCCGTCCCTCTGACAGAAGATCCCAGGCCTTCCGGAGCCACTCTTCCCGTGCTCCGCAGGGTGCTCCTGCCCGGTCCCTCAATTCCGCCCGGGGCCCGCAGGCAGGGCAGGCCACAGGCTGCGCGTGGAATCTCCGGTCCCCTGGATCACGATATTCCTTCTCACAGAAGGGGCACATGACAAAGATCCTCATAGAAGTTGCAGGCCGGTCATAGGGCAGGCGGGTGATGATGGTGAACCGCGGCCCGCAGCCGGTGCAGTTTGTGAAGGGATATTGGTAATGGCGGTCCAGTGTGTTGAGGATCTCTTCGCGGCAGTCAGGGCAGGTTGCCACATCCGGGGGAATGAGGGCCCCGCTCCGGTCAAAATCCGTACTGAGGGCGATGTCGAAGCTGTTGTATCCCAGAGGGGGCAGGTCGCTCCGCTGGAGACTGGTTATTTGTGAAAGCGCCGGCGGGCTCTGCGTGAGGGATTTCAGAAAGGATTCAACCTTTTCTTCAGGCCCTTCCGCTTCGATCACGAGGCCCGTCCCTGAATTGCCTACCTTCCCGGTAATGCCGTGTATGCCTGCCATGTGGTAGACGAAGGGACGGAAGCCCACGCCCTGAACCGTTCCTTTGAGGAGGAGGCTGCAGCGGACTACCCGCTCGTCGCCCGGCTCACTCCTTTCAGCTATCGTGGGTCCATCCCTTGTCCCCATCGTCCCGTGGTCTTTTGGCACGACCTTGTCCCTTGTCTCCTTTCGCCTCAAATCTAAGGCAGATCCCCCTGGAATTCAATCGGCCCGGCTCCATTGGCAGACGCGACTGAAGAGCCGTCCCTCCTGTCGGGACAAGCCTAATTCTGTTCCAGGGCGCTGATTGGCGTTGAATTCGAAATCCCTTACAGGGTATATTGTTTTATCCCACTATTTGGATCAAGATAGGGTCGAATGTTCACCGGCGAAGCCTACACAAAAGATGCAGCTCTCAGACTCCTCGCAAGCGAGGGGGAGGACCTGCTCCGGCTCTACCAACGTGCAGACGAAGTGCGCAAAGAGAAGATGGGCGACGAGGTATTTATCCGGGGCATCATCGAGTTCTCCAACATATGTGCCAGGAACTGCCACTACTGTGGGATCAGGGCGGGAAACAAGGGGGTTTCGCGCTATGCCATGGACGCCGACGAGATCCTGGAGACCGCTTACAGCATGGTGGGCACCGAAAAGACCACCGTTGTCCTCCAGTCCGGAGAGACGCCTGCCTTTACCGACGAGGAACTGGGGGAGATCATAAGGAGGATAAAGGGCGAGACAGGGCTCTCCGTGACGCTCTCCGTGGGCAGCCGTCCCTTGGAGACCTACAGATACTGGCACGACTGCGGCATGGACCGGTACCTGCTCAGGTTTGAGACGAGCGATCCCGAGCTCTTTCGGCGCCTGCGCCCGGGGTCGACCCTCGAGGAGCGCCTGAGATGCCTTTATGACCTGAAGGCTGCCGGAGTTCAGACGGGAAGCGGATTCATGATAGGTTTACCCGGAGAGACCCTGCAGGTCCTTGCAGACAACATCCTCCTCTGCCGGACATTGGATCTCGACATGATCGGGATAGGACCGTTCATCCCCCACCCCGATACTCCCTTGGGAGATGAGAAGAACGCCTACGATGACAACAGGGAAATGTTCTTCAAAGCAATTGCCGTGCTCCGCATATTCAACCCCGATGCCCATATCCCGGCCACCACGGCCTTTGATGCGGTCTTCCCCGATGAAGGACGGAACAGAGTTCTTAAGGTAGGTGGGAATATTTTCATGCCCAACAATACGCCGCTCAAGTACCGGAAAGATTATCTCCTTTACCCCGGCAAACCATGCATCACGGAATCGGCCGAGGTATGCACGCAATGCGCGGTGATGAGGATTCAGGCTATGGGACGGAAGATCGGCACCGGGCCGGGCCATTCAATCAAGAAACGGACCTGACTCCTCCTTAGGGGCTTAAGGCCCGCACTTCCCTTCTCTTCCATGGTCTGTTCCGTCGCCGACTTTCTCAATATTCTCATTGGTTGTTCCGGTTGGGTGAAATAGAGCAACTTGAGGAAATCCATTTTTTGCGAGAGTTGGAGGGCAGGTGCATCAAGGGCCATAACCCAAACGGGGGTCATGGCCCTTTTCGGTTCAAAGGATCTGCTCTCCTGATTAATACTGGTATGCCGTCGGTACCTTCTTGGTTTTTTCCTGGGCCTTATAGTACTCGATGCGCTCCTTTATGAAGGCCAGCCATCCTTCTATTTCGGCTGCTTTATATCCCTTGGACAGGAGGTCCTTCCTGAAGTCCGCGACAACAGGCTCGGCGGCTTTCGCCCATCTGGCCGCTTCCGCGTCGGAAATAGGCAGTATCTGGCCGCCCTGTTTCTTGAAGAAGTCCGCGCCTTCGATGTCTATATTGTTCCACTCAACGGCCCATAGCCCGATGAACTCCTTGCTGTAATCGGTGATCACTTTCTGGACGTCCGGAGGCAGGCTGTTCCATTTGCCCTTGTTCATGACTACGTAGAATGCAAAGACGCTCCCCACTTTCCAGGATGCGGTGACGTATTTCTCCACTTCCCCCAGTTTGAAGCCCTTCAACGTTTCGAGGGGGGTGTAGGTGCCGTCGATGACTCCTCTTCTCAGTGCTTCGTAAAGGTCAACAATCTCGATGGGCATGGGCACGGCGCCCAGGGCCTTCACGATATCGGCGAGCCTCCCCTGGCCTCTTATCTTCAACTGCTTCAGCTCTTCCAGGGTCTTTACGGGCTTGTTGAGGGTCTGGATTACGTTCGGAGGGCTTGTGCTGAACATGAGGGCATGATAGGTATCCCACTCCTTGGGTTTGAATTTGTCATAGAAATCGTTGGCCACGTGAGTTGCTATCCAACTGCTCGGAAATCCCAGGGGCAACTCCATGATCTCCATGACCGGAAAACGTCCCCTCGAATAGGAGCAGTTGGAGAAACCGATGTCGGCAATGCCGCTGGCCACGCCGGCTGCCATCTTCGGCGCCGTAAGAAGAGTGCCGCCCGTGTACTGGGTAATCTCCACCTTGCCAGCAAGCCTCCTATTCAGTTCCTCGCAATACTTGCCCAAAACTTTTGAATTCATGTGCGTAGGAGGAAAGTAGTTGGCGAACTTGAGTTTGATCACCTCTGCATGAACAAAAGATGCCAGTGACACGGAAAATAGAATGACAAACAGAAAAACCGCTGATCTTCTTACCATTGTTACCCCCCCCTGTTTTTGTGTTTCGATCCGGAAACTCTGCGGTTGATACCCTCCTTTCGACCACTGAAACAGCGCCTGCAGAGCCGAATCTCAACTATGAACATAGGAGTATCACTCATGAAAGTCAAATGATATTTTCCTCCTGCAGGCCGATGGTCAGCGTCGTGAAAGTTCCGGAGGTGTTCGGGAGGTCACCCTTCCGTTGCGTCGACTCGTCCCAAAATCATCCTTCCGGGAAGGGGTAAGTCAATCATCGTTGCGACGCGCGGGAGGGTACTGTTGACAGCGGAGGAGGAAAGGATGTAACGTAAAAGACCGGAGCGGCCTGGCGACTCAGGCCGCAGCCAACGTTTTAGGGGGGGTGCTGGATGGTACAGAAAACGGATAGAGTTATTGAAGCGGAGAAGGTCACAATCTGGGTAGTCACGGACAACTACTTCGACACATTGCGGCCGGACAACGAGATAACCAGCCGCTATCGCACCGTACCGGGGAAATCGATTCACGCCGAGCACGGGCTCGCTTACTACATAGAGACAGTGGTTGACGGGAAGACAAGCGCCTGCATGTATGATTACGGCCTTGACCCGGCAGGCGTCATGAACAACATGTCTCTTCTGGATATCGATATGGGCAAGGCCGAAGCCCTTGGTATCAGCCACGGCCACTTCGACCACTGCTACGCGGTGACGGGGATCCTGAACGCCAACAGGGGAAAGATCCGCGAGGGGACCCCCTTCTATGCAGGTGTTGAGGCTTTCAGTCAGAGGTTCTTGTCGCGTCCGGGGACGACTGAGCCCATGGACCTGGGGCAACTCAGGAAGAAGGACCTGGAGGCCTTCGGGTTGAAAGTGGTAGAGGTGACGAAATCGGCCCAGTTTGTTCCCGGAGCCTATTTTACGGGCAGCATCGAGAGGGCTACGCCCTACGAGAAGGACAACCCAAGCCTTCTCATAAAGCGCGGTGAGACGACCGAGGTCGACGACTTCCACGGGGAGCAGGCCCTCTTTTTCAAGGTGAAGGGGAAGGGGCTTGTAGTCCTTTCCGGCTGCGCCCACCCCGGGATCATAAATACCGTGAGGCAGGCACAGAAGGTTTCCGGCACCGAAAGGATCCATGCGGTTATGGGTGGATTCCATCTGGTAGGGGCAGAACCCGAGAAGATCCGGCTGACCGTCTCCGACATGAAGGCAATGAAGCCTGATTATATAGTTCCCACCCATTGCACCGGGTTTGAGGCCTTAGGGGTCTTCTCGGCAGAGATGCCTGCTGAGTTTATTCTCAATACGGCGGGAACGAAGTACACCTTCGCTGCATGACCCCATTTATTCTTGCAATTGAGCATGGGAAGTGTAAGATGAAAAGTATACACAAACCTATACGGGTCTATGCGGTTCATCACACAGCTAAGGGAGGCTGGCATGGAAAAGAAGTCGGAGAAGCAGGCCAAAGTGGCGGAAAAGGCCGTCTATATCAAGACTGTTGAAGGTTCACTCGTACGGGGAAAGATCAATATAGGGAGCAATGACAGGTTGTCCGACGTTTTCGTGAAAGGCAAATATCCCTTCGTGGTCCTCTTTGACGTGGGTGAACCGGATGGCATCAGGAAGGTCCTCATCATCAACAAGAACCACATTGTCTGGGTGGAACCGGACGAAGGGGAATAGGGCTCCTCTTCACCATTCAATCTCATCTGAATCCGGGTGATCGGAATTTTTCTTGCTGTTACAGGGGCCGATGCCCCGTGGTTTGCCGCAGGATTCTTGGCCCAAATCTACACTGGTCGTTAAATCTCTGATTGCGTGCCTGGCGTCGCGAAGGTCGGCGTAGGTATATCCGCGTTCACTGTAGGCTGCTGCATCTTTGGGATCGAGCTCTATGGCCTTGCTGAAATCCCTTATTGCCTGTTTATGGTTGCCCAGCTTTCTGAAAGCGATTCCCCGATTGTAATAAGCAGCCGCGCCTTTTGGGTATAGTGTTATGGCTTTGCCGTACTCTCTTATCGCCTGCTGGTGGTCGCCGATCTTGCTGTACGCCATTCCACGGTTATAATAGGTAGGGGCATGCCTCGGGAAAAGCGCGATAGCTTTGCCGTAATCCGCAATCGCGCGGAGGTAGTCGCGGGGACCCATGTAATAGGCATTTCCACGATTGTGATAGGCCGTAGCATCTTTCGGGCTCACTTCTCCAGCTTTGTCAAATCCTTCTTGGCGAGGTCGGTCCTGCCCATCTTCCAGTGAATGAGCCCGCGGTTGTTGTAGAGCAATGCATTCCCCGGGTCCTGCTCTATGGCCCTGGTGTACGCCTCTACCGCATCAGCATAGTGGCCGGCCTCAGAGAGCGATCGTCCTTTTTCGAACCATGTCGATTGCATCAGTTCCTTCATAACTCGGGAATTTCTTGCCATTTCCCAGTATAGTGGCGCAGGGCCGGACCTTAGTATATCATCTGCAGCGAAAAAAGACTTATATTACTCCTGTATGAAACTGCCCCTCATCTCACTGGTAATTCTGCTCCTTAATCTGCCCTTCGGTTATTGGAGGGCGGGCACCCGGAGGTTTTCCCTGCAATGGTTTCTTGCCGTTCATGCGCCCGTTCCGCTGGTGATAGGCCTGCGCCTGGCCACGGGTGTCGGTTGGCAGATTGCAACGTTCCCTCTGGTGATCGGGGCCTTCTTCGGCGGGCAGTTTCTGGGCGGCCAGTTCAGGCGAATAAGAGCAGGACGGAAGTAGAGGCGGCTGCGCGGGGGGCCCCGGGGAGAGGAACATGGATGGAACAAGGCGGGCAGATATCAGGCCGGGGATGAGAGTTTCCATAGTCCCCAAGAAGGATCAACGGACCGGCACGCTCACTGAAGGGACAGTGAAGGATATTCTGACCAGTTCACCCGTTCACACCCACGGGATCAAGGTGCGCCTGGAGAGCGGGGAAGTAGGGCGGGTCAAGAAGATAGTCTCCTAAACTCCCTTTTGAATAAGCAACTCCCAGCGGCTCCGCAGGAATGAGCGTGATTCCACGGATGCCTTGGGTCTCTCGAAGGTCAAAAGAAGCAAAATTACATTTAAATAACCGGTGTTATCTGAAAAAGTGCTTGATTATCACATGATTGAGGGTACTATAATGTTATGATTAACCTTTTTCTGGTCGGGACAGGGAAAGCTGATGGAACTCCTTATGGGTGACGAGGACCTGGCAAGAAAGATCCAGGATTGTTTTCTGACTGATATCCCGCAGCAGATTCGGTCTTTGAAAAGATTCATTGAAACAGGCAATGCCTCTGAGGCTGAGCGTCAGGCCCATACGATCAAGGGAGCATCGGCCAACATTGATGGAGAACGGCTGCGGGCTGTGGCCTTTGAGATCGAGAAAGCTGCCCGCACAGGGGACCTGACGGCAGCAGCCGCCCGCACGAAGGAACTGGAAGGGGAGTTCGAGCAGTTGAGAAGGGTAATGGACGGCGGCCATAGGTAAAACGAAAAGAATCTTCGCCGGCGGAAGCTGAGCAGATTTGGAATGATCGAATAGCGAGGAGCACACCCTGATGCGAATACTGATTGCTGAAGATGATTCTACGTCACAGGCCCTTCTTGCAGCGGTGCTGCAGAAGCAGGGGCACGAGGTTCTGGTCACGGCAAACGGCGCCGAGGCATGGGAATCCATGCGTCAAGCCGATGCCCCCAAGCTTGCTATCCTTGACTGGATGATGCCCGAAATGGACGGAATTGAGGTGTGCCGCCTGATCCGTACCTTGGAAACAGATCAGCCCCCCTACATCATCATACTTACAGCGAAGGGGGAAAAGTCGGATATTGTTGCCGGGTTGGAAGCCGGGGCCGACGACTACCTCCCGAAACCTTATGATCCCGGAGAACTCCGCGCGCGGGTCAACGTAGGCCTGCGTATGATCGAAGTGCAAGCCATGGTGGCGGGGCGTACACGGGAGCTTCAGGAAACACTGTCGGAGCAAGAGAGACTTGCCCTTGAACTTAGGGAAGCACTTTCCCAGGGAAGAGCCTTAAGGGGGCTGCTTCCCATTTGTACTTCCTGCAAGAAGATACGCAATGACAAAGGATATTGGGAACAGATGGAAATGTACATAAGCGAACGTTCGGAAGCTGACTTCACTCACGGTATCTGCCCGGAATGTGCACAAAGGATATATCCGGCGTATTACAAGAAGGAGTGAAGCCGTCGCCCGCTCGACGCCGCCCACTCATACCATGCTACGCCGGGCAATAAACAGATGCTTGCAGTCATTTGTTCCTGGTGGCAAGGCGTATTCTGTGGTAATCATAGATGGCGCAGCGGGTGTGATAATTCATTTGCGAAAGGAAAGCGCCTATGAAAGCGCATCGTCTCCTTCGGTTTGGTTTGCTTGTCGTGTTGTCTTTTGCAGCGGTCACAGGGTTTATTCCCACCAGCTCAATAGCTGATTGGGCGGATGGTTTGCCCTCGTCGGGTACTCTTATCAGGTCGGCCCAGGTTGTGGGATCGTCCGGTAGCCAATACACTGTTGATGGTGGTAATTCGTACTACAATACCAAGTACGACGACACCTGGCAGGTACGGCAGCAGATGACCTGCGTTATCAACAACTGGGACTGCGCGGACAAGCAGGTGCCGATCGAAATCAAGAGCTCTAAGGCAATATCGTACGAGGCTTATGTTTTGATCGGAGGGGTGAAACAGGCTCCCACCGTTACCGGGTCATTCGGCAATTCCGGAGGCAACGTTTCTCTCACATTCACAATCAACGGAATGGCGTGGCGAGCAAACGATGTTGTTTTCTTCATAAGAACCAAGAACGGGACTACTACATACCCCCTACCGAAAACGGGCCTCTCCGTATCCATATAACGTTAAGGGTTAATGCCGTTGCATATGGCTTTGCCCTGATCCTCTATCGCTTGGTCTGACCCTTTCACGAAGATATGCGCATAAATTAGAATCGGAATTACCTGGTAGACAGGCAAAACTCGCTTGACAAGAGTTTGTCCGTCCAGAATAATATGAAGATACGTTTGTG
>CAYOYU010000190.1:0-9958 GCA_964408265.1 uncultured Syntrophorhabdaceae bacterium
GCGGACATCAGGATCGTCAATGGTCCCACTCAGATCAAGAGTGAGGCCGGCATGTTGACGGGCTATATCTACATCGATTACACGGGAGTGGATGCAGGAACTTACATCAAGAGAGCCAAGAACAGCCTGGCATCATTTAAGATCCCGGAAGGTTACCGCGTCGAGTGGAGCGGGGACTATCTGCGCCTCGAGAGTGTCCGTAACCACCTCAAGACCATCATACCTCTCACGATACTTATTATCATCATGATTATCTATTTCAGCACCAGATCGTACGTAAAGACGGCGATTATTCTTCTGGCTGCGCCCTTTTCCCTCGTCGGTTCCTTCTGGCTCCTTTATATTCTCGGCTATAATATGAGCACTGCAGTGTGGGTCGGTCTCATTGCTCTTGTGGGGCTTGATGCGGAGACAGGGGTAGTTATGCTCCTCTACCTCGACCTTTCCTATGAACGATGGAGAAAAGAAGGGAAGCTAACCGGTGTTTCCGACTTGCGGGAAGCGGTTATGCATGGAGCGGTGAAGAGGCTCAGGCCTAAACTCATGACCGTAGGGACCACGCTCATCGGGCTTGTACCGATCCTCTTCAGCTCAGGAGTGGGTTCGGAGATTATGAAAAGCATCGCAGCACCCATGATCGGCGGACTTGTGACCTCAGCCATCCTGGAGCTCACCATTTATCCGGCAATCTACATGCTCTGGAGAAGGAGGACGCTGGTCAAAGAAATGGCCTCGGACTGAAAAGATTGTTACTTTTCAGATTGATCTTTCGTCGGAGGCTCAGTGCCCGGCGTTGTGGACAGCACGGCATTTGATTCATCTGAACAGTTGCCTTTGAAATAGGCCGAATTTGACTGGAACTTTATGGGAGCCACAATCTGGATTGCTGCCCATCCTTCCAATGTGGAACCTGTGCCGGCTCCAGTCTGCCAGGAGTGGGCAACCTCCTGGCTTCCTGCTTTCTCGAAGGTGAGTGGCAAAGGCTGTGACCTGTAGTTATCGCTACGGATGAACCTGTAGTAGACGGTCGCCGCCTTGTTCACGGTGATATCTCCCTTGAAAGTGAAAGTTGTCGGGCAGGCCCCGGCATAGATGGAGGGACTCACGCTCACATCAGCTACCACGGAGATCCCCAACCGCCGCTCTCTGAGAGAAGGGCCGGGATCGATTGTGGTCGTCGGCCTTTTTGCAGAGGGGGCCTGGAGCTCTTCCTGTCTCTCCTGGGTGTAGCCGGAAGAGATCATAATACCTGTTATTGTCAAGCTTGCCGTCATAAGAACCACAAGGATTTTCTTCCTGGTCCTCAGTATCATGGATCCCCTCCGTCTCTTCAATTATCCTTTCGGTGGATTGGTGCTAAAGCCATTGTAAGGCTCCTTCAACTTTGTGTCAACGGGAGAGCCTTCTCCATCATTCCTTGTGTTGAGAACAATCGGTCTTATATTTGCTAAGGCCCTTTCAGAAGGGACCTCAACCTTAAAACCCGAGGAGGATCCGTAGATGGCAAAGTTCGTAATTGATCCCGATCATACTGCGGCCGGATTTACCGTACGCCACATGATGGTATCATGGGTGCACGGCCAGTTCTCTAGAGTTGCAGGCACCCTCTATTTTGATCCTGCCGATGTGGGGAGTCTCTCAGTTGAAGCCGAAATTGACGCGGCCAGTCTTTATACGGGAGTGGATAAACGGGATCAGGACTTAAGGAGCCCCAACTACTTCGATGTCGAGAGATATCCCAAGATTATCTTCAAGAGTTCCGGGTGCGAATGTGTTGCCCTGGATAGTTGTGTGGTTCGCGGTGATCTTACTATCCACGGCATTACGCGTCCCGTGACTCTCGATGTGCGCTTCTCCGGACCCTCTCAGTTCCAGGATGACGACCGGTTATACACAACCTACGGTTTCAGGGCGAAAACGATGGTGAACCGGGAGGATTTCGGTATGATGACCAACATGCCTATTGGGGCTGGGGGATTCATGGTAGGCAAACATGCCTACCTCACCATTAACGCGGAAATGGATCTTGAGGAGTAGTCTGCCCGGCTAAAGCACGGGGGAAACCTGTCCCCGCACGGAGTTTGGACACCACTACTGCCGCCCCGTGATGTCCTGAAGCCTGAAATTTTGGCTGGTAAGGGCGATGGAGGACAAAAAAAAGGGGGGACTGAGTCCCCCCGATTCCGTTCGTAGTGGTCTTACTTCTTTGCAGGTGCCGGTGCAGGTGCAGGAGCTGCATCTTTCTTCTCTTCGGCTTTCTTCTCTTCTTTGGCTTCTTTCTTCTCTTTCTTGGCTTTCTTGGCTTTCTTCTCTTTCTTTACTTCTGCTTTCTTCTCAGGAGCCGGTGCAGCTGCTTCCGCGGGTTTCGCCGGGGGTGTTGCCGGGGCCTGAGCCATGCCTGCTGCGACGAACACAAAGCTGATCATAACTGCTACGAGCACTACCAATACTTTCTTCATTCTGTTTCCTCCTTATGGAATTTTAACTTCATGTCTTCTCTATATGCATGTGCCGTGCCATAGAATGTGCGGCCATAACTCATTGAAATGCATAGGCTGTGCTGAGAGCCCTCTTCCTCGCGAAGACAACTTATCGGATTTTTCCGACCGTCCTTCCTAAGGAGTCGGAAGTTTCCGATAGACCACTGAGGAGTTCGACATGATTTGTTTTGGACCCTGAAGATTTGCGAAATGTTTGGCAGGTGAGGCTGTTGCCGTCCGAGCAGATCTGTATGAAGCCGTCACGGTCTGTTCGTAGAAGAGGGATTCCCAGTTGTTTATATGAATCGAGGGCATCACGGCTGGGCAGACCCTGAATACCAGGTCCTACCGTAAGAACTGCAAGCCGCGGGTTTACTGCTCGGAGAAATGCCCTGCTGTTGGAATTCTTGCTGCCGTGGTGCGGGATTTTCAGAACATTTGCCGAAAGAGGCATGTCCGAAAGGACCAGGCTTTCCTCGGTATCACTTCCGATGTCTGCCGCGAGAAGAAATGCGTGATTTTCGTAACGAATGCGTAAGGCAAGAGATTCATTGTTGAGATCCGACGGTGGCGAATTCAGGCTTGGGTTGAGTACCTCGACGTGGACCTTGGAACCCGCAAAATCATACTGTTCCACATTTCTCCAAAGTTCTACCGGTATCCCCTTTGCCCGGGCAATCTTCAAAAGACCGATGAACTTCTCATCTACCAGGTAATAGCCTCACGTAACGAAACTCTTGACTATGAAAAGGGAGAGATCATAGCTGAGTCCTCCTATGTGGTCCCCATGAGGATGGGTATTCACCACACAATCCAATGTAAGGATCTTCTTGGAGAGGAGGATGGGAGCGATAACGGCCTTGCCCATATCGTAATCCCCCCTGAAGGACCCCCCGCCATCTACGAGAATTCGTATCCCTCCGGGCGCTTCGACAAGTATTGCATCGCCCAGACCGACGTCAATGAAATCGACACAGAGCCTGTCATGGAATCTCTCGGCCAGAGCAAAGGCCAGGTATGTCGAGACGATGGGCACGAGAACGAATATGATGACCATCCGCGCGAGTTTGAGGTGAAGGGAAACAAGGCCTGCCATCAGGCCGTAGAAGAGTAGTATTTCCGTAAGGTTGGGCCGGATTACCGGAAAGATATATCCGAAATCGAGCCAACGGAGGAGGTTGAGATTCAGATCTGTAATCCAGCCGGCTACGGTCAACAGATGCCCTCCCAGGGGCAGAACCATGCCTGCGAAGCTCAGGGGTGTTGCAGCCAGGCACATGAGGGGGATGGAAACAAGGTTATGGAGCACGCAGAAGGGATTGATACCATAGAAATGATGAAGTACTACCGGAAGGGTCCCGACCGTGGCTGCCAGGGTTGTAATTATGGATGTGAGAAACCAGGCAGTAACGGCACCTCGTGAGCGGAGGAGAGGATAGACCCTTTGCGTGATAAGTACGATGGAGAGGACGCTGACGAAAGATAGCTGAAAGGAGGGCATGAACAGGGAGTGTGGATAGATGAGCAGAATAATGAGGGCGCTGAGGAAGATTGTGTTGATAATGTCCCTTTCGCGCTCGATGAGGACGGATATCATGAAGACGGTGATCATGATCGTGGCCCGCACGATTGATGGGCCGCTACCGGCAAGGAGCATGAACAGGAAGGGAAAAGGGATGGTAAACAGGGCGGCATATTTCTTGTCCCTGCCGGAGAGCCGCAACGACGCTCTTCTGGCGAAGAGCCCTCGGAAAAGAAAGAAGATGAAGCCCGACACGATGGCTACCTGGAAGCCTGAAATGGCAAGAATGTGCGAGGTTCCCGTACGAAGGAACAGTTCTGTCGTACTGTCGTCGATGCCCGTCCGGTCTCCTATGGTGAGGGCCAGGATAATGGGTCCTTCGGGGGCGCCGGAAGCCTCGACACGGTTCTTGAGCCAGGACCTGACTGTCTCAATGTAGTTCCCGGCGGGTAGAACAGAGGTTATGGTGCCCTTTATCTCGTACTGTACCCCTTCCATCTTCTTAAGCCATTTCCATGTGGTGATGTAAGGATTGTTGAACGTCGGTACTATCTCTCTCAGTTGCCCGAAAAGCCTGATCCTGCTCCCTATGACGAGGGGTTCCTGGGCTCGAAAGAGCGCTTTGACTTTATGGAGTTCTAAAGGCGAAGCGAGTTCTATGATCTTTGTGTTGCGACCTGATTCAATTACCGTTCCTTCGTAAAGGTCAAACTCCTGTGCTGAGGAGACGGGGTAGGTAGCGACTGTCGGTGCAAGCCGTGTCATGCCTGCCAGGCTAAAGGCGGCAATTACGATGAACAGGCTCAAGTGTGGGATTTTTCGGTAGAAGAGGCAGCAGAAAGCGACCGAACCTAATGTGACTGAGAGGACGTGACGGTAAGGGACGGTATAGGTTGTTTCAAGGTAGATACCTGCCGCGAAGGCAAGAACGGCTATTACGAACAAGCTTCCCGCAGACCTTCGAGGTATGAGCGGACATTGGTCCCCAGGTCGGGAATATAATAGCCACCCTCAAGGACAGAGAAAGACCGCTTGTTGGCAGCGGTTATGAGCCGTCCGACCTCACGGAAATCAGATGTCGTGAGAAGCGAACCCCAATCTTTAATGTATGTATCGAATCCGGCGGAACAGCCCAGGATGTCATAGTCGGCTGCCCCGGCAAGGGCTTCCATCAGGTCCTCGAAGAATTCATCACGTGTGGGAGCGTCTATGTTCTTGAAAACTATCCTGCTCTCGTCACTCACTATGTCGTAGGTGCCGTTACCATAATGGAGGTCGATATCAATGATAAGGCCGTGCCTGATCCTGCCTTCTTTCAGAAGCTTTGTCATGGCAATAGCGATATTATTGAAGAAACAGAAACCGCCGTTAAAATTGTGCCCTGCATGGTGGCCCGGTGGCCTCACGAGGGCGAATGCAGGCCTTTCCAGGGCTGTCTCAGCCGCCATTGCGGCGCCGCTAACTGCACGCCTGGCTACATCATAAACATCGGCCCGTCTTCTTACGGACTCGATAAGTTTTTCGCTGTGGCACAGGAGGAGATCGGAAATGTGGCAGGGTTCCGGTTCCAGAAACTGGGCAAGGTCTCTGATAAGGTAATAGATCTCCGTAATCCTGTCCGGGCACTCGCAATCCATGGTGGAGTAGTCTGTGGTAAACTGGTCGCTATAGGAGACCGGAATCAATGACATAGGTACACGATAAACCAAAGAGTTGCTGCAAGTCAACTGAGCCTCCCATGCCTTGGCGGTCATGAATCTTGATCGGACTGGAGTCTGTTTTTTCGCCGCCTCAGTGCCAGTTTTACCGCTGCAGCTATTGTAATGAGTGCTGCAAGAACAAAGAGTATTTCATCGAGATAGATGCTGAGATAGTAAGGCCAGGTGAATTTTCTTGTGAGGTCTTTCCGCCAGGCCCTTTCCACATCCTCGAAGGATGCCGAAAAGGCTTTTCTGAAGCCTTCCTCCAGGTTTCCATTCGAGACAAGCTGTTCCAGAATCGCCTTGAGGCTTCCGGGGCCGTAGGCTCCCTGGATATAGTCAATGAAACTCCTGCTTTCTTCATAGGCAAGAAGAGATCCTTCCCTCGATTCGGGGAAGCGTTCCGCCAGGTTCTTCATATGTATGATGTTGCCCGAAAGCACAGCTTCCTGCAGGACTGTATCCCTGTTTTCAGCGAGGAGCTCTGAAATCCCCTTGCTCACGGATTGACAGATTCCCTCGTCAAGCCACTTGGGAAGGCCCTTCGGAACGGCATCGTGAAGCGCCAGGTGACAAGTCTCGTGCTTCAAGACCATGGCGGCATCGAGGGCGAACTTTTCTATCCTGGAGTTGTCGATGACAATGAGTTGCTCCTCTGGTACAGCGAAGGCGACAAAGGTGTCCCTGGTATTGAAATCTCGGAATGTCTCTTCCCTCACGAGGAGCAGCTCAGGGTGAAAGCTGAGTTTGAGTCCCAGGGACTCTTCGAGTTCACTTCTTACTGTGGGGTAGACATCCAGGAGTTTCTTGGCCCTGGGAAGGAGGTTTGATTCAAAATGTACCGTGAGTTGTGGCGTACTGATCGTTCCGACCTCGATCTGTCTGTTTTTCGCCAGCGCTGGATTGAGGGGGATGGAGATTGTTGAGAGACAGGCAAGAATACAGATGATGAAGCAAATGCCTCTGCACCTTAATCCTATAACATAGCCCACCATACCAGAGAGCATAACAGCACGGGCGGTAATAGACAAGAGCGGGAGGGTGGCTCGGCCCGTGTTGACGAGTTTGGCGGAAAAGTTTAGAGTAGAAGACCTGATCGTGACGATCAGACATACGGTATGAGACGGGCTGTCACCTCACTTCCACTCCATTATGGCAAAGCACCGGGCTGGCTTTTCAGTAAGATGAAACGCCTTGCGGCGGCAATTGTCGAGATCATCGTCATAGAAGAGGGGGCGGAAGAGTTTCTGGCCCGTATGGCTGACCCGGTCTGGTTTCAGGCTTTTGGTTGTGCTCTTGGTTTTGACTGGCACAGTAGTGGAGTGACCACAACGGTCTGCGGGGCCGTCAAAGAGGCTGTGTTAACCCTGGGAGATGATTTTCCGGTGGGGATTTGCGGGGGTAAGGCTAAACGGGCCATAGGGACTCCAGGAGAACTCGAAGGGTATGGTGAACGATGGGACATGAATGTATCGAACCTGGTTGCCATGAGCCGACTTTGCGCAAAAATCGACAGCGCTGCGGTACAGGATGGCTATAACCTTTACCACCACACCTTTTTCTTCACCAGGGGCGGCAACTGGTCCATCGTTCAGCAAGGCATGAGCGAGAAGACACGCATGGCCCGCCGTTACCAGTGGCTATCGCGGAAAGATCTGGATGTCACATCTGACCCGCACACCGGAATCTCTTGCGATGTTACGGGGGAAGTTCTTAACTTTGTGGCAGGGCAATCCAGGCCGGCCCAGCAGGCCGTCGTTGATTTTGCCCGCCAACTTCCCGAAGCCATGGCAAAGACCTGGAACGAGGTTGCTTTATCTTTGCCCGAAAGACACTATATCATCCCTGCAGACGTGAATCAGACCCCCCTGCGCAAGGCCTTTACGGCGCTTCACGAGTCGGCTCCCGAGAACTTCAGAGACGTTATGCAGATAAAGGGTGTTGGCCCGAAAACTATCTCAGCCCTTGCTCTGATCTCGGAACTCGTCTACGACAGGCCCCCAAGTTTCGACGATCCCGCGCGGTTCAGCTTTGCCCACGGCGGAAAGGACGGGATCCCTTTTCCTGTTGACCGCAAGACCTACGAGAAATCCATCGAGTTCTTGAAGGCCTGCCTGGACAGAGCCAAGGTTGGCGATAAAGACAAGCTTGACGCCTTCAAGAAATTATCAAAACACCAGCATACTTGGTGAACCAGCGAGTTCACGAGCGAGATACCCGCGCGCGGGTGTGGGAGGACGGGTTGGTTTGTCCCGCGGAGAGAGGCGATTACCCCAACGGGGACAGGTCCATACGGGTGGCGGACATAAGCTCGATCAGTAGAAAAGGGTTGTATGGTTGTTTGTGGGGCTACCAGAAATATCAGCCGAAATGTCTTGAATAGATCTGATCCAGTGACCCTCTCACCTCATCCCTGAACCGTTCATATCGGGCCATGAGTTCCTGCCCCTGGGGGGTGATGTGGGATCCGCCGCCGGACGTGCCCCCGACTTTGCGGTCAAGGAGTTGAAAACAGAGTTTCTTCTCTGCTTTTTGAAGAGTCAGCCATGCTTTTCGATAGGACATATCCATCCCGGCTGCCGCCTGGTGAAGGGAACCCGTCTTCTCGACCCCCTTCAAGAGCCAGTAGGGGCCTTCACCAAAAACCTTGCCGTCGTCGTCGAGCCAGACCTTATATCCTACCTTCATGAGCGTGTGAGTCATTCTATCGAATCGCCGGAACCCTGTCAATCAATGCATGGCTGAAGCGCCCATTCAGGGGCGCCTGGAAATTACCCGGGCCAGGCTTCCGCCATCCCTTTCTTCGAATTGCACGCTTACCCTGTCGCCGGTCCGGATATCCTCCAAACAGGAATACCCCCTGAATCGTGCTGCTGCTGCATCGAAGCGGCGTTCTTGATCGCCTGCCCGCCGGCGCACTTCGAGGGCTGACGTGGATGGAAGGACAGCCGTAACCGTTCCGGCAAGAGTATGCAGTTCCGGTTTTCTCTCGATGGAGTTAGCCGATAGCCTGCCTTCTTTTTTTTGCCGGTAGACAACGTTAACTCTGTCCCCAACTTTGATATCACTCAGGGCGGTATATCCTTTGAGCCGCGCAGCCGAGACATCGAATTCTCTCTCCGTCTTCCCCTGTCGTACGACGATGGCGTGGGCCAATGACTGGCTATTCACAACTTCACCGAGAAAACTTTTGCCCGCCTTGGCCTTGGCAGGTTTTGCCGGATTACGCGCATCGAGGGCATTGCAGTAAAAGAAGATTCCCAGGAGAACGGGAAGGATCTTGAGGAGCTTTCTTGTCACAATACCCTCCTCGGAGTGCTTGGTCCTTTCGGAATACCTCGCAGTATACGCCGTGAAGAGCCCGCTGGTCCGCTCGCCCGGTTCAGCCTCTCAATACGGACCCGATGGATTCTATGAGTGCCTTGGAGCCCACGTAGAGAGCGGTCCTCTGGTGGTGCTGGGCGGGAACGATTTCGAGGATGGGGACCCCCTTCTCGTCAACAGCATCGCCACCGGCCTCCTGACACATAAAGGCCACCACTGCGGCCTCGTACATGAGGCGGAGTTTTCCCTGGGGCCTGTTCTTTTTCGGGTTGGGATGGTTGATGATAGCCGGATACATGAACATGCCGCCATTGGAGAGAATACGATGGAAATCTCCGGCGAGCGCCCCGAGGTACCTGAAAGAGTATTTTGCCTCGTTGTTCTCAATCCATTCCTGAACGCCCTTCGCATACGTACGCCGGTTGGCGGAGTTAAAGGAGAGTTCCCAGGTCTTCTTGTCTTCCGGGAGGATCATCCGCATCGGCTTCACATAGTTCATGGTCTCATCAATGTGAAAACGCCAGGTCCCGGAGTCCTTGAGAGCAAGAGTGAAAGTCCCGGTAGGGATAACGAACATTCCCGCGGCGATATAATCGGCGCCCTTCCGCAGGTGGTAATCCTCCTCTCCGTTCAGGTTGCGCTTGGCAATCCCGAAAAGAAATCCCACCGGTAGGCCGTGGGCTACATTCGACGACCCGTCAAGGGGATCAAAATAGATGAAGTACCTGCCGCTTTCCCCGTTGATTTCCACTATCTCGTCGGCTTCTTCACTTACGGCATGGATCACCCTGCCGGTGGTTTTGAGATAATGAACTGTTATCTCGTGAGCGATCTGGTCCATGCGCATCACGTCTTCTCCCTGGACGTTTACCGTATTGGCGGACCCAAGGTGTCCCCTCAGCGCACCGGTGAGGTAATAGTATTGGATATGT
>CAYOYU010000191.1:0-2339 GCA_964408265.1 uncultured Syntrophorhabdaceae bacterium
ACCTGCGTTTCGATGGCCCGAAGGTTCTCATAAAAAGGATGGCTTTCGTCGAGCCCGGAGAGCATGAGGGACGCGTGTCCCTGGATGCCCATGAGGAGATTGTTGAAGTCATGGGCAATGCCGCCCGCCAGGGTGCCCACGGCTTCCATCTTTTGGGCCTGAAGGAACTGGGACTCGAGGTGCTTGCGGGCGGAAATGTCCTCGACGGTGCCCTCGTAATAAGCTACGTTGCCTTCAGGATCCCTGACAGTCCTGGCGTTCACCGAGGTCCAGAATCGCCCCCCGTCCCTGCGCAGGCGCATTGACTCAAACCCTTCTACAACACCCTGTTCCAGGAGAAGTCTTTCGAAAAGCTCACAGTCTTCGGGATTGACAAAGGTCTGACGCTGATATCCCGGTATTTCCCTCATGAGATCGTCGGGAGTCGGGAAGCCGTACATCCGGGCCAGGGCAGGGTTGGCGCTGAGCAGAGTGCCCTGCGTCGTGGTTTGAAAAATGCCTTCAGTCGCGTTTTCGAAGATATTGCGATACTTTTCCTCGCTCTCCCTGAGTATCCGGGCCGCCCTCATCCGTTCGGAGACATCCCTCACCGTGGCAAGGATGAAGTGGCCGTCTACGAGCCAGACTTTCCTGAGTGAAACCTCCACATAGAAAATCGATCCGTCCCCGGGCCTTCGTGCTTTCCACTCGAAGAAGAGTTCCTCGCCGGCCAGAACCCGGGTAAACCATTCGGGCAGCAGATGGAGCGGGTTATCGGGTGCCGAACAATCCTCCGCCATGGTATAGCCCATGGCCTCCTCCCTGGTTACATTGTAAAGTTCCAGCGCCTTGGCATTCACGTCAACGATATGGCCGTCGGGCCGGAGGATAAAGATGGCATCATTTACACTGTCCACTATGGTTCTGAGGGATTCTTCGGAAGTGCGCAGGGCCTGTTCTGCCTTTCTCCGGTCTGCCACGTCGCGCAGGACGGCCACGTACCCCGTGGTCGCACCCGTTACACTGTCCCGGATGGGAGATGTTATAGTCTCCAGTGGCAGGAAACCGCCATCCTTGTTCACGAAATCCCATTCGGTGCGGAAGGCTTTACCCTTATCCAACAGGGGGTATGCGGCGTTGCCGAACATGATGAAGCTTTCCTGGGAGGGGTGGATGATCCTTATAGACCGGCCTCGCGCCTCTTCGGCGTGGTAACCGAAGAGCTCAAGGAATGCACGGTTGCAGGAAAGAACATTTCGCTTTTCGTCAAGCATGAGAATGGCGTCCGTGGAGCTCTCGATGAGAGTCCGGTACCGCGACTCCGATTCCCGCAGGGCAGCTTCAGTCTCTTTGCGGTCAGTTATATCCTTCAAGGTGCCGAGGATACGAGAAACCTGTCCTCCCTGGTCCTTCAGGAATGTCCCTGTGTCCTCCACAAAGTGGTAGGGGCCTTCTTTTACCCTGGTGCGATACTCTATGCTGAAATGGGAAGAGTGGTTTCTGTCGCGGATTTTCTCGAAGAGTTCTCTGTCATCGGGATGAATACTGTCTCTCCAGGTGTCGAGATCACCGAGGTACCGGTGGGGTTCATATTCCATAAACTTCGTTGCTGCGCCGGACCAGGCGACCTTACCGGTGTTGAGATCAAGGTCATAGACGAGTTGCCCGGTCTGTTCCACAACGATCCGATAACGTTCCTCGCTTTCGCGAAGGGCTTCCTCGGGCTGGACCTTCCCGCCACCCCTTGCGATGTGACCGGGCACGTGTACCTGAGGAGTAATCTCCTCCGGAAGGTTTTTGCTGTTACCGTTTTTGGCCATAGTTCGTTTTCCCCATGATTGACCGAGGAAGGTTAACCCGGGTTCTCGTTGACTGCCTGGTATGCATCACTGATGCGATTGGGGGCAAGAGGTGAGTAACAACGGCGCCGATCATCTTCATTACCGGGTGCGGTCGCTCATTATACCACAGTGGGGGGCGTTATGTCTTTGATTTTTTGGGCAGAAGTATCCACCCGTACTCTGAGGGTCTCGAAGCCTAATCAGTTTTATTCTCTTTCCCGAGATAGTCTACGAGGATGCCTGTGGTCTCCCGAAGGCGGTGACTCATGGATATTGCGATCTTCTTGAGCATCTTTGCTCCCAGGCTTGGTTTGTCGTTGAGAAGCCTGTCGAAGTCTTCTTTGGAGAGTGCCATGAGGATAGTCTCCGTAGATGCCTCCGCGTCTGCGGACCTCGGGCTCCCGTCGATAACGGACATTTCGCCGAAGATCTTGCCGGGACCCAGAGTGGCAATGAGCTTCCTCTCCTGGTGGGCGCTCTCCTTCAGTATATCCACTCTGCCCTGCACGACGATGCACA
>CAYOYU010000191.1:2349-6331 GCA_964408265.1 uncultured Syntrophorhabdaceae bacterium
TCACCTTCACGAAAGATTACGGAGCCCCTGGAAAATGGTTCAGTGCTCACATACTTGGCCAGTTCCTCCAGCTCCCTCCAGGAGAACTCGCGGCTTAGCTGGGTCCTCTCCAACATTTCCGCCCGCTCAAGAACGGCCTCACCTGTTTTCATCATTTCTCCGTTACCTTCATCCTGCGCTGAGTCCAAAAACGAACAAAATTATAGAGGATTTCACAGGACCGCGCAAGGGGCGAAGGAATGTGTCTTGACATTACATAAACCTATGATAATGCTCTATCATATAGCTCATTTCTATTGATGAGCCAGTCATACAACCTAAACCAAGGGGAGGTGAGAGAATATGAAGAAGATCTTGAGTAAAAAGGCTCTGGACAAAGAGGCATCCTTCTGGATTGGCCGCAAGGCCGCCGTAAAGGAGGCTCCAGTCAAGGGATGCCGTAAGTGAAAATCCTGAAAAGCGTAAAGTTGCAGGTTCTGCAACTCAAGACCTGAAGGCAGGCGTGACAGAAGTCATGTCTGCCTTTGGTTTTTTTAGGGCTTCCTGATCGCGTTGTATTCCTTCCGGTCGAGGCACCCGTCATTGTTCCGGTCGTACTGCTTAAACTCCTGGACGGTCAGTCCGGGCGTAACCACGCTCAATTCAACGGCGGTGATCCTGCCGTCCTTGTTTTCATCAACATCATCGAATGAAGTGCCCCTGGAGCGTTCCTGTACCCGTACAAGGGAGGATTTCTTCGATTTTCCCGCCTCTTTCCCCTGAGTCAGGCTCTTTTGAGGTTTGGGGGCCCTCGTCTCCCGTGCCTGTACTCCTTCAGGGGGCCCCAGAGTACCTTTTCCGATGAACAACCCATCCTGGGAATAAGAGACGGAAACGGTATGTCCTCTCTTTATATCCTGCAGGCTTCTGTATCCCTTAAGAACGGGGTTGGCCGCGTCAAAGGTGACCAGCACTCCCTTGTTCCGCAGGGTCAGGGTCTTTTCGACGGGGTCTATCTGTACCACTGTTCCGGTAAAACTGCCCCGGGCCTTCACCTTTACCCTCACGGCCGGCCCCTTACCAGGCGCCGGATCATCCGCAGAAGAAGCTTTCACCGGGGCTGCGGCGCCGCCCGGCGGGGTTACCGGTTTCGCCTCTTCCCCGTAAGCCCCGCCAGCCACGGCAGTGCTCAGAAACAACAGCAGACTTATTGATATGGCCAATCCTTTCATGGTCTCCTCGCGATGCGGGAATCGGTCTTTTAAGGAAACGACCGTTGCCTGAGAGAAATCGTCTTCCCTTCCCATATGTTCTATACCGGATTGGCAGTCGCAATCAAGGAGACGAAGGTTGTGGATTCAAAACTTATACCTCTGCCCGTGAGGATGGCGACCGCCGTAGTCAGATTTATTCACTGGTCAACGGACCCCGTTTCCGATAGAATTTGGTGTCGAAGGAGGTGAGGGCGATGCTTTCGGACCAGATCTTTGATTTCTTCTTTCAGTGGCATCTGACGGAGCGGTGCAACCTGAAATGCAGGCACTGCTACCAGAAGGGCAACGCACCGAGTGAGCTCGGACTGGCGGAGGTGCGGACAGTTCTGGCGGAAGTGACGGACCTGCTCCGGATCTGGGAAGAGAGCTATGATATTGCCTTCTCTTCGAGTTTCAACGTTACAGGCGGAGAACCCCTTCTCAGGGAGGATCTCTTCCTCATCCTCGAGGAGATGGCCCTGAGGGGATTCGATTCCTATCTTCTTACCAATGGACTGCTTATCGACGCTGAAGCAGCCGGGAGACTGTCGGCCGCAGGGGTTAAGGGGGTCCAGGTGAGCATTGAAGGGCCCGAAGATGTCCATGAGTCCATCAGGGGGAAGGGCAGTTTTTCAGGCGCCTTGAGGGGTGTCAGACACCTGCTGGAAAAGGGTCTCATCGTTACCCTCAACGTAACCCTCTCCGCGGTAAACGCGGGGGCCTTCAAGGATGTAGTGGCGCTCGCCTCTTCAGAAGGCGTGCAGCGCCTGGGGTTTTCCCGGCTTGTGCCTTACGGAAGAGGGAAGGACCTTCTCGGGATGATGCTGGACAAGGAGAGGGTGCGAGAGATTTACGAGGAGGTCTTCTCCTTGAAGGTGGAAGGCCTCGAATTTGTCACGGGAGATCCGGTGGCATCCCGGTTGCCCCTGTTTGAGAAGCAGGATGAAGAGGGCGACGGGGGAGACATGCCTCTTGGGGGCTGCTCCGCGGGAATTTCCGGCCTCACCTTTCTTCCGGACGGCACCATTCTTCCCTGCCGCCGGCTGCCTATCCCCATAGGCAACCTCATTGAAGATTCGCTCCGGGAGGTGTGGGCCACATCGCAGGTTTTGGAGGGACTCCGTGACCGGAAAAGATACTCCGGTCGATGCAGGACCTGTTCCCGCTGGTCGGTCTGCAGGGGCTGCAGGGCCATTGCCTATGCCTATACCGGTGCAACGGGCGATCCTGACTTCCTGGCTGAAGACCCTCAGTGCTTTATCCAGCGTTGAGCAGAACTGCGAATAACGGATGGTAATTATCCGGAAAGCGGTCTGTTGCTCTGGTTCTTCCTACCCTGCCTTTACCTGTCCGCTATCCGCTATCCGCTAATAAAGAAAGAGCGGTTTACCGAGCGTGTCGCGCACCTTGGGCCTGTAATTTGCCTTGTCGTAAAGGGCAGTTACATCGACCTTCTTCTTTGCCGCCACCACCAGGTCAAGGGGCACTGTAGTGTAGATGCCCTGCTGGAGGGCCACCATGCGGCCTGTGTGCCCCATCGCCACCTGATCGAGGGCGAGATTGCCGTAGGAGACGGCGACCATCCTGTCCAGCGAGTCCGGCGTGCCTGAACGCATGATGTAGGCAAGCTGCTGGTAGATGATGTCGATGCCCGTCTCCCGTTTGATCTCATTGGCGACGATAATGCCGATCCCTCCCAGCTTCTTGTGGCCATAGGCGTCTTCCTCGCCCGTTTCGAGTATGCTCCCCTTCTCGGGATGGGCGCCTTCGGAAATAGTCATGATGGCATAGTTGGAAGGGTTCCGGTGCCGGTCCTCCACGAGGAAGGCGGCCAGTTTCTGGACATCGAAGGGTACCTCTGAAATAACGGCGCGGTCCACGTCTGCAAGGTATGCGGCGAAGAGCGAGGTTTCTCCTGAATTCCTGCCGAAGAGCTCCATGACGCATATGCGTTCGTGAGAGCCTGCCGTGGTACGCAGGGCATGTATGGAATCGACGGAGCGGGTGACGGCGGTGGAGAAGCCGATGCAGTAGTCGGTGCCGAATACGTCGTTATCCATGGTCTTCGGGATGGCCACGACCTGGAAGCCTTCCTTGTGGAGCCTGCAGGCGTAGCTCAGCGTATCATCTCCGCCGATGGGAATGATTGCTTCCAGTTCCAGGTATTCGAGAACCTTGAGAACGTGGGGGGTGCAGTCGAGGGTGCCCTTCTCGGTGGCCGAATAGAGGGATTCGGGTACAAAGGCCGGCATTTCGCCTACTTTTACATTGCTCGGATTGGTACGGGAAGTGTGGAGCATGGTGCCGCCCGAACGGTCGATGGTGCGGACACGCTCCGGGGTGAGAGGGATCGTCCACTTATCGACAGACTCACGGTCCTGGGGATTGATGCTCATCGCCCCTAGCCATCCCCTTCTGATGCCGATGACGTCTATATCCTGAGAATAAGCCCGTGTGACCACGGCCTTTATGGCAACATTAAGGCCGGGAACGTCACCGCCGCCCGTTAGTATGGCGATCCGCTGTCTTTTTGCCATTGTGGCCTCCTGGGTGGGAAATTGTATAACAAGCGTAAGGCTGTCTCACGATGTTGTCAACGGGTTCTGTGAAGTGTGGCGGGACTGGACGGGACCGCGGGGGTCTCAGGTAGGTTCTTCCTGGCAGGGAACCTGGCCTAAGGCATGTTCACGGCCAACCCGGCTGTTCTGCCACGCCCGGCCTCCGGGTTTACACTTTTTATGGCGCCACGC
>CAYOYU010000191.1:6341-6977 GCA_964408265.1 uncultured Syntrophorhabdaceae bacterium
CCAGGTGTTGTTCCCGATATTGACGCGCTCTTCTTCCTTCCTGATTTTGCCATAGCAGACATAGCAGATATCCCTTCTCAATTCCTGGAAGAGCGGTTCCTGAAAGTATTTCAGCTTTGCCATGTAAGGGAGCCCTTGGGTAGAGCATACGAAATCGCCGGCCAAAATGCAACTATCTTGACACCCGGTCCTTTATGCGGCTGGGAGTATTTTCATCAAATTTGAAACGGAGCCTCACAAAGGGCCCTTCGCCCTGATACCCGTCTCCGGTGAGATCAGGATCGAATTTGTCAAAAGAGTATCCCACAGAAAGCCAGAGCTCTTGGACGAGCCTGTAGCCCACCTCGGCGGATCCGCCTTGAGAGGTGCTGCCTGTCTCCTGGTTCCGCAGGATCCGATAGGCGATACTTGTATCGAACCTGTCAGTGAGGTCATAGATGATGCGGCCTACTACGAGGTCAGTATATGAATTGTACCCGTTGTCCCGGTATAGCTTGCCGGCGTACTTCCCGCCCAGTTGCAGGCGCTGCCAGGGCTGGTAGATACCCTCAAGGGAAAGGATGTAAGAATCACTTCTGAGGTCAGGATCAATGGCCGTATTATTCTCATATTTGTACTCCATCTTGGCAAGGGCGT
>CAYOYU010000191.1:6987-9945 GCA_964408265.1 uncultured Syntrophorhabdaceae bacterium
AGGCCTGTATGCCAGTCCGAGCATCGTCCGGGAGGTTACATTCCTGCCGTTCCCGGAAGCAAACTCCCGGAAGAAACGCTCTCTGAAGAGGAGGGAGTAGCTGTCAGCGAGTCTTGCGGCAAAACCGAACTCTCCAAGGTAGGAGTCCCTTCCGGCGGCCGACATCTCACGCCTGTATTCCAGCCTCGAGGTGGCCTTGAAGTCTTTTCGCGGCAGATATTCGGAACCCAGAGCCACTGCGAAAGCATCCGGTTCGTTCTGTCTTTGACCTCCGCTCAAGGTGCTCAGGTATTCTACGGCCACATTGCCCGTGACATGCTTCATAAGGGAGAATTTGTTTCGAAGGCCGATAGCCTGCTGAATCCGGTCCCCGTCCGATGCCCCGGCAAGGCGATACTCATCGAAGAAGACGGTATTGTCGATAACCTGGCTCTCGGCCCCCACGACGGTCCTTGTTTCCGACCGCGACTGGTACTTCTGGTACTCTTCCTTCAGGTAGAGTTTGTTCAACTTCGTCAACTGGTAGGAAAGACCCAACTGGCTTGTGTGGAGACCCTGGGTCCCCAGGTCTTGCTTGTGGCTCATCATAAGGTTCAGGTCCTGGGTGAGGGGTGTTTCAAGACCTATCCTTGCCGCCGTCAGTTGCCTGGGTGCTTCATCAGTGTTGATAGGTGGGATGCCGGAGATGAAGGAACTGGGGGATATATAACGGTTAACCGATGTCTCCTGGGAAAGTTCAAGTTCCACGGTAGACCTGGCGAAGACCCTCTTGGCCCCCACTGCCGTATATTGATGACTCATGTTGTTGATCCTGTCCTCCTCATTCAGGAATGTGCCGTAGAACTTTGTCTCCTTTGAGAGCCGGTACTCACCGTCGAATCCGTACTTTGTGGTACCACGTGTGGTGTCCGTGGCAGAGATGTTGTTGAAGTAGTCCCCCAGGTACCGATAGTAGCCGTTGAGACTGAGGTTGGCCGAGGGTTTGCTCTTTGCCTCCACAGACCAGGCGTAATCATTCTTGGGGGTGAACGTACCGTCTATATCGAAAAGGGAGCGAGTCGTCGCATACTCGGTCTTCATGGTCGTGTTCCAGGGGAGATTAAGGGTCAGATCCGTGCCTGCCAACTCGTAGTTGCCTGCATCCTTTTCCTCCACAACACCGGTAAAGCCGATTTCGCCCATTCTGCCCAACTTGAGTGCCCCGCGGCCACCGTAGATATAGTACTTGCGCTCACCATTCATGCTCTCGTAGCTGACGATGATATAGATGGGGTTCAGGTTCTGGTCATGGCTGGGAACGGGTTCCTTAAAGAGAATGCTGCCTGCGTCGTAGTCGAAGGCGTAGTCAGAGCCCCGTGCCTTTACCTGCCGGGAGAGAACCCGCTCCGGCTGAAACCTGTCGCGGACCTCCACGGCAACTCTTTCCGATCCCTCGTAAACGGGCGTATTACGGGAGTTGAGGAAATAGTACCCGGAGATGCCTTTCCCCGGCAGGGTCTCTACCACCTGCGTCTGACGTGTATAGGCCCCGAAGGTTTTCAACCGGAACCGTTCCGTATTGACCTCCATCTTGGCGCCGTTAAAGGAGCGAGTATAAGCGCTCAGTCTGTTCTCGGTCAGGTCGGTCTTGTAGTCTCCATAAAGGAAGTAGGAACGTCCTTTTTCCAGTTTCACATAGAGTTTATCCTGGGAAACTGCCTCGTAGCCTGTCTTGCTCTCATCGCCGTAAATGGGATACTTGTCTTCCGAATCGATAGTCGTATCAGACTGACGGAAGAGCTCATCCGGTTTCTTCTTGTCAGAATCGTATGAAGCGGTGATGGTTATATCCCTGTACAGGCGTCCTTTCAGAAAAAAGGCGCTTCTCCCCTGAAGATAGGTGCCTTTGTCAAAGGGTTTCTTCTCCTTGAGAAAACTGTACTCTCCGCTGGCTTTTCCCTGGCCCAGGGTAGCCTCTCCGAAACCTATAACCATGAGGTCCCGCAGGTGAGGGGCGAAAAATATCTCTCCTTTTCCCACAGATTTTCCTATGAGCACCGTCAGTTTCGCCTGGCCTGTTTCCCGCGGAGCAATCACCGTAAAATAGCCGACTCCTCCCTGGCATGCGATCTGTGTGCCGTCAAGGAGCGGATCGGTATCCCGTTCCATGATGGTTCCTGTCGACGTGGTTACGGTCATGATCCCCGAGTAGGCAACGGGCCGCTTCTCGTCGTCTAAGAGCGAGACCTTTACCCGGACAGAGGATGTGCCGTTTGCGGGCGCTTCGGCCTGCTCCGGTACCACCAGTATCTTTACTGCTTCCCCCGCGGTGAATAGGTTCATCTCTTTTGTGCCCCTTACATTCCCGAAAGGATCTTTCACTTCTGCCCGGAGCAGAGTTGCCTTTCCACGGGCCAGACGGATATCGACAAACTCATAAACAACGACCCGGCCGGGTAGGTTCGTCACTTTCCTGCCGATGTGTTTTTCACCGATCTTCGTGCCATCCACCGTTAAGGTGAGTTCCGTCTCTGCCGGCGTCTTTATGAGCACTTTGACGGTCTCCCTGAGAAGTATCTCTCCATCGGCAGGGCTAAGAAAATCGAGCTCAGGAGTCATGGTGAGGATCTGCGCTTCCAGGCTTCCCGGTTTCTGCTGGCTTCCGTCGGAGGAAGGCTTGCCGGGGGAAGGGGGGAGTTGGATTACCGGGGATGGTGCAGACCCCGCGGTTCCATTGGAATCCCCACCCACGGAGGTTGCACCGGGTGCCGGTGCCGCCGGCCTTTCGCCTTGATCGGCGGTTCGAGGCGGCGGTTGCTGCTTTGAAGGCTCCAAGGCGGGCTTGTCACCATCCTGGGCAGGCACGGGCATGAAGCCCTCTGCGCCTGGTCTCCGCAGGGCTGTGAAGTTCGCCTTTGAAAGGCCGCTTTCCTGCATATCGATGAACTGGGAGGAGGCGTTACCCAGAAAACGGTTCCC
>CAYOYU010000192.1:0-4435 GCA_964408265.1 uncultured Syntrophorhabdaceae bacterium
AGTCTCTGTCCCTCACCGGTCTGCTTGCCCGCTCGTCCCTGCCCCGGTAAGGCCTTTCCTCCTGATACCCCGATTCCGCTTGTCTGCGGGGCCTTTCCCCCTGATACCCGGGTTCGGCACGCCTGCGGGGCATTTCGTCCTGATACCCAGAGTCGGAATATCTCCGGGGTCTCCCTTCCTCGTATCGTGAGTCAGTATGCCTTCGGGGTCTTCCCTCTTCGGGCCGCGACTCTGCGGGCTTTCGTGGCCATTCCCCCCTGTGTCCCGTTTCCCTGACGTCCCTCTCTCTTCCCTGGGTTCTTCTGGCTTCATTGAAGCCAGGATACTGCTTTCGATAGCGCTCCGAGGGACGGCTCTTGACGATCTGCTCTTTCAGCTCTTCCATCTCCCGCTCGACTTCCTTGAGGGCTTTCATAAGGTTGTCGAGAACCACCCTCACAGCCGGGTCCTGGATAGACTTCAAATCATGTTCAAAGGATACGATGAGGTGTCTGATTGGCATAATGGCCTCCTGAATTAAGTATACTGCTTCAGCCTGCAAAAAAGTATGGCCCCTTTGAGTGATTCAGGCTGCCATGTCTATTATAACAGGGATATTCCTTTTTGTCGGCAGAGAAAGTCCTGTCCGCCCGAATTGGATTGAAATCCCCCCGGTCTTGTGAATAAATTAAAAGCCATGGAAAAGATCCCTGCATGCCTCGATATGACGACTTTGAATTCACTTCCCCTGAACAGAAGGGCAAAAGAGATGCTTGAACGTGCGGGTGAGGAACCGGACGAAGAATGCCTCCACTGCGTCCAGCTAGTCCTGTGGGCAACAAGAAAGAGAGGAGCCGAAATAGACCAATCCGTCAGCGAAACTCTCGAAGCCATGACCTGTTGGAGGCCGGAACGCATTGCCAACTTCTTGAAGCTTGCGGAGAATGATTTTGTCTACGACCCGCCGGGATGGCGGAAAGCAGAAGATCCGGAGGAGCTGGCCCGCGTCGTTCTTGAGGAGATGGAAGGACGCATGATGCTTCTCTTCCCCTGGTACGGTCATCTCGAGTAGGGGCCGGACGGATCTATTGCCCTTCCAGATAACCCTTCGCTTTCATGCACTGAACAAAGCTCGTTTTACTGAAGCACTCGTCCACTGCCCTGTCCAGTTTCTCAAGGTTCACCGAGGTGGTAGAACACCCTCCCAGGAATGTGCCCACGGCGAGGATAAGGACCAGTCTCACCCAGAACCCGTTCTCCTGTCTATCCTTTACACCATCCATCATTCTTACGTCCCGTGCCGATCCGTTTTATGGCCTTCATGATCAGCGTATTTCAGTATAAGCATGGAAGAAGGCGATTCAAACCCCTCTTTTTCGGCATATGAGGGCGGTCAACCGGTCTTACGGGGAGGGGTCTTACATGGACTTACGAGCGGAATCGAGGCGCCGAAGGAGCGACCCTTTGCTGGTTCTTCCCTTGATGAAGTCCCAGGGAAGGACCTCCTCCTCCGGTCGTTCCCGGAGCACATAGAAATTGAGATTGATGGGGCTCTCTTTCAATATTTTCTGAAAGTTCTCACCCGAAGAGAGACGGGAGACCACGGCGCCCGTACGCCTGTCTCCCCTCGACAAGAGGGCCTGGATATAACTGTACTTCACAGACTCATGGGTGAAGTAGACATTATCCATCTTGCCCAATGCCCGTTTGAGACGATGAATTCTATCCATCAGGACCCGGGGGTCCTCCATGGGGAGCCACTGGAACGGGGTTGACGGCTTGGGCACGAATGGACTGGCATGGACGGTGATGCTGCCCAGCGCCCCCCTCTCTGCCCCTTTTTTCACCATAACATGCCTGATCCCTTTCACCAGATCTATGATGGCTTCTGTGTCGGAAATATCCTCTCCGTAGATACCCACCATGAAATAGAGTTTCAGGTTGAAAGATTTCATCCCATAGATGACCTCGGTCTTTTCCAGAATCTCCCCCTCGGACAGGGGCTTGCCGATGAATTTCCGAAGCCTCTCCGTCCCGGCCTCGATCCCGAAAGTGAGTGTTTTGATCCCATCTTTTATGAGCTCGATAACCTCCAGGGGGACCTCATCGATCCTCAGAGAGGGCAGATGTACCCTTCTGCCCTCGTCCTTCAGTCTCCGGACAATTGAGACCAGGTGGGGATGGAAGGAGACGCCTCCCCCGATGATACCGACATCCATTACGTCCGGCGATATCTTGGTCAGTTCGTCGTGGTGGAATCTGTTTACATTGCCGATGAGGCAGAACGGGCATGCCGAGCAACAACCCCTGGTACCCTCCACAAGAAGCATATTGGAGAACTCGCTTCCCTCCGTTATGATGGCTGAACTTCCCAGCCTGGCGCCCCCGTAAGGTTTTATTGCTACTGAATAGTCGGGAGGCTTAAATGCATCCACCGTCCCGTTATCGTTATATGTGACCTCAAGGTTGGCCGGATTGTAAACCCAGCCGAAGGAGGAGAGCCCATGGATCCTCTCGGCCCGGTTCATTCCCCGTATCTCCCGGTACTTTTCCATGAAGGCAGGTATGGTCGCTTCTATGTCTCCAAGGAGGAAGAGATCGAAGAGGCCCGCTATGGGCTCGGGATTCGAAAGTACACAGGTGCCTCCCGCTGCTATGAGGGGATCGCCTTCGTCCCGCGCTGCGGCAAGCGGACCCACGGAAGATCCGAGGATACTCGCTATGTTCGCATAGTCCAGTTCAAAGGAGAGGGTGAATAAGACTATTTCGAATGCTCCCGGGGGCTTGCCGCTCTCCAGGGAAAGGCTTTCCCCCTCTTCCCTGAGGAAGCAGCGTTCACATACTACATCGGGCATATTGTTCAGCGTGGTGTAAAGGATGTGCACGGCCAGGTTGGACATGCCTATGTAATAGGTATTGGGGAATACGATACAGACGGGAATGCGGCCACCCCAGTCCTTGCGGATCGTCCCTTTTTCAGCGGGTAGAATTCGGCTCGGGGGCTGGCGACTGTGTCTCAAGGGTGTCGGCACAAGGAGAAGGTGAGAAGGTGAGAAGGTGAGAAGGTGAGCAACGGTCTCTCACTGGAAACTGATGTATGATGACAGGGGTCGAGGTAACGAGAGGGGGGGAAGGTGAGAATAATCATCCCGATTCCCGCCTTTGATGTGGAAGACTTATTGATTTCAACTTCTTACCTTCTGACCTTCTCACCCTCTATGTGTCGTCCTTTTTCAGTCCGCCTGTTTTCTCAAAAAGGTGGGTATGTCATAGCGATCATCATCAATATCGATGTTATCACTCTTCGATTTTATCTCGTTGAAGTCGATAGTCACATTTCTCCTTTGAAATGAGGGCTGTTCCTTATCCCCGAAAAGCGTGGATGCCTGAAGCGGCTCGATGACATCTTCGCTTTTCGGCATGGATTCATCGAAGCCCGTTGCAATAACGGTTATCCTCATCGCATCGTCCATCTTCTCATCGAAGACGAGTCCCCAAATAACCTTGGCGTTCTCGTGGGCCTGTTCCTGAATGAGGCTCGATGCTTCGTGGACCTCGTGGAGCTTCATATCTGTGTTGCCGGTAACGTTTATGAGCACGCCCCTGGCGCCATGGATCGAGATATCTTCAAGGAGGGGACTCGATATGGCCTTCTGCGCCGCATCTCTCGCCCGGTTCTCACCTGAGGCCGAGCCTATTCCCATAATCGCCATACCCCGCTCGCTCATGATGGTCTTCACATCGGCAAAATCGACCACCACATGCCCGGAACCGACGATAAGGTCGGAGATACTGCGGACGGCGTTCAGCAGAACTTCATCGGCTTTCAGGAAAGCCTCCATGATGGTCATATGTTTGCCGCCGATGGACATGAGTCTCTGGTTGGGAATGGTTATGAGGGAGTCAACCGATGTCTTCAGCTGTGCAATGCCCTTTTCGGCCTGCGCCATCCTGTCTTTGCCCTCAAAGGCAAAGGGCTTTGTGGTGATCGCCACGGTAAGCGCTTCGAGTTCTTTCGAAATGCCCGCGATGACGGCCGAAGCACCGGTCCCTGTCCCGCCGCCGAGACCGCAGGTAATGAAGACCATGTCGGAGCCTTTCAGGTGCTCCATTATCTTTTCTGCATCTTCCAGAGCGGCCTTCTTGCCGATCTCGGGATTCGCCCCTGCACCGAGCCCTCTGGTAAGCTTTGAACCTATCTGTATCTTTACCGGTGCCCTACACATACTCAGGGATTTCACATCGGTATTAACGGCAATGAATTCCACCCCCTGAACGTTTGCATCCACCATGTTGTTTAAGGCGTTGCACCCGCCTCCGCCCACACCGACCACTTTCAGCTTTGCCGTAAAACCGTTGCTCTCATCCATGAAAAATGCGTTGGGCATCTCACCTACCTCCTTAGAATATTTCTTTAAACCATTCTTTCATTCTGTTCAATAAAGTCTGCCCGGTG
>CAYOYU010000192.1:4445-9921 GCA_964408265.1 uncultured Syntrophorhabdaceae bacterium
AAGATCTTCTTGAAGGAATTGCCCCTGCTCCCGTAGGTGCGGCCCTTTCCTTTGAAATTCTTGAAACCGTAGACGAGGAGACCTACACCTGTGGCATAGATGGGGTTGTTGACCACATCCACTAAACCGCCTACCCCCACAGGGTAGCCCCTCCGGGCGGGAAGATTGAAAACATGCTCCACCAGTTCGGGAAGACCTTCAAGGTTCGAGCAACCACCGGTGAGGACGACACCGGAGGCAAGGACTTTTTCTGAGCCCGATTTCCTCAGTTCCTCGTAGACCATGGAGGATATTTCCTCCACCCTCGGCTCGATGATATCCGTCAAAGTCTTCCGCATCAGTGTCCGAGGCTTTCTTCCCCCCACACTGGGCACATCTATGGTTTCGTTGGCATTGATCATATTGGCGAAGGCGCAACCATATTTCTTCTTGATCTTCTCGGCCTCTTCGAGGGGCGTCCTCAAACCTATGGCAATATCGTTGGTAATGTTGTTGCCTCCGAAGGGCAGGACCGATGTGTACTTTATGGCCCCGTTCGCAAAGACGGCGATATCGCTCGTACCGCCCCCTATGTCCACAAGGGCTACGCCGATCTCCTTCTCCTCGGAAGCCAGCGTGGCCTCCGATGAAGCCAGCTGTCCAAGGACGATATCATCCACCGTAAGCCCTGCAAGCTTACAGCATTTTATGATGT
This sequence comes from uncultured Syntrophorhabdaceae bacterium, assembly GCA_964408265.1. Lineage (GTDB taxonomy): Bacteria > Desulfobacterota > Syntrophorhabdia > Syntrophorhabdales > Syntrophorhabdaceae > CAYOYU01. The sequence goes on from CAYOYU010000192.1 coordinate 5,140, forward strand.
TCTGGGCAGAAGATACGCTGCCGGTGACGATATGGACTTTGACTTCAAGACGAACCCCGGATATCCCGATTGGTTCTTTTATGCCGTCCTGATCGTCGACGATGAATTCCTGGGGGATTACGTGGAGCAGTTCCCTGTCTGCCGGTATGGCCACGGCCTTGGCTGCATCGATGGCCCTGGTTATATCGTCAAGTTTCACTTCTTTCTCTTTGATGGCCACGACACCGTTGCTGTTGAAGCTCTTGACATGCGCACCCGCTATCCCCGCAAAGCAGGAGTCGATCTTTATCCCAGCCATGAGTTCTGCTTCCTCAACGGCCTTCTTGATCGAATTAACGGTGCTGTCCATATTGACCACAACGCCCTTGCGCAGGCCTGTGGAAGGATGGGAGCCTATGCCGACGATGTGGACCTTGCCTTCCATGACTTTACCCACAACCACACAGATCTTTGTCGTGCCCACATCAAGACCGACGAGGAGTTCGTCTTCCCTTACCATCCTAACCTTTCCTTTCCTGAATAATAGCTCCCCTTTCAAACCGTGCATCGATGCATTTGATGAGGAGGCCCCGCTTACGGGCGTCATCCAGAACAGCTATCGCCTTTTTCAATCTCACTTTCTGGTCCTCTTTCCCGAGGATGATCTCTACCCCGTCATCTGCACCGAAGAGGGTCAGGTTTCCTTCATTGTATACCACTTCCGAGAGCGTTTCCTTCTTTATAATGCCTTCCTTGTGCCAGCCGTCGATCTCGTTGTAGACGCTCTTCACATCTTTCCGCGATTTCGAGGAGATAAGGAAGAGTCCCGAGCCTTCGCCCTTTGATAGACCTTTATAAGGTTCTCCCGTCTCATCGAGAACCTGCACCTCCCCGCTTCCCGTAACCCAGAGAGCGGAGGGTTTCTTCTCCTTCACGTCTATGACTATGGAGAAGGGGAAAACCCTCCTGATGCTCGCCTCTTTCACGAAAGGATGGGCCGCAATGACCTCCCTGATCTTTGTCACGTCCACCTTAAGAAGACTCTCCTTCAGAAAGGGGGAAATCCTTCCCATCACGTCCTTTTCACGAAGCTGGTCGGTACCGTTAATCTTTATGCTCTTCAGGAAGAAGAGAGGCTCCGGCTTCGCAAGAAGATAGATTATCGTCACCGTCGAGAGGAGACAGAGGGGAACGATAAAGAGCATTTTCAGCAGCTTTGTCATGTTTTCAGCGCTGCCCCCATAAGGATTTCCTCTACCAGTTCATCAAAGGATCTGCCCAGATGCCCCCATGCCTTGGGTACGAGAGAGGTCTCAGTCATTCCCGGCGAGGTATTGATGTCGATGACGAGGGGCAGGCCGTCGTCGATGAGCATATCGATCCTGGCACACCCGGCGAGCCCGAAGTGCCGGTATATTGCCAACGCCGTCTCCCGTGCCTTCTCCGCTACCCTTACATCGACCCGGGCAGGAACAATATAGTCCGTCATACCCTTGGTGTACTTTGCCTCGAAATCATAGAACCCTTTTGTCGGCCGCACTTCAACCAGGGGCAGACTCATACCGTTTATGACGCCAACCGTTATTTCCTGACCGGAAACATACTGCTCCACTACAAGCTTGTTGTCATAAGTGAGGGCGTTCCTCAGGGCTTCTGCAATCTCTCTTTCTTCGCGTACGACCGATATTCCTATGGTGGAGCCCTCGTTGGCCGGCTTCACCACAAAGGGAAGGGGGAAGGAAAAGGACTCATCCCCCGTGATTATGAGATATGCCGGTGTCGGGATAGAAAGGGTAGTGAAGATATACTTCATGACCGCCTTATCGATGGAGATGGCGGAGCCGGTAACCCCCGCGCCGGTATAGGGAATACCCATCATCTCCAGGAGTCCCTGCACCGTGCCGTCTTCACCCCATCTTCCATGGAGGGCGATGAAGGCTACCTCAATCCCCTCGGTCCTGAGAGCGCTGGGCAGGTCGGATGCGGCATCGATGCCGACGGCGCTGTAGCCTGATCGGAGACAACTCTGAAGAACGGCGCTTCCGCTTTTCAGCGAGACCTCTCTCTCCGATGACCTGCCGCCAAAGAGAACCCCTATCTTCCTTGAGTGAAGCTCCATTCTATTCATCAAACCCCCAGAATTCCACTTCTTCGGAGAGCTGGATACCCAGCCTTCCAAAGACTTCTTTCTTTATGTGGTCTATAAGCAGCTTGATATCTTGAGCTGTTGCCCACCCGAGATTGATAATGAAGTTGGCATGCTTCTCCGACACCGCGGCCCCTCCCATCCTGTAGCCCCGCAGGCCCGCCTTGTCTATGAATTTCCAGGCAGGCTCTCCTTCCACATTCTTGAAGATGGAACCGGCTGAGGGGAAGTCCATGGGGTGCTTTTCCTTTCGCTGGGAGACGACATAATCCATCTCCTTCTCAATCTCCTGTCTCCCTCTTTCTTTCAGTGCAAAGGATGCCCCGATGACACATTCCGAAGGTTTCACCGGCGATACCCGGTAGCCGAAGGCTTTGTCCTCCTTTTCGACGGTCTGCAGATTTCCATCCTCCGAAAGGAGACGGATGGTCTGCAGGTGGTCTGAAATGCGACTCCCGAAGCTCCCTGCGTTCATCTTTACCGCCCCGCCGATAGTACCCGGAATCCAGTATAGCCTCTCCAAGCCGGACAACCCACGGACCCCATTTTCTCTGATGAACCTTTTGAGGCTCGAACCGCCCGATACATCAACGGTCACACCCCGACCCTCCTTTCTGTATCGCGTCTGGCGTATTCTTGTGAGGCGGATGAGAGCCTTGTTCACACCCGCATCGGAGACGATGATGTTGGTCCCGTTGCCGAGAAACCGGTAGGAGACGCCGCGGTCCCTCAACACCTTGACGGCAAAGCTGAGGTCAGCCTCGTCAAAGGGGTAGAACAGGTACTTCACGGGACCGCCAACCTTCATGGAAGTATACCGTTTCATGGACACGTCCCTCAGCACAACGCCTCTTATGCCTTTCCACTCCATACCGCAATGAGCCTTTCGCTTATCCTGTATATATCGCCCGCCCCGAGGGTGATGACAATATCACCCTTTTCGGCGATTTCGATTACCTTCTCTGCGACCTCTTCCTTGGTCGGGAGGAAGATGACGTTCTTGTGGCCGCTCGCCCGTATCTTCTCGGCAAGAAGAGTCCCGCTGACCCCTTCCAGTTTTTCCTCTGACGCTGCATATATATCGGTCACCATAAGTATATCGGCCTCGTTGAAAGAGGTAATGAACTCGTCCATAAGCGCCTTCGTCCTTGTGTAGCGATGGGGCTGAAAAGCAACGATGACCCTTCCCTCCCACATATTTCTTATGGCCGACAGGGTAGCCCTGATTTCCGTGGGGTGATGCCCATAGTCGTCAACAAGTCTGACGTCTCCGTCCCATTTTATCTCCATTCTCCGGTGGATGCCGGAAAAACCCTTGAGTGCCTCCTGAATCTTCACGAAAGGTATGTCAAGTTCCATGGCTACGCCGCAGGCGGCAAGCGCATTCACCACATTGTGCATGCCGGGAAGGGAGAGCTCAATTTCGCCCATATCCTGCCCTTTGTAGACGACTTTGAACCTCGTCCGGAATTCTTCATAGGAGATGTTCTCGGCCCTCAGATCGGCCTGTTTCGAAAGGCCGTAGGTCATGTACCTCCGTTTCAATGACGGGATGAGTGTCTGCACATTGGGATTGTCGATGCAGATAATGTTGACCCCGTAGAAGGGAACCTTGTTGAGAAAAGTGAGGAAGGCAGCCTTGATTTCAGTCAGGTCCCTATAGAAATCAAGGTGTTCCATATCGATGTTGGTTATTACGGCGATGGTAGGGAATAGCAGAAGGAAAGTGCCGTCGCTCTCGTCCGCTTCCGCCACGAGAAATTTGCTGTCACCCAGTTTGGCGTTACTCCCCAGGCTGTTCAATCTGCCCCCGATGACGGAGGTCGGGTCAAGGCCCGCATGTCCGAGAATCGTCGATACCAGCGACGTCGTGGTCGTCTTCCCGTGCGCCCCGGCCACTGCCACGCTGTATTTCATCCGCATCAGTTCGGCCAGCATCTCCGCTCTCTGAATCACGGGAATGAACCGCTCCTTTGCCTGCAGCACCTCCGGGTTGTCGGGGCGTACGGCCGAGGAGACTACCACCACATCCACATCCCGGACGTTTTCGGCCCGGTGACCGTAGAAGATATCGGCCCCCAACTGTTCGAGCCTCTCGGTGGTCTCGCTCTTCCTCAGATCAGATCCTGTGACGGTAAAGCCGAGGTCTGCACCGAGCACGATATGGCGGTCACCTCCGTTAGGGTCCCCGCAAAGATTCGGAACTGTTCCACGACTGCGAAAAAGATACGGAGCGAAGTGGTCAATCATGGGAAACTTACCGAGGTGATCTACGTGCGCCTGACCGCGAACGGCGCCCGACTCGCGGGCCAGTCCGTGGTGCTGGACCCTGGCGTCACTGCAAGAGTGACCTTCGATGTCTATCCCAAGGTACTTACCCTGGGTGCGGCGGAGATCTGCGTGGAGGCAATCATCCAGCAGACGGACCTGACTCCGCCCGACAACAAGCTTTGTAGCACAGCGACCGTGGTGGGGTGCCAGTGAGAAAGGCAGGGAGTAAGGGATATGGGTAGATAGGGAGGCAGGCGGGTAGGGGCGAAAGATTTTTCGCCCCTACTATCAGACGTAGGGTACGTTCCACGCACCATCCGGGCAACCACAGAGGAGGGAGCACAGATGAAAAAGCAGGTGAAGTTTCAAATTATCTTCGCAGTGAC
>CAYOYU010000193.1:0-9808 GCA_964408265.1 uncultured Syntrophorhabdaceae bacterium
GTTATGACCTCACAGGAGGGCGAGGCAAAGACGAACTTGCCTTCCGGGTCGACCCAAAACTCAAAAGCATGGGTGCTGCCCGCAAGGACCCAGTATTTTGTCTCCACCTCTTTGAGGGACTTCTCGGCCATAACCCGCCTCATCTGCTTAAGTCCGATGTCACCTAACAGGGTGGCGAGTTCCGAAAGAAAATCGAGTATGGAAGGAAGCCGGTCTGTGTCGACTATGGGAATTTCGGAGACCGCTTCCAGATAGGCAGACTCATCGAAGCCGAAGAGCCGGGCCTGTTTTCTGCAAAGTTCAGGATCAGGGGGCTCGTGGAGAAATTGACCGGTAAAAAGATTGGCTACGTGTTCGCTCTCGATCTTTATGGGGATCGCAGCGTCGATGAGCCCGCTTTTGCATTCGAAGACCGCGTACTTTGAACCGGTGTAGAGACTGTTTGCCATGGCGTGATCGCTTTCCCTGCACCAATGCTCGGTCTTCGGGTTCCGCCTGAAGAATTCGCTGCAGATCTTCCGCCCGCCCGAGCCGGTCAGGGTCGTCCCTGAAACGTCCGCAACCGACGTGGGGATACCCGTCGCCTCATAACAGAGGTCCGTAAGTCTCTGAATCCTTTGAATGTCTACAAGTTCAGAAAAGGTATACTTCATATTTTTTTAATGCCCGGCGGGGTCGAGTTTGCGACCCGTTCAGGAGCGGTGGATTATACCACATAAAAATTGTAAAGAAAAGGGACCGCCAATTTACTCTGTCCATGAGCGGGCGAAGCTGGTATAATAGCGGCACAGAACACCCTGTACCACACACTTACAATTCTACCCGTGAAGGACCTCGGAGGCGGCGCGATGCTACACCACAGGGCAAGGGTCTGGTTCATTTCTGCAGTTCTCACTCTCACACTCATCAGTTTCATGCTGGTTTACACGGTACCCTCATCGGCAGGAGTGATCAGTCTCCCCCGGACAGGGCAGACGAAATGCTACGACGCCGGTGGGACGCAGATCGATTGTGCGGGCACCGGCCAGGACGGGGAGATACAGGCAGGCGTCCCCTGGCCGAACCCGAGGTTTACATCCGGTACAGGCGCCGAAGCCGGCTGCATGATCGACAACCTCACAGGGCTCATGTGGCCGAAGAACGGGAACCTGCCCGGTATCTACAAAACCTGGAACAACGCCATAGACTATTCCAACAACCTTACGCTTTGCGGATATTCAGACTGGCGGTTGCCCAATATCAACGAATTGAACAGTCTCGTCAATTCAGCCATGTCCGACCCTTCAGTCTGGCTCAATGAACAGGGTTTTTCGGGCGTACAATCAGGCCACTACTGGTCTTCCTCTACGAATGTCCAGACTACCGGAGAGGCGTGGAGGGTTGGATTGTTTTTCGGCTATGAGAACAACGGAGACAAGACCAACGGTGGCTATGTATGGCCCACGCGGGACTGGCGGGGAGGAACCGCAGCCATTGTTCTTTCGGCAACTGGTCAGACTGTATCCTACCGTACTGGTGACGACGGCGACCTGGAATCGGGCGTCGGCTGGGAGCCCGGTATGCGGTTCACTACGGAGGAAGAGTGTGTTGTCGACCACCTGACCGGTCTCATGTGGTCGAAGAATGCCAACCTTCCCAACGAACCCCGGACGTGGCAGGAAGCCCTCAACTATGCCGGCAATCTTACACTCTGCGGGTATTCGGACTGGCGAATTCCAAATAGAGTGGAGCTGACAAGCCTGGTGGATTTCTCCCGCAATAACCCGCCCCTTCCATCCGGCCACCCATTCATCAACGTACAGAGCGTGCAGACCAGTTTTTACTGGTCATCGTCTACGGATGCACACAATACCAACTGCGCATGGGTTCTTGCTATGCCGCAAGGGTATGATACCACCTTTGGCAAAGGCACCAGGTTCCACCTCTGGCCTGTCCGTGGCGGGCTGGCGGCCCCGCCTGTTACCTCGCTGAGTCTTGCTGTTTCCAGGTCCGGCAACGGAACGGGGACCATCACCAGCACCCCTCCCGGAATCGCCTGCGGCTCTGTCTGCTCAAACTCGTTTCCCCTGGGCGGTACGGTCGTCCTCACCGCTGAAGCCGATACCGGCTCCACCTTCACCTCCTGGTCGGGATGCGATTCCGTCAACGGCAACGAGTGCACTGTCGGCATTACGGCTGAAAAGACCGTCGTCGCCGCGTTCGCCTCGGTGTCCCTGCCGGATTACCGGTTAACGATAACCAAAGCGGGTACGGGACGGGGCACCCTCATCATCACGGACAATGTCCTTTCTCCCCTTATATGTGGAGAAGACTGCACCGGGTTTGTCCTGGCAACAGGCACTGTGGTCATAGATCCGACCATACCCATTATCATCACCCCCGCAGCCCCTGCACCAGGGACCGGCTCCACCTTCACCTCCTGGTCGGGCTGCGACTCCGTCAACGGCAACCAGTGTGTCGTAACGCTCACGGCGGACAAGAGCGTCATTGCCACGTTCACGGCTGAGCCGATTGCCTGCACCGTTGCCGTGGGCGATCTTGTGGTCAAGGGAGACGCCTGCACGCACCCGTCTTCTGGCACCTATATCCTTTCGGGCCGGACCATCATCGCAAACAAGGATGCGCCGGACAGCAGCCTCCTCCAGATCGACAACGGCTCCGTCACCGTAGACCAGACTCTGTCGAAAATCAGTTGCGCGTTCCCCAACTGCAGCGGCCTCTATGCGAGCAGCATCCCGGGTCTGAGCAGCAAGGAGTACCTTGCCAGCTCTTTTTCCTTCGAGGTGGAGGGCAACAAGCTCCTTCGGCCTGCAAATACCCTCACCATCCCGTCAGCGAGCAACCTTGCCACAGGTTTCCTTTTCGGTTTCGAGGCGGGAATAGACTCCATCGCCGTCAATACCGACTCCCTGCTCATCACGCTCTATCTCAACCTTCCCGGCGACATCAGGACCACCCTTGTGCCGGCAGCGAGGGACAGGATTATCGGAATAACCGGGACCGTCCTGTTCTCTCCCATCACCGGGGTCCACGCGGACGGATTCTGCTTCAACGCCGAGAAGATCAAGGTCGCGGGAACCCCCCTTGAGCTGAAGGACATCATCTTCGACGCGAGCGTGAGCAGCCATTCCCTGACTATGGGGGCGGGTTTCCAGTTCACAGAAGCGCTCCCCTCCATTTCGGGCGGAATCACGCTCGTCAACGGCGGTCTCGATGCCATCTGGGGGAAGATGGGGAACGTGGACATTCCCATCGGCACGAGCCCCTTCGATCTCGATGAGGCTTCCCTGAAGGTCTCAGGGCTGAGGACTGCGGACCTGACGCTCGAGGGGATGGTCTCCCTTTACGGCGGCCCGCCCAGGGTGCTGGAGCCTTTCAAGATCGTCTGCATCAAGGATGCCGCCGTGACCATCGATATCAGCAGCTACATGAAGATAAGCGGGTATGCAGGAGTCTTTTGCTGCGATGATATAGACTACGCGGAACACGGCGTCATCAACGCCTACGTCGAGGGCGGATTCGACTGGAAGAAGAGCATCCTCACCGCATCAGGTAAGTTCACCTTCCCCTTCAACCTTTACAGTGGCAGGGGGGAATTGACGGTGACCCCCTTTGACCTGACGGGAAGCCTTTCGTCCAAAGTCTGTTTTCCCGACGGTGTGCCCTGGATAGGTGGAAGATGTCCCGAAAGCTCCATGGTGCTTCTCAACCAGCGGGGGTTCGGGGCCGAAGTGAAGGTTGGATGGATTGATATAGCCTATTTCGTTGATTGGGGTGTTGCAAGGGTCGACCCCAAAAATCCCCTTGCCATTTTCAACGTGTTGTCCCATATACACACCGGCGGCAACCTGGACGAATTGTCGGCCCGTTCCTACCAAAGCCTGCGGGGACCCCTTGCAGTGAGACCACAGGAGGCCGAACCGGAAACGGTCATTATTCCTGCCGGGCTCGATCGTGCACTCATCCGGCTCACATGGGAGACGGGGGATACGGATTTTTCTCTGATGGCGCCGGACGGCGCTGCCATTACCCCGGCTTATGCTCAGGTACAGCCGGAATCAGTGGTCTATGTGAAACAATCCAAAGAAGCCTGGTATGGCATAAAAAACCCTCTGGGTGGAGCGTGGCAGCTTTCTATATCGAATGCAGGATCGATCGGGGCGCACCAGGTGACAGTGTCGACGACCAACGTTCCGCCCACGATCGAGATAACTGCTCCCTCGGCAAAGGTGACTTCCCAGACCACCGTTGATATCGCCTATACCGCGGTGGACCCCGACGATGCGGTGGCGGTCTCTCTTTACTACGATACGGACAACCAGGGGGCAAACGGGTTCCTCATCGTCGACAACCTCGCCGGGAATGGCGGCTCCGGCGTCTATACCTGGGACGTGGCAGGTGTTCCGGCTGGGACGTACTTCATCTATGCCATCGCAGATGACGGAAAAAATGCTCCGGTGATACGATACAGCTCTGGTGTGGTGGAGGTTACCCATGCCATACCCCTTGCCCCTCCTTCAAACCTCAGTGCCACGGCCGCGGGGAACCAGGTAACCGTGTCATGGGACATCGTCGCCAACGCCGCTGGGTATTTTGTTTACTACACCAACGAGCCGCTGGCCTATTCCTACAGGGACAGAATAGCCGTTGACGGGACCAGAGGTACCTGCGTCCTGAAAGACCTTCTTCCCGACAGCACCTATCGGATCGCCGTCAGTTCCTTCGGTGCAGATGCTGAGAGCCTCATGGCAGGACCGGTCTCCATAGCCACGGGCAGCGTTTCTCTTCCGGTCTTCTCTGTCTCACCGGCAGACATTAGCCTGGGTAACAGGCCCTACGGGGAACGGGTAAGCAGGTCCCTCACGATCACGAATACGTGCAGTGCCGACCTCCTGTTGACCAGTGCAAATATATATGGCATCGGCTCCAGGAACCTGACAATAGAGGGGGTGACCCTGCCAGCCACCATTGCCCCCCAGGGCAGTCTCCCAGTGACCGTTGTCTTTGACGGCCTCAGGGAGGGGGTAATTGCCTCGGCCCTGACGGTGGAGACGAATGATCCATCCCACATAAACAACGTCATTACCCTGACCGGGTCTGTGGGAAACCCTTTCCAGCTCAGACAGGGGTGGAATTTCATATCCGTCCCGAAGAGATTGGCCAATCCCGCGTTGGCGCATTTCCTCGGGAAGATCTTTGCCAATGTGGCAATCGTATGGGGCTACGACGCGGTGAACCAGCAATGGCTGAAGTATCGGCCCGACACGGATTCCGGGACGCTTTCCGCCATCGAGTGGGGCAAAGGGTACTGGGTCTACATGACTCTCCCCGATATCCCCGTTGTTGATGGAGATACGCCTTCTGCCTCAGTGCAGCTCAGCGAAGGATGGAATCTTGTAGGGTACAATGGTACGGACGGGGCTGATGTAGCTTCGGCGCTCCAGGGCATCGCCGGCAAATGGTCCATCATATGGAACTGGGACAACGGGCAGTGGTACGGCAAGCATGAAGTCATCACGACTTTGCCTGCGCCTATCCAGCCCCTCACCAACCTCTTTCAGGGGAAGGCATACTGGATAAAGATCAAGCAAGGTATGGGGCCGGTGGAGTGGGCTCAGTAGGGAGGCGAGGGGAGTCAGTATCCTACCGCCGCCCTCCCGGTTGACCGTACCGGGTGAATATTTCTGTTCCCGTCGCCGGAGCGGGTCGGGAAGACCCTCGGGACATCACGCCACACGAGGATGCAGTGAGTGAGGAAGTCAGAAATAGGTCCCGATTGCGAGGATGTTTGAGTTTACGGACCAGTTGGGGTCTGCCGTGCGAGCGTTGGACCAGTGGCTGACCCTGTTCTCGATGAAGAGATCTTTGTACCGGTATCCGAACCCGCCCTGGACAATGAACAGAAGGTGCGTCCCCTGCTCCTTGAAACCGATTGAGGTATAGGCGATACCGGGCCCTCCGGTCACATAGAATCCCCCCGTGCTGGTCCTGAAAGGATAATACTTGATGCCCAGCGTAAAGCCTGCATCAGCCCCTGCGGCAGGTCTGTTCACGTAAGATGCAAAGGGTTCCATTACCAGGGCCAGTTTCTTCCGGCTGATAGGTTTCTCGTAGAGGTACGTTGCCCGGATATAATCGTAATAGCTGCCCCCTTCAACCCTGCCCACGTGTTTGTCGGACATGAAAGCTGCCAGCCCGTAGCCCACCGAAAGACCGTGTTCTGCCTGCGATGTCTGGGCCAGGGCATAAGGGCAGAGCAGGGTCATCACGAGCACCAGCGCTCCTGCTCCCGCGAGAACATTCCGGCCCGCTGACTTTATCATACGATGGCCTCCTTATGCGGCGTTCGTCCCTTACTGCGTCCAGTCCGTGGCCTGTCCTGTCTTGATACGCAACCAGTAAGCCTTCTTCTGCTCCAGGTTGGAGAGCGGCGGCACAGGCAGCGGCCTCGGGCCATCCGTTTCGCCTTCCCATCCCCCATCCGCTTTCCAGCCCCAGATAAGGCTCCATTTCCCGCTTATCCCGAAGAGGGCGTCGGCAAGAGGCGTAAGGTCCCTACCGGCATAACCGGCGAGGTTCCACCCGTCGTAGAGCGGGACCGTGAGAGAGGCGTTTTGGCCGGTTACGGTGAGGGTGGCGGGGGCGGTCAGGTAGAGCCAGTACCCTTTGCCGGAATCAAGAGCGGTGAGAGTCGGGGATGAGTCCCCCGGTCTGTAGCGCTGCCATGTCTTGTTATTGTTGTTGTACCCCCAGGCAATGGAAAGGACCGAAGAGACAGGAGCAAATATGGTGCTTGCCGCATTCGGGACGGGCTGAACGGGGAAGGAGATGAAGTTCCATCCAGCTGCGAGGGAGATGGAAGCGGTCGGTATGAGATAGAAAACCCTCATTGAGTCAAAGAAGGAGCGGGAACCATTCGCGTAGCCGGCCACGGCATGCCCCCATGCACGGACATATCCGTTCTCGCCTTTCGGAAGGGAAAGCCCGGTAAGCTGCCATCCGCCGGTGATCCTCGCCCCGTTCCCTAGAGTGGTCCAGGCGGTCCCGTCAATGGAATGCTCGAATAAGACCTGCCCTATCTCCGGGCTTGTCTGTCCCCGCATCCAGGTGACTGTCGTGCCGTCGGAGGAGACCTTCAGTTCCTGAAGGGCAGCATCCGTATTTGTGATCCGGGCGATGTAGTTTCTCGCGACCCCACCCACAGCGGTGAAATTGCCTGCCATGAGGATCTTGCCGTCCGCCTGGAGAGCGATGGTGTTGACGGTACCATTCGCATTGGGGTTGAAGCCCGTGTCGAGGCTGCCGTCTGCGTTGAGCCGGGCGATGCGGCTTCTCGCGACCCCACCCACGGTGGTGAAATTGCCTCCTATAGCGATCTTGCCGTCTGCCTGGAGGGCGATGGAATAGACGACGCCGCTGCCAATGGGATTAAAGCCCGGATCGAGGCTGCCATCCGCGTTGACCCTGGCGATGTTCTTTCTCGCCGATCCACCCACGGTGGTGAAATTGCCTCCCATGACTATCTTGCCGTCTGCCTGGAGGGCGATGGACATGACAGTACTGTCCGCATTCGGGTCAAAGCCCGTATCGAGGCTGCCGTCAGCGTTCAGTCTGGCGATGTTGTTTCTTGCGACGCCGCCCACCATGGTGAACGCTCCCCCTATGAGGATCTTGCCGTCTGCCTGATGGGCTATGGAAAAGACAATGGCGTTCACCGTCGGGTCAACAAAGCTCGTATCGAGGCTGCCGTCAGCGTTGATCCGGGCGATGCGGCTTCTCTCGACTCCACCCACGGTGGTGAAATTGCCCCCTATGAGGATCTTGCCGTCTGCCTGGAGGGCGATAGGGTAGACAAGGCCATTTGGATTCGGGTTAAAGCTTGTATCAACGCTGCCGTCAGCGTTGATCCGGGCGATGCGACTTCTTGCGACCCCGCCCATCATGGTGAAAAAGCCCCCTATAAGGATCTTGCCGTCCCGTTGGAGGGCAATGGAATAGACACCGTTATTTGCATTCGGGTCAAAGCCCGTATCGAGGCTGCCGTCTGCTTTCAGCCGGGCCACATAGTTTCTCGTCACCCCCTCTACCATATTGAGGTCGCCGCCAATGAGGATCTTGCCGTCCCGCTGGAGGGCGATGGAATATACAAGACCGTCCTGACTGGGGGCAAAGTTCGCATCGAGCGTGCCGTCTATGTTGAGCCTGGCGACTCGGTTCCTCGCCACCCCGCCCATGGTGGTGAAGTTGCCAACTGCGAGGATTTTGCCGTCTGCCTGCAGGGCTATGGAATTGACCGAGTCGTCCAGGACGGGGTTGAAGCCCGTGTCGAGGCTGCCGTCAACGTTGAGCCGGGCGATGCGGTTCCTCGCGACTCCCCCTACGGACGTGAAATAGCCCCCTATGAGGATCTTGCCGTCTGCCTGCAGGGCAACGACGTTGACCGGGCCGTCCACATCGGGGTTAAACCCGTCGAGGGCAGAGACAGGCCAGGACTTGCCGGGATGCAGTGACACCGCCAGAATGAATACCAGGAAAAGGACAACCCGGACGCTTTTCTCCATCATCGTTCTTCCGCCTCCCTCTCGACCGTATTGAAGAATGACGCCTCTTGCCGTGTATCCTGCCGAAGGACCGGTTACGGGGAACCCTGTGCTCCATCTGACGATAGGAAGCGTTGATCACGGGCCGACGTTATTTACCTGTAACGGGTTGTCATCCTGAGTGCAGGTTCATTGTCCCCTAATTGTCTGTTGTTTTCAAGGTGAAATTGGGATTTACGGCTGTGCCCAGTTGAGTTGCTCCTGTCCCTCTTTCATCCTCACCCAGTACGCCCGGCCCTGGTTGAAGGTGGTGAAGGCGGGGAGGCCTGCCGGCAGGTTTTGGTCAGCGACGCGCTCATCATGGATGGTCCAGACGCCGTTCCATCCCCAAAGCGTCATCCATTTTCCGGCTATGCTCTGAAGGCCTGTCGTCACGGCTGTGCCGTCCTGCCCGCTGTAGCCGGCGAGGTTCCATCCCGCGAGGACGGGGATCGTTGCCGATCCTTCCGACCCTGTGACGGTCAGTTGGGCTGCACTGTTCATGTGGACCCAGTAGCCCTTTCCCGACTCGAAAGTGGAAAGGGTGTTGCCCGACCCTGAAGGACGATATCTGAGCCATCTCCCGTTGGCGCTGTCAAATGTCCAGACAATATCCACTTTCGGGGAGATGCTGCTCAATACCGTGTCGATGGCGGTGTCCGATGGCTGCGTTGGTGTGGAGACAAAATTCCATCCTGCCGAGAGGTTGATGGTGTAGGGAGGCGACCCGATGAACTGACCGAAGGCCATGGGCCTGCCTCCCACGTTGATGGGCCCGCCGATAACGGTATTCGTGGAGGCGTCGATGACGGATACGCTGTTGCTGTCCCGATTCGTCACGTAGACACGTGTGCCCGAATGGTTCAACGCTACTGCGAGGGGTTTATTTCCCACTGCAACGGCTGGACCGACAACTGTGTTGGTAGTCGCATCGATGACCGATACGGTATTGCCGTTGAAATTTGCCACGTATACCCGCGCTCCTGACTGGTTCACCGCTATGCCATAGGGGAAAGCCCCCACGGGGATGGAGCCGATGACAGTATTAGTTGAGGTGTCGATGACAGACACGCTGTCGCCGAGAGAATTTGCCACGTATACCCGCGTGCCTGACTGGTTCACTGCGACACCCTGGGGAAAGCTCCCCACGGGGATGGAGCCGATGACAGTGTTGGTTGAGGTGTCGATGACAGACACGCTGTCGCCGAGAGAATTTGCCACGTATACCC
>CAYOYU010000194.1:0-8625 GCA_964408265.1 uncultured Syntrophorhabdaceae bacterium
GACCAGACCATGCCTGGGATGACCGGTTTGCACCTGGCCGAAGAACTGCTCAGAAAAGTGGGGTCCTTTTTGGTACCGCCCGTATAGCCTGAGGTCACCGATATGACGCCGGGCAGGTTCTCGAAGGGCGGTTCCATACACCAGAAGCAGCCCCCGGCAAAAGTGGCCTTTTCTGTTTTTCCCCCCTGAATACTCGCAGCCACGGCTATAGTGCAGAAAAGAAGCGCCCCCACAACAAGGAACACAAGGGTCAGAAGATAGTGCTGCCTCAGCTTATTCAATGGTCCCCTCACTTGGCGGCCATGAGCCGCGACGCGCTCAAGGTCAGGACATTTTTGTTTTCAGGTCGTTTCGATTCCACGCTGCTCATGTACTTCTTCATTAGTCTCGTGGAAGGTTTTTCCTTTCCGGGAAAATCGTCTGCAAAGAGCGGGTCCGACGCAAGGAGCATATTGAAGGGCGGGCCGTAATCGGTCAGGGCAACCATCAGCTGGCCCATGCCGATCATACAAAGGACATCTATATTGCCCGCCATTTCTGCGTAAGAGAAGAGGACAATATTCCGAACCGCCTCCTCTAAAGCATTCGAAATCTGCTCTATCCGTTCCTCCTTGAAATCCTGCTTCCTGGCATAGACGGCAACAAATTCGACTATTGCCGGCACCGCATCAAGTGTCCCCGGATAGGTCGCAGTCTCCTGCGTGCCGGCGAGTCGTTCGCCTTTTTGATTCGTTTCGTCTGTTCCTGCCATAAATCTTTCTCCTTATCTGATCGGGCCAGAACTGCTGCAACTTTCGTGTATCCTATTCTACGGGGGCCGGCGGCAAAAATCAATAATCTTCAGGGTCGGTCGCGGGCTCAGATCCTCCTGCCTGTGTATCGTTGGACCACCTTAACAAGAGCCTCATATGACTGCATTCCCACTAACCTCTCGGGACCAATTAAATAGGTGGGTACCGCAGTTATCCCCTGCCTCTGTGCCCTGGCCCAATCAGCATCAACAGGTTCCTTAAAAGTCCTGCCGGAGAGCACTTCCACAGCTACGTCGCTGCTCAGGCCTATGGAACCGGCAATATGGGCAAGCACGTCGACTCTGCCTATATTCCTCCCATCTACGAAGTATGCGAGGAAGAGGGCACGATGCATCTCATCTCCCTTTTTCTGCGACTCGGCATACTTTGCCAGTTCCTGACTCAGCCTGGTGTTGAAGGTCATCCTGCGGTCCCCCATGGGCAGGCCCAGCTCATCGGCCATGCGCTTTACCGAGCGTGCCAGCCGCGGCATGTCGTAGCCCCGTCCCGCAAAAAGCTCCTCCAGGGTAATACCGTCCTTAGGGACCTCGGGATGAAGGGGGAATGCAAGCCATTGTACGAGGATGTTATACTCCTTCCGGACACGGTCAATACCGACGGTACTGAAGTAGCAGAAAGGTCAGGTGTAATCGGAAAATATTTCGAGGATTGGTGCCTCAGTTCTTCCATTCATGGAACACAATATATGGTATCCTGCACCGTATTACAAGCCGTACCACACCCTCTCCCCAATCCTCGCTCGGCAGCCATTTTCCGGAGGTTTGGCAGATCAGCAGACATAGACTTTAATCGAAGGATGTTCTCACGATGAAAAAAGGATGTTCCTTTGATTTTTCCGGGGGGCTGTGGTATACCGAAACTTAGAATCCTCAGAATCAGCTCCGATGGAAGGGTAGACAGGCTGGCCAACCATGCTTCTGGTCGACGCTTGCCGTTCTTGCCGCTCTCAGGGCGATTCAAAGGCCGTGAGAACACGATGAAGGGAAGTTTATCCAAGCTATTGTCGACAAGGGCCATTCTTGGAGGAACCATTGCCGCGTCGATCCTCCCTTTCCTGATTCTCACCTTATTCCCCGACCAATTTCACCACATAATGGACCGGGCGCTTTACCTTCTCTTCCATAACATCACCGAGTTCTTCAGCATCATGGTCTCCCTGTCCATTTTCGGGGTAGGGTGGTACAGCTACGATCAGTCTCGGGACAGGCACGTACTGTTTCTGAGTGCTGCTTTCCTTGTCATCGGTCTCCTCGATTTCATGCATGTCCTGGCCAATGCGGCAATGCCTGCATTCGTCACGCCCAACTCCTCCAACAAATCGACGCAGTTCTGGATAGCCGCCAGGTTCTTTTCCGCCCTGGCACTCTTTCTCAGCTCTTTCATATATCCAGAGACAAGACCACGGGCCCTGCCGGGAGCACTGTCGTCGAAGGCAGTACTGATGATCACCGGCCTTGCTCTTTCCGCTGTTATCTTTACCGGAGTGATCTTCTTCCCCGCCTACGTGCCGACCACCTTCGTTCCCGGCAGCGGGTTGACGCACTTCAAGGTTTTCGCCGAATATCTCATAACCTGCCTCTTCCTTGCCGCGGCCGTATCCTACTGGAGACGGATGACCCGGACCGGAGAGAGGCAGCTCATCTACTACGTTGCGGCCCTGGTCATCTGTATCTTCAGCGAGCTCATCTTTGCCGGGTACAGGAACGTTTTTGACACGTACAATGTCGTGGGCCACCTGTACAAGCTCGCAGCATTTTCCCTTATCTACAAAGGGGTCTTTATCGACTCCGTGGAAAATCCCTACCTCATTCTCACCCAGACCAACAAGCGCCTCGATGTGGAAGTAGCGGAACGCCGGCAGGTAGAGGAGGCGCTGCGAGAGGCCACGGTGGAGCTGGAGGAAAGGGTCAAGGAGCGAACAGCAAACCTGGAGGATGCCGGCATGCTCCTGCAGATCGAACTTTCGGCACGCAGGAAAGCTGAGGAGGCTTACCTGTCCAGCGAAGAGCGTTTTCGAACGGCAGTAGAATCGACTACCGACGGATTTGCCATCTTTTCTGCGGTCCGCGACAGCGAGGGGAAAATTGTCGACTTCCGCTATGAGTTCATCAACGAGAGCGGCGCGCGCATGAACGGCAGGAGTAGGGAAGAGCATCTGGGGAAAACCATTCTGCAACTGCTCCCGGCTCACCTCGGGACGAAGCTCTGGCAGGGCTACATCAGGATCACCGAAGAGGGCGGCACGCTTGCCGAAGAATCCCTTCTTTACGAGGATACCTGGGGAGGCGAGAGAGCCCTGCGCCGGGCATTTGATATTAGGGCCACCGGCCTCGGAGATGGATTCGTCGTGCTCTGGCGCGACGTTACAGACCGATATCAGGCCGAAGAGGCACTGAAGCAGAGTGAAGCCAGATACCATAACCTCTTCGCGAACATGACCGAGGAGGTTCATTTCTGGGAGCTTGTCCGTGACGGCGAGGGTAAGATCAGGACCTGGAGGCTGGTGGACGCCAACCCGCCGGCCCTCAAGACCTGGGGCAAGAATCTGGAGGAGATCAGGGACAGGACAGCCGATGAGATATTCGGCCCCGGCGCTACGGAACACTATATGCCTGTTGTGGAGAGAATCATGGCTGAGGGCAAGGCGTACTACTTCGAGGACTACTTTCCCAACCTTGACAGGTACTTCCGCTTCACCAGCATCCCCCTGGCAGATCACTTCATCACTACGGGCGCAGACATCACGATCCATAAGCAGGCAGAGGAGGGGCTCAGGAGAGCCCGCGATGACCTGGAGATCCGCGTTCAGGAGAGAACCTCCGAGCTTAGTGAGGCATTCACCAGGCTGGAGCGGGAGATGACCGAAAGGAAGCGTCTGGAAGATCAGCTCCGGCAAGCACAGAAGATGGAAGCCCTGGGAACCCTCACAGGAGGGATCGCACACGATTTCAACAATATCCTGGCCAGCATAATCGGTTTCAGCGAGATAGCCCTCGACGACATTCCACCGGAAACACCGCTGAGGCGCCATATCGAGTTGATCCTAAAGAGCGGATTCAGGGCGAGGGAGCTAATCAAACAGATGCTCACCTTCAGCCGGAAAACGGAATATGAGACAAAGGCTCTTCCATTGTCTCCTCTGGTCAAAGAGACGGCAAAACTCCTCCGGGCTTCGATCCCCACCACGGTCCAGATAGATGTGAGCTGTACCGCCTTGTCGGACACGGTCCTTGCCAATGCCACGGGGATACAGCAGGTCATCATGAACCTTTGCACCAACGCCGCCTATGCCATGAGGGAGCAGGGCGGTACGCTCTCTATTGTCCTTGCAGACTGCGATGCAGCGACAGACCCTCTTGACGCCTATGTACAGCTGGTGGTCCGGGATAGCGGTGTGGGCATGGATCAAGAGGTGATAAAGAGGATATTCGAACCCTTCTTCACGACCAAGGAAGTGGGCAAGGGCACGGGCATGGGCCTCGCCGTAGTCTATGGGATCGTCAAGAGTCTTAAGGGCAACATCACCGTGGAGAGCGCACCGGGGGAAGGATCAACCTTCCGGGTGCTCCTGCCGAAGGCAGTGGACGTTGCGATCCCGGCTGCTGTTCCTGGAACGCTTCCTACCGGCATGGAGCATATACTCTTTCTTGACGATGAGGAACTGCTCACCGATCTGGCAAAACAAATTTTGGAAAGGCTGGGCTACAGGGTGACGGTACTCGGTGACAGCGGCCGCGCATTGGAACTCTTTTCCCGTGATCCCTCGCAATTCGACCTTGTCATTACGGACCAGACCATGCCTGGGATGACCGGTTTGCACCTGGCCGAAGAACTGCTCAGAATCAGGGCCGAAATACCCATCATTCTTTGCACCGGTCACAGCGAAAGGGTGGATCGTGAAAAGGCACGGACTGCGGGGATAAGGGAGTTTCTCATGAAACCCCTTGCCAGACAGGAGCTGGCCGAAGCGGTACGAAGAGCTATCGACACGAAACAAAGCGGGTAGGAAGTCCCCTTGCTGATGAACGACGCCCGTAGTGTGCCTCTCCCAATAAAATAGACATCCTCGACGAACCATATGGAAGTCCCCTTGACAGAATAACAGAAGGGGCTTACGGTCTCTTTATGGCCCGGAAGGTTTCCGAGTTGGTTTGTCCATCAACTACGCGACGCTCAACGATGTCGTGCGCCTGGGCGTCATCACAACGTTGAAATTTTATAGCAGTGCTGTTCAACAATCTACGAAATGAAAGGGGTAAACATCATGGATACAGAAAGAACAGGCAGACTTCCCGGGCATATCGCCGGCGGCGGCACTACAAATCCGGACTGGTGGCCGAACCAATTGAAGCTCGATATACTGCATCAGCATTCCTCCAAGTCAAATCCGATGGGGGAGGATTTCAACTACGCCAGGGAGTTCAAAAGCCTCAACCTGCAGGATGTAAAGCAAGACCTCCGGGAATTGATGACGAAGTCGCAGGACTGGTGGCCGGCTGACTTCGGCCACTACGGACCCCTGTTCATCCGTATGGCATGGCACAGCGCCGGCACCTACCGCATCGGCGACGGCCGCGGAGGCGGCGGGAGAGGTAACCAACGCTTTGCCCCCCTCAACAGCTGGCCTGACAATGCGAACCTCGACAAGGCGCGCCGACTGCTCTGGCCGATCAAGCAGAAGTACGGACGGAAGATTTCCTGGGCCGACCTGATGATCCTCGCCGGCAACGTAGCCCTGGAATCGATGGGGTTCAAGACTTTCGGCTTCGCCGGCGGACGTGAGGATATCTGGGAACCGGAAAAGGACGTCTACTGGGGCTCCGAGAGCGAGTGGCTCGGGGACAAGCGCTACACTGGCGACCGGGAGCTCGAGAATCCCCTCGCCGCCGTTCAGATGGGTTTGATCTATGTGAACCCGGAGGGGCCAAACGGCAACCCGGACCCCATTCTTGCGGCTCGGGATATCCGCGAGAGCTTTGGCCGGATGGCAATGAACGACGAGGAGACTGTAGCCCTCATCGCCGGCGGTCACGCCTTCGGCAAGACCCACGGCGCCGGTGATCCCTCGCAGGTGGGGCCGGAGCCGGAAGCCGCCCCCATCGAGGAGCAGGGTCTGGGCTGGAAGAGCAGCTTTGGCGCGGGCAAAGGCAATGACACGATTACCGGCGGCCCGGAAGTCATCTGGACCAATACTCCCACGAAGTGGAGCAACAACTTCTTCCGTATCCTGTTCAGCTTCGAATGGGAACTGACAAAGAGCCCGGCCGGCGCGTTCCAGTGGAAACCGAAGGGTGACGCAGGAGCCAATACCGTGCCCGATCCGCACGACCCGTCAAAGCGCCGCACTCCGTCCATGCTGACCACTGACCTCTCCCTGCGGTTCGACCCTGTCTATGAAAAGATCTCAAGGCGCTTTTACGAAAACCCGGACCAGCTTGCCGACGCCTTCGCCCGGGCGTGGTTCAAGCTGACGCACCGTGACATGGGCCCGCGCGCACGCTATCTCGGCCCGGAGGTCCCGACAGAAGAACTCATCTGGCAAGACCCCATCCCTGCAGTCAACCATAAACTGGTTGATGCGCAGGACATCGCCTCCCTTAAGAGCACAATGCTCGCTTCCGGTCTGCCGGTATCGGATCTGGTTTCCACCGCCTGGGCCTCGGCGTCCACCTTCCGCGGATCCGACAAGCGCGGCGGGGCCAACGGTGCCCGCATTCGTCTGGCACCACAGAAGGACTGGGAAATAAACCAGCCCGCCCGACTGGCAAAGGTGCTCAAAACCCTGGAGAGCATCCAGAGCGCCTTCAACAGCATGGTTTCCGGCGGCAAGAAGATATCATTGGCTGACCTGATCGTTCTGGCCGGTTGCGCCGGCGTCGAGCAGGCTGCGAAAAATGCCGGTTACGAGGTGACGGTTCCCTTCGCGCCAGGACGCATGGACGCCTCACAGGAACAGACCGACGTGACATCATTCGCCGTACTCGAACCGGCTGCAGACGGGTTCCGCAACTATCAAAAGACCAAATATTCAGTCAGGGCCGAGGAACTGCTCATTGACCGCGCGCAGCTTCTGACGCTGACCGCACCCGAAATGACAGTACTCGTTGGCGGTATGCGCGTCCTGAATACCAGCTTCGCACGCGTCCCGCACGGCCTCTTCACCAGGCGGCCGGAAGCGCTCACCAATGACTTCTTCGTGAATCTCCTCGACATGGGCACGACGTGGACTGCGACTGCGGAAGACGATGACCTATTTGAAGGTCGTGATCGAACAACCGGCACACTCGAGTGGACTGCCACCCGTGTCGACCTTATCTTCGGGTCGAACTCCCAACTCAGGGCCTTGGCGGAAGTCTACGCATGTGAGGACTCCCAGGAGAAGTTCCTCCATGACTTCGTAGCGGCGTGGAACAAGGTAATGAACCTTGACCGCTTCGATCTCTTATGATGATAGCCTGAACGTCTTCGCGGCATCTGACGGGGTGGCGGGAAAACGGTCAGCTGACGTTTATGAGGCCACTCCGTTATTCCCCGGAAACGAAGGTAACCTTCGGTTCGCCCTACAACCGGCCCTGTGACTGCCGCCAGCGGCGTTCGTCTTCATTTTGCTCCGTCCATGAGGGACTGTAAAAGCTCATCTTCGACGACTTAGAATACTTAGCGGCAAACATCTTCAAGTTCACCTCCATGCTCTTCTGCACTTGAACGGTTCCCCCCAAATCAACTTGAGATCAACGCAACGATGACGTACCATAATTTCATCAGGACATAAGACGGATCATTCCCCGGAATGGCTGTCAATTGGGGTATATTGAATGACGGAAAAAGAACGGCTTTACTATCTCGACAATCTCAAGGTTTTTCTGATTATTCTGGTTGTCATGCACCATGTGGGGCAGGCTTACGGCTCTTCAGGAGGAAGCTGGTTCTACTCCTACCCGGGTGAGCGGGTAAAGTCATTGGGGCTTTTCTTTTTGTTCAATGCATCATTTTTTATGGGGCTTTTCTTCTTTGTGTCAGGGTATTTTTTTCCAGGATCATTTGATCGCCACGGGGCCCGCGGGTTTATTGCCGACAAGCTCCTGCGATTCGGCATTCCACTCCTCTTCGCGTCATTCATCATGATCCCTCTGCTTGAATACGTGAAATATGTGACCTATGTGGATCATACGGGTTTCGCAGACTTCTACATCCGGCAATGGTTGGGTTACGCGCCGGATACAGCTCCCCATCAACCGCGGTTCAACCTCGGCCATATGTGGTTTCTGGAACATCTGCTGGTCTACGCGGTTCTTTACACTTTCATGAGAAGTCTTCGGCGAAAACCGGTATCTTCTCCATCAACCACTTCGGGTTCCGGAGTCGGGTTATGGGTAATCATTCTCTATATCCTGCTTCTTGGACTTGTTACTACCCTCATGCGGGAATCATGGGGTTTCCCCATCAACCGGTGGATCCTATTCCTGGGATTCATCCAGATAGAACCGGCACATGCGCCGCAGTATCTCTCCCTTTTCATTGTAGGCATCCTTGCATACAGATGCTCTTTCCTGGGGCCAATCACGAAGCCACGCAACATGCTCTGGTTCGTACCGGCCTTAGGCATCTATGGGGCAACCGCCCTGGGGCTCTACACCACAGATCGTCAACGATCCTTTTTTGCGTGGGAATTCAAAGAAGCGCTCCTTTGCGTGGGGTTGTGTATCGGCTTTCTCGCGTTCTTCAGGACCTACTTCGATCGAACAGGACCTCTTATGCAAATTCTTTCGGAGAACGTATTCGGGGTCTATATCCTCCATGTACCGGTAGTAGT
>CAYOYU010000194.1:8635-9732 GCA_964408265.1 uncultured Syntrophorhabdaceae bacterium
TCCAGTACGCATTTCATCCGGTGCAAGCCGGAGCTTTTGCTCTTTTTGCCATTGTCTCGCTTCTTTCAGTATTGGGATCATTCCTTGCTTCATTCCTCATACGGCTAATTCCCGGGATGAAGCGGATTCTGTAAGCCGCTCCCTCACGCTCTCGATGCGCTTCGAGTTTGTGCCGGATACTGGATCCTGAATTAACCACTGACAGAGGAACGGTAGTTACCGAGGTCGAGTGGATACAAAAATCGGTTAGGCCATATAAACGGTTTTGACATAAATGGATGGCCTGTGCTATAGATTCGTAAGGGTTCTATCGTGATTCCGGGGAAATTCGAAACATTATTTTGGGAGACAGGATTCTAAAAAAACCTCTGTGCATCTACGAGGGCACATTCGAAAAGGAGAAGGGAGCCATGAATCAGGACGAGTTCAAAAAGATCATTTCCACGGCCATTGCTGCAGAAGTCGAGGCATTTACTTATTACCACTCGATAGCAGAAAAAGCAAAAGACAAAGGTCTCAAGAGTCTCTTCGGCGAACTCGCCCAAGATGAGAAGGGCCACCGGGTCACGTTAGAGGCATTCCTTGCCAAGGCGCCCGGCCAACTCCATTTTTCGGAGTCCAAGGACTATAAGGTTGCAGACGAACTTCCCACCCCCGAATTGAGTCTTGACCTCAAACCTCTTGATGGTCTGGTTATCGCTATCAAGAAGGAACTCCAGGCCATGCAGATGTATACCCAGCTTGCAAATACGAGCGTTGATGCGGCGCAGAAAGACGTTTTTTTTGAGCTTGCATCCATGGAGCGCGGCCACAAGAGCAGGCTCGAGGACATCTATACAAATATGGCCTTTCCTGAAGTCTGGTAGGGGTCACAAATCCTTTCGTCCCTGAGCGGAGCGACCTTTCAGGGGCGGATCGCCCCCGCGTCAGTGATGTGCAGAGAGATTTCTTTGAGGCGGGGGACCTTGTGTAGCCGAAAAAAGGGTGGGCAATGAATACGATTCTGCTTTATACCATTGGCTTCACACAGAAGAGCGCAGAGGCTTTCTTCGATAAACTTGCCGAAGCCGGCGTTCAAAACCTGATCGACATCCGTT
>CAYOYU010000195.1:0-9541 GCA_964408265.1 uncultured Syntrophorhabdaceae bacterium
CTGAAAGCAAGAATATCAAAGACGAATCTCCTCATATATGGCGGCGCAGCCTGGTTTGTCATACTCACCGCCATCATCCTCTTTCTCTTCGCCCCCTACCAGAAGATATTCCAATCCGCTCTGCAGAACGCCCTCGGTGGAAGTGACATTGCCGTCTCGATCCTGAATGTGCGCACAGGTTTGATGAGGGCTGAAGCCTCTGAATTGCGTCTCGGCCATACCGCTCTTGACGGGTCTCCTATCGTGGAACTCCAGAAAGTACGCCTCAGTTGCGGCGATGGAGGCTTACTCAAGGGGTCCGTCAATGTGAATGCCGACGCTCTCGCATACGGAGGCAAGGTAAAACTGGCTGTCCAGAATATCCCCGTGGTGGGCAACGGTGTCTCCAACCTCATCGTCAACGTCTCAGGAGTAGATCTGGCCAAGTACCCGGCAGGCAGGCTTCCGTGGTTTAAGAGCATAGGCGGTATTCTCGATGGACGCATCAAGAAGGAGACATCAGTATTTTCCAAGGAACGTCAGAAGGGGACATTCAACTTTACCTTGACGAACGGTGAGATCGGAGAGATTGTGACCAGAAGTTTTGCAAAGCTGACCATCCCCTTCAAAACCATCAGTGCCGAAGGCACCATCTTCGGCACCAGGGTAGAGGTGAAGAGGATATCGATAGTCAGTGACGGCCTCGCCATCACCGGCACGGGGTACATCGAGGGCGGAAGCCCTGACCGGTGGATCGATCTTCATCTTACCTATGAAGGTGTTTCGGCGCTCCTGAAAGGTAAGGGGACCATAACCGTATCCGGCAACCTCTGGGCTCCTGAGATAACCATAAACCAGACACCCCCTACTTCTTGACCACATAAGTTTCAAGGCCCACGGAATCCCTCTTCTTGTTCCAGAATATTTCTATCCTTATCAACCGGACATTCTCGATGGGCGTTTCCGTTACGGTCTGCCGAAAGGCGAAACCGTTGGGGTCGCTTTCGTCTATGAGACCTTCCTTTTGACCAACCTCAGGAAAACCTGCTCTTTCCACCATGTTCATCCAGTCATCAGCGACGACCATAGCCTCCGTCACCTTCCGCGAGCGCTCCTCCATGTCAAGAGAGGTGACGACAAGCGATATGAATGAAACAAGGGCAAGGGAGGCGATGGCAACAGCCACCATTACTTCAAGAAGGGTTAGTCCTTTCTGGGAGTGATACCTCTTCAACGTAGCCACTCTTTAATTCCACCTTTGCCGTTAACGGGTTTATGATGATTGACGAAAAATCCTTGCTCTCTTCGATATGAAGGATCGCTTTGTCTATGAGACCTGAGGGATAGAAGAGAATGTAGGTCTTGCCCATGGTTATCTTCTTGCCGTTGATTATGGTCTCCTTGACCGCATAGCCATCGGGCATCGGGACCTGTCTCAGGGGGTCGAAGCCTTTTACCAGATCTATGGCGCCGACGCGGATCGTGTTGTCTATGATGTTGAACTCCATGGCCCGCTGCTGGAAGTTTGAAACTGCCTCTTCACGAAGCACCGAGACCTCCATGGCGAACCGATCGAGAAAGGTCTGCTTGTCCTGCTGCCACAGCGAACCCCAGTTGACAGCCGCCATGGTGATCAGAATGGAGACAACCACAATGGCAATGGCAAGCTCTATAAATGTGAAACCTTTAGTCTTTGTCCACATCGGCGCTGGAAAGATCGGCATTCTTGCCTGTCCCACCCGGCTCCCCGTCGGCGCCGTAGCTGGTGATCACATAATCCCTCACGCTCCCATCCTGTGCTGCTGCTCCCGGGGAAACGTAATAGTAAGGATTACCCCAGGGGTCCTTCGGTACTGCTTTGTCTTCAATGTAACCGCCGTCCTTCCACTTCTTCGGGATAGGGGCAGTCTCCGGTTTCTTTACAAGGCTGGCGAGCCCCTGTTCCGTGGTCGGATAGTTTCCATTATCCAGTTTGTAGAGTTTCAGGGCACTCTCAAGGGTCTTCATATCTACCCTCGCCTTCATCCTTCTTGCCTCCTCGGGCCGTTCCATAATTCTCGGTATGAGCAGTGTGGCAAGGATGCCGAGGATAACGACGACGATCATCAACTCGATGAGGGTGAAGCCACGCTCCCCGGGTCTGCGGTCTCTTGCCGGATTACGAAAAATGGCGGACATACGTGAACTCTTCTCTGTTTTCATCCCGTCAACCTCTCTATCGTTTAATTAGCAGCTTGTTAAGATCAAAGAGCGGCAACAACACCGACACCAGCACGAAAGCGACGATCATTCCTATCACGAGGATCACGAAAGGTTCCACCATGGCGGTGAAGGCGGCAATCCTCTGATTCAGGTCGATTTCGTAGTAATCAGACACCTGGGCAAGCATTTCCTCAAGGTTACCGCTACTCTCGCCCACAGTCACCATATCGGAGACGTAGGAGGGAAAGACCGGGGTCTCCCGCAACGTAGCCGAGAGGTCCGTGCCCCTCTCCACCATCTCAGCCATGGACCGGATGCTTTCCGAGATGATGCGGTTCTTCATCGTCTGGCTCACCACGACAAGGGACTGGACCATCGTGACGCCGCTCTTGAGAAGGGTGGCCATTATCCGCGTGAATCTCCCGATGAGCATCATCCGGTAGAGTGTACCGAAAAGCGGAAGGTTTAGGAGAAGGTTATCCCACATCTTCTGCGCCTCTTTGCTCCGCTTCAACCATACCCTGAAACCATAGAAGAGAAGACCGAGAATAATGAGCAGGATGACGGCATAGCTGTTCATGAAGTTTGCCGCCCCTATGAGTATCTTCGTGGGCAAAGGAAGGTCCTGGTTCATCCGGTCGAATATCTTTATCACCATGGGGACCACGTAACCCATAAGGAACATGAGAACGCCGAGGCCGATGGTGGACATTATGAGAGGGTACATGAGGGCGGCCCTGATCTTTCCCTTCATCACGGCCCGGTTCTCAAGGAATTCGGCCATATAGTTGAGGATGGCATCGAGGGCGCCACTCCTCTCCCCTGCCTGTACAGAATAGACAAAAAGATCATCGAATATGCCCGGGTATGCCTTCAACGCGTCAGACAGGGAGGACCCTTCCCTCACTCTTTCCTTGATGGAGTTGATGATCTCCTTTTCCTTGTCGTCCCTGAGCTGCCCTATCATTATGTTCAGGGCCTGGTACAGAGGCACGCCGCCCTTCAGGAGCGATGCCAGCTGCCTGGCGACACGCATTGCGAGACGCTTGTTCGACCCGAACTTGAAGCGAAAGAGCTTATTACCGTCCTGCCTCTTAGAAACTTCCCGGAGATCCACAAGGTACAGGCCGCGGTTCCTTATCTCGCTGCGGGCAAAGTTCTCCCCTTCAGATTCGATGAATCCGCTTTCCACCCTCCCCGACCTGTTCATCGCTTCGTATTTGAATTTCATGGGATCTTATGTGCTGTGCTTACCAATCGCAGGCAGAGACTCATCACTCTATGGTCACTCTCATAACCTCGGCAAGAGTAGTGGTCCCGTCGAAAACCTTGGCGATACCATCCTGTCTGAGCGTAACCATACCCTTGCTGACAGCCTTGGCCTTGATTTCCTCCGAGGATCTCCTCTCCTTCACCATCTGCCTCACCTCGGGGTCGAGGGTGAGGAGTTCGAAGATCCCGACCCGTCCCGTGTAGCTCGTATTCAGGCAGTTCTCGCAGCCTCTTCCCCGGTAGAGCTGGTAGCCGTTGCTCGCTTCCGGGTAATACTGGAGTACGCTCCTTTCATGGTCCGTGGGCTCGTAAGTCTCCTTGCAATGAGGACAGATCTTCCTCACGAGGCGCTGTGCCAGGATCGCGGTAACTGACGAGGTGAGCAGATAGGGTTCCACACCCATATCGACCAGCCTGGTGAGAGCGCTTGCCGAATCGTTGGTGTGCAGTGTCGAGAAAACAAGGTGACCCGTGAGGGCCGCCTGGATGGCTATCTGCGCCGTCTCCTCGTCCCTTACCTCTCCCACCATTATGACATCAGGGTCCTGCCTGAGAAAGGATCGCAGTGCCTTGGCAAAATCAAGATGGATCTTGGGGTTTACCTGCATCTGGGCTATGCCGTCGAGAATGTACTCCACGGGGTCCTCAACGGTCATCATGTTCTTTTCGGGCGTATTGATGTATTTCAACACGGAATAGAGTGTGGTGGTCTTCCCGCTGCCCGTGGGTCCCGTGACCAGAAAAACCCCCTGGGGCCGTGTTATCAGGGCAATCATGTCTCTTTTGAGGTTGGGCGACATACCGATGTCGTTGATGGAAACAAGGGCGGCCCCCTTGTCGAGGAGCCTCATTACCACCTGTTCCCCGTAAACGGAGGGGATTATAGAGACCCGGACGTCGATCTCTCGATCATTGGCCTTGATCTTGATCCTTCCATCCTGGGGCATTCGTTTCTCTGCCACATCGAGACCGGCCATTACTTTTATTCTCGACACAATGGCGTTTTGAGCCCTTTTTGGCGGCTTATACATATCGTAGAGCAGCCCGTCGATCCTGAACCTCACCCGCACTTCCCGCTCCAGCGGCTGGATGTGTATGTCACTTGCCCTGTCCTTCACGGCGATAGAGAAGAGGAGGCTCACAAGTTTGATGATGGGCGGCTCATTGGCTGCATCGTCGAGCAGGTCATGACCACTGGGGATCTCCTGGGCAATTTCGGAGAGATTCGTATCACCGAGATCCTCCACCACCCCGATAACAACCTCTCTCCCCTGCTCTTCCTTAAAGACGGCAAGGTAGTTTTCAAAATCTTCCTTGGAAACCAGATACCTCTCCACGGGTATACCGGCATACATGCTCAGTATGTCGGATTTGTCCCCATCAAACCCATCGCATGTCGCAACCACGAGTATCTGCTGGTTGTGCCTGCAGCCCAAGGGTACAATCCCGTTTCTCTGGAAGAAACCGTAATTTATTCGTGCTATGGATGTGGGAATAGGCTCTAAGGTCTCCACGTCCATTGCCGAAGAAAGCTCGGCTGTCATTTAGTTCCCCCTGCCTGCGACCCGATAAGCCTGTCCTGCTCCTCTTTCTTCTTCTTGCTTATCTCGGCAAGGCTCTGTGCGCTATAGATGATCCTGGGGGTCAGGAAGACAAGAAGGTTGGTCTTCTCAAAGGTCTTCGACTTGTACCCGAAGAGGTAACCTATGAGCGGGATGGAACTGAGGAAAGGTATTCCCTGCTCGTTGTTGGTGGAGTTGTCCTTGATAAGGCCGCTTATGACCACGGTTTCTGAATCCCGGACGACTACGGTTGTCTTCGTGGAACGTTTAAGGGTAGTCGGTGCGGGGACCGAATTCGTCCCTCCCGTACTGCTGTTGGTCACCTGAGAGACTTCCTGGTAGAGATTCAGATAGACGAAACCATCCTTATTGATCTGGGGCTTGATCTTCAGCTTCACACCCACGTCCCGGTAATCATAGGAATAGGTCGGTGTCCCTGCTACGTCAAGACGCGAACTCGTCAGGTATGGCCGGTTCTCACCGACTACGATCTCTGCCTCTTCATTATCCTTCGTAAGGAGTTGCGGCGTGGAAAGGATATTCACGTTGTCAAGTGTTGCCAGGGCACTTACGAAGGCGCCCACAGTCGGGTAGCTTGTGCCGTTGAAAGTTACGCTTCCGCCTATGACACCTACGTTAAAACCAGATTTCAAGGCGCCTGCAACACCCGCGGCGGCGTCGGCTGCGTTGTCCTTCATGAGGGCAGCCGTGACTCCGAGCAAAGAGCCGTCAGTCCTGGTAAATCCTCCGGCAATACCGGTTGTGCCTCCTGTCGAAACACCTCCGAGCCATTCGACGCCCAGCGTCCTGCCCTTGGATGTGCTCACCTCTACGATAGCCGCTTCAACGAGCACCTGGGGCCTCAAGGTATCGATGTCGGCTATGATCCTCTCGATCTCCTTCAGATCTTCCAGCGGAGCGCTGATGAGGAGCGCATTGGTCTGCGGATAGGAGGTGATGAATATCTTGTCTTTCGGGGTCTGGGCCTTCTTGCCTTCCGCAAGAAGAGCCTGAAGCGCCTTCCCGAGATCGGCTGCATTGGTGTGCTGGACGTTGTATACCCTTATGCCTCCCAGCTGTTTTGAGATAGGGACATCAATCTCTGCGAGGACATTCTTTATCCGCATTATATTCGAGGCTGCATCGATGAGTATAACCGCATTGGTGCTTGCTATTCCCACAATGTAGGCATCCTTGGACATCATGGGGCGAAGAACACCTACCATGGTATTGGCATCGAGGTAGTCAAGGAAGTGCACGTATGTCGCCGGCCGGTCGCTGGGCGGTTCGTTCGACAGGTTTGCCTTGTCGAGCTTCTCCGTAGCAAGCCCCTTCATATCTGCACCCTTCACGATCCTCATTGCCTCAGGCGTGGTGATGACCTGAAACCCGTAGTAGTTCATGACCGATTCAAAAACCCTGAGGACTTCATCTTTTGTGAGGTCTTTAGGGGAGAGTATGGTCACCTTCCCTTTTACGACGGATTCGTCAAAAATAAAATTCTTCCCCATGATGGTACTGATGAACCGTATGAGATCGCGCAGCTCTATACTGTCGAAGTTCATCTGTACCGCATTTCTTTGTCCCGGTTGACCTGCCTGCCTCGCCGGGGGAGAAGCGGGGATGGCGGGAGGTGACGGGGGCTGCGGCGGCGCTGGAGGAGTCATTTGTCTCGGGACTGGCTGCGGCGTCGGAGAAGGCGCGGCCTGTTGATGACGCAATCCCGGTTGCTGCCCCGGTTGCTGAGGCGCCGGCTGCTGGACTGCAGGCTGTGGGGGAACCGCAGGTCTTTGGCCCGTCGGCTGGGTAGGGGGTTGCGGGATCGGGGACTGCAGGGTCGCCGGCTGCTGCGTGGTCGGTTGCTGCACCGTGGGCTGCTGCCCCCAGGCAAGGGTAACAAAAATCATCGCCAGGATCATACTGCAGATTCCGCTGGATAAGGTCTGCTTTATCTTCAAGTACTCTCTCCTCACTCCCGATTATCTGATCTCATAATTGAGGTCCTGGACTCTACCGTTCCTCATGACTTTCACCACGAACCTGGACTCATTCTTAAGCTTGTTGTATGCTCCGTTGAGATCGGCCGAGTTACTGAGGCGAAGCCCGTTCACCTCCTGGACAATATCACCCGGTACAAGACCTATTTTCTCGGCAACACTTCCCTTGTCAACGGAAACCACGCGGTAACCGTTCGCCTTTCCTTTGTCATCCACCGACGCCTTGACGGCCACGGCGGACATTATCATGCTGTTGTCGGTCTTCATCCTGTCAGACAGAGCTTTGGGAATAACCGTCGTATTCCCCTCTTTCCTGATGCCCTTGGCAAGATCAATCGGGGAAACCTGTTTCGGCCCCGCCTTGGCGGGCTCGGCCGGTTTAGACGGCGGGAGGGCAGCCATCTGAAAACCGCTGAGACGTTCAAATCCCTTTGCAAAAAGCTTCAAGCTTACCCGGAAATCGCCTTTCGCGAGGATCACCGAATTCTGCTTGATCTCCGCGACAACGAGCCCTTTGTCCACCGCCTCGCCGATCTGAAAGGTCCAGACGCCCTTCTGAGCCCCTTTGTCGATCACGGCATAATCATCACCCTTCTGCTTGCCCAGCCAAATCCCCTTAAGAATCATCTCTCTCAATACGGCAGTCAAATTCTCTTCTTCTATTTCCCTTTCCGTCTTCTCCCTGGGAATCTCTGTCTGAAGCTTCGCCCGGAAGAGGTTGCGCTCTGTAATCACCGAATATTCCGCTTCCCCTTTCGCGGGAGCCTCTTTTGGTGTTGACGGGGCTTCTACCCGCTGCTTCGTGGCCGGCGCCTGTACAGGCAGCTTCAGCAGGCTCGCGTTGAGCAGGATCAGCAGGACTATTGAAACGACAGCCGCCGCAGCCGAGGAAATGGCAAACACTACCACGTATCGCTTTGCTTTAGGAGTAATTTGAAACATATCCTATTCTCTCGGCCCTAAACAACCGGGCATGAGCCATGTGTCTCCTCTTCTTGAACTTCTACCACAATTGTACCATATTCGCTGGTTCAGGAATAGACATACCAGGCTCACTCTCACTTCTCAACCTGACGGATGCCCGGATATGTTGACTGATTGGGTGACGTGCAATATCAGCGGCGGTTAATGATGATGCTCTCCTTCTCCTTAAAAGAACAGGTAATTCCGGCTTTCCTCTATTCATGCACGTACGCGCACCTATTCCACAGGAACTGACAAATAATAAAGGAAATCATGCCAAATAGCAATATGCCTCTGCGGATAGGCGAACTCCATCATGGGAGAAAGGAGACACGGGTCGCTTCCGGCAAGATACTAACCAACCGCCGTCACGGCTGCGACGGGATGGCGGCCTATGGGTTAGGAAGCAGTTGAAATTATGGCCTATTTCTGCTATAGTAGATGGCCTCATCTGATGGCGGGGCACTTTTCCTGACGCGGCGTTCTTGAGGTAAACTTACGGTGAACAGTTACGACGTAATAGTGATAGGCGCGGGCCACGCGGGTTGCGAGGCTGCACTGGCGGCTTCCCGTATGCAGGCCAGGACCCTCCTGCTCACCATGAATCTCGACCATATCGCCTTTATGTCCTGCAACCCTGCCGTGGGCGGACTCGGCAAGGGGCACCTGGTCAGGGAACTGGATGCCCTGGGCGGCGAGATGGGGCTGAACATCGATGCCACGGGCATTCAGTTCAGAATACTCAACATGAAGAAGGGTCCTGCGGTGCGGTCGACCCGTATCCAGGCAGACAAGATGCGCTATGCCCTCAGGATGAAAGGGCGCATCGAGGAGCAGCCGGATCTCCATGTGCGCCAGGGGCTTGCCGAGAAACTTCTCCTTGACGGCGACAGGGCCGCCGGCGTGGTGACCTCATGGGGGGAAGAGTTCCACGCCCCCACGGTGATCGTTACGGCGGGCACCTTCCTTAAAGGGCTGATTCACATCGGTCTTGAACAGTTCGAAGCCGGCCGCATGGGCGATCTTCCCTCCAACGGCCTTTCCGACTCCTTGAGAGACCTGGGGTTTTCCCTGGGAAGGCTCAAGACAGGCACCTGCCCCCGCCTCGACGGCCGGACCATAGATTTCTCAAAACTGGACCCCCAGCATTCCGATGATCCTCCCCGCCCCTTCTCGTTTATGACGGACGAAATTGAGAACAGGCTCATGCCCTGCTGGCTCACCTACACCAACGAGGCAACACACGACGCCATACGGCAAGGCCTCGACAGGTCTCCCCTCTACACGGGCAGGATAAAAGGCATCGGCGTCAGGTACTGTCCTTCCATCGAAGACAAGATAGTCAGGTTCGCAGGCAGGGAGAGACACAGGATCTTCGTTGAGCCTGAAGGCCTCGATACCCGGGAATATTACCCCAATGGTCTCTCAACGAGCCTCCCTCTGGACATCCAGCTTGCCATGCTCAAAACCATCACTGGGCTGGAAGATGCAGAAATCACCAGACCCGGCTACGCCATAGAGTACGATTTTGTCTACCCTACACAACTTTATCCGACACTGGAGACA
>CAYOYU010000196.1:0-5971 GCA_964408265.1 uncultured Syntrophorhabdaceae bacterium
CGTCCGCCCGCTTCGCAACATCCCGGTATGCTGTAACCAGGTCCTCTGCAGCGGTGAAATAGAAGCGTGGGGCGGTGCGGAGGAATTCGGTAAATTCATGGAGAGAGCCCCGAAATCCTGCCCCCTCGATGACCGCATCCATCTCCACACGAATCCGCTCGACTTCCTCGATTCCCAGTTGGTGGATCGTCCGGGGGTCGAGGTCTGTCGTCGTGTGCTCGCGTATGCAGTGGGCATAATATGCCTCGCCTTCCGGAAGCGTTGACGCACCGATCGGCCTGTCACCCGCCGGCAGGTATGTCCCTGTAACGAAATCCCGAAACCCTGTCATGGCAGGGAATACCGAATCTGCAAGCAGCGCGCGGGCTTTCGACCGGAATCTCTCGCGCTCTGCCTCGGCGATGGCCTCGGGGATCTGCCTTAACGGGAGGTAGAGAGGGCTTTGTTCCACGTCCGAATAGAGCTGCCCCGTGATCTGGTCCGGCACGGCGGCAAGAGGCCCGGCAGGCTGAACCCAGCCAAGTTCTATTCCCCTGCGAAGCAGGCTGGTTACCTGCTCCAGATAAAGAGGAAAGGCAGCAAGGCGCGCCAGAAAGTTTTCATAGTCCCGGGCAATGCGAAAAGGCGTCACGGTGACCAGTTGGGGAAATGAGAGCTGCGGCCCCCATATCTGGGTGAGGAGCATGACCGGGGGAAACCGTTGGGCTTCGACGTTGAGCGTAAGTTCCCAGATGAGCAGGGCATGGGAGAGGAGATCCTGTCTCGACAGCCGGGACGGGTCTATCGCACGCACCTCTTCCAGCATCCGGCGCTCGTCGCTATTGCGCCGTTCGATGGCTTCGAAGGAGAGGTCAGTGAGGCGGTCATTATACCTGTTGTCCCCCGTCCAGGTGGAGAGTTCAGGATATTCGCGCAACTGCCATTCCCAGTACTCCTTCTGCATTACATCGAAATCTGCCTGTAATCTCCCGTTCTTATCCGTAGAATGCATCTCCTATCCTCCTGAACCGAACCTTTTCTGTGGGTCTCGCCTGACCACGCTACTCTAATCTATGATCTGACAGGGATAAGGTCAAATCTGCCTGGGCTTTGGCTCACAGAGGAACACTGTTGTGCTTCCGTCCGGGGCACTGCACTGCCCCTCAACATCAATAGGAATTCACGCAATTTGCAAGGTATTGCTGGTCCATAATTCCGATGCCGCACAAGTAGACAGGCCAGGTCTTATCAGTAATGGGGTAGAACTCGTTGCCGAAAGGGAGCGTATAATTGTGTCCGGAAAAATAGCTCCCCCTGTAAGACGCCTGTTTCGCGCTATCCGTGACAAGCTGCGGATAAAGGTGCATCAAAGAATCGTTCAGAAGGCCCTGCATGGAATAGGTTGTCGAAAAGGTATAATAGCGGTTGAACTGTGTCGGCGTTGTCCCGAGGTCATAGTTCAGGGAAGTGTAGTCAATAGCCTGCAGGGTATCCCCGGCAAATGTGAAGATCTTGAAGGCAGGATTATTACCGAAATAGGGGGCTATGCCGGCCGTTGTATAGGCCAGGTTCCCGGCCGACATGATGCGGTATTCGTCCATATGGGTGTGCGCGGCAAAGGTATGGGTTATAAGGCCGGGATACTTGGAAAGCTTTTGCAGAAAGGTTCCCTGATAAGTCTGGTTCCACATCATCGTCGGGTTCGTAATGTGACCGTCGGCATCGGCGGCCTGGGCGGTGGAGTATTTGTCCGCTCCAGGCGGTACATGCATCAGGAGCCATACTTTCCTGCCCCTGGCCTGGGCCGAAGCGAGTGTTGAATCAAGCCAGTCCAGTTGAGCGGTCACGGCATCGGCATAGAGAGCCCCGAAGAACGGGGAAAACTCGTACGTATTGAGCCCAATCACCGTCAGGTTCGTTCCGGCCGGCTCCGAGGAATAGTAACCTCCGCTCTGGAAGGTGCTGAGGAATGTCTGGTAATCTGCGGTGCCGTTCATGAACTCCGTGTAGTACAGTTCAGCCGTATTGGAGAGAAAACTGCTGTCCGGTCCGAGACCCGTGTATGAATCGGCATTCCCGAGGGCGAACATGACGGGGATATTTCCCAGGTTCAACCTTACCTGCTGCATTACGAAGGTAACGGTCTTGTCGGTAAAAGCCTTCATGGCCGCTATGTCCGCAGGGGTCGGATTATTCGCGTTCGGCTGGTCGTAAAGGTTGTAGAACGTTGTCGAAAGGTAATGGCCGAGAATGTCGCCGGTGAAAACAACGAGCGGACTGGCTCCCAGGTTCTGCTTTATGCTTGAGAGCGCGATCATGAGCAGGGGGTAGTTGGTGTCGCTCCCCCATTGCGAAGGCCCTTTTATGCTCGAGGATTGAAAGATGTTTGCCCACTGGCTGGGATCGGCGGCGTTAAGTGCTTGAAAGAGAGAAGGGTCATAAAGGGGATTGAAATGGATGTCCGTGAAAACGGCCACGGTGAAGCTGTCGGTGGTGGCTGCGGGAGGGGCGGTGTCGGACCCTCCTCCACCGCTGCAGATAATGGTAAATCCGCCGAATAGTATCAATACCAGCAGAACGAAACCTTTAATGAGTCCCTTTTGTTCCTTCATTACAATCCTTCCTCTATAAGATAGGCCGTGTATACCATTCCTTCAATAGGGGCGCAGTGTATCCGTCATTCCCCTCTCACCCGCATTCCTTGATTTCGCAGAGCTTCGTCCTGACCGTCCTTTTTGGATCTCGTAGGTGACTATCTACCGTACACCTATTATCGAAAAAAAGGTGTATGGGATTAAACCATGGGGGGTCACGCCCATCCCGGATTGCAGCGTATTACATAAGGAACCGCAGGCTATGTCGGCGAAATAGGGAGATTTGATTCCCCTTGCGTCGTCCGACTGCCCGGCTATATACCTGTCGGATCTTTCTCCGTCAACGTATCCCTTGAAAACCCCGTTGCCTGGTGTCATCATATCGACAAGCAGCACAATCACACTTGAAAAGGAGGATGCCAGTGCAAAAGATAGAGGTCGCAGCAGAGAGGATTTGCTACCCCATGCCCTGTTCTCTCGTGGGCGCCAACGTCGGGGGAAAGGCCAACTTCATTACCATCGCCTGGTTCACAATGGTCAATCCCAAACCGCCCTATGTGCTGGCCACCATGAACACGGCCCATTCCACGAACCAGGGCGTAAAAGAGAACGGGACCTTCAGCGTCAACATTCCTTCGGTCGACATCGTGGAGAAGACCGATTACTGCGGCCTCGTATCAGGGCGCAAGTACGACAAATCGACGGTGTTCGATACATTCTACGGACGGCTCCGGACAGCACCGATGATCGCCGAGAGCGCCTTCAGCGCGGAATGCAGGCTCGTGCAGACCGTCGATCTCCCCATGGAGGAGCTTTTCATCGGCGAGATCGTTGGAGCATACAGCGAAGAACGCTATATGACCGACGGCATACCCGACCTGAAAAAGATGAAACCCTTCATACTGATGCAAACCCAGAAGCAGTACACAGGCCTCGGGCCGGACATCGCTCCTGCATGGGAGGCAGGCAGGAAGCTGATAAAATGACGGACTTTTCGATGCAGGGCTAACCGCAAGGAACCGGCGCTCTCTATTCTCCGGCAAAGCCTCCTGAATTCCATATGCCCCATGGGCTTGGTGCTTGCAACAAAAGAAGAAAGCGAGGTATAGTTCCATTGTAATGGCTGACATACCATATCTGGACTATCCACTCATGGAAGTATACCTGGACTACATCGAAGGCCTTGATTCGCTCACATGGCAGGCTATAGAGCGCCTGGAGTCCGAATTCGTTATGTCCTTCAAATTCTCGGCCTTTCCGCGCCGTCCCATGAGCTGGACGGAAATCAATAAAGAGGAGATGAAGATCCACGGGCTCGATCTTGAAGGTCTTTTGAAGATGAGAGAGGATCTGAGAAGGACCGTGGAAGAGATGGGATCTAAATTAGGTATGCATTCTTGGAGAGTAGACATCCGCCTTGCCCAGGAACTGGCAAAATGGGCTGAATCCATAGGCCGCGGGAGAGAGATGCACAAGCTCCTCGATAATGTCACAATGCACTCAAAAGACCTTGGGAACATAGATGTCCTCATCGATGTGGTGGCAGAGCGTCACTTCGATGCCCGCGAGGCCCGCAGGGCACTTGAAAGCGGGGCCTTCGCCCCATTGGTCGACGCCGACTGGGAGAAGGCAAAGAGGTTCGGCATTGATCACGCCCCCGCCTACATCATAGAGGGTTTCATGATGGTGGGCCACCAGCGGTACGAATCCCTATCGGAACTGGTTGGACGCTTCGCGAAGAGGAAGACCAAGGCCGCCGGAGTAAGCCAACCTCCCCGCACGCCGAGAGGGCGGCCTGACCCGCAGTAATCCTTTTCCTACTGTGCCCAGTCCGCTTCATCTCTCTTGACCTTAACCCAGTACGCCCGGGTCTGCCTGAAGGTCTGGAGTATCTCAATAGCAGTGATGGGGAAGATCCTGTGTCTGCCTTTCCACTGCGCATCCTCCCAGTTCCACACCAGGATCCAGTCGGAGGGGAAGCCATTGAGACTCGCGAAAACATCTTCATCATCGATCCCTGCATAGCCTATGAGGTTCCACCCCGGCCAGAGGTGAATTCCTGTCTGCGGAGACGTCCATCCTGTCATGTCGATGGCTGAAGGATGGGTCATGTATATCCAGTACCCCTTACCCCGCTCCATGGTGGAAAGCGTGTTGTGCTGCCCCTGTGGGACCCATATCTTCCACGTCTTTGTGGCGTTGTCAAATCCCCACACAACCCTGCACTCCGATGCCGCATCCCCAAGGACCGTCTCAATAGCCGTGTCCAGCGGCTGTCTCGGAAGCGAGATAAAATTCCATCCCCGGGACAGGGCGATGAAAGGGGCTGACTGAACAATAGTACCGGAACCGCCCACTGCCACGAAGGTGTTATCACCGTAAGCAATGGATTGCAGATCGTTGCCTGTTCCCGATTCCCAGGGACTCCACGCGATGCCGTCATAAGAGGTGAGAATTCTGCCAAAACGGCTTACGGCGACAAAAACACCGTTGCCATAGGCTACGTTGTACAGCGGGTCGGTGGTTCCCGATTCCCTCTGTGTCCAGACTATGCCGTTGGGAGACGTGAGTATCGTGCCCGATTCGCCCGCAGCAACATAGATCCCCTTGCCGTAGGCCACCTTAAGAAGGACGTTTGTGGTGGGCGAAAACCGTAAAACCCAGTCTGTACCGTTGTTTGAGGTATAAACCGTGCCATTTGACCCCACTGCCACGAATTGCCCGCCCCCGAAGACCACCCCGTACAATGACTTTCCCGTGGTAAGAGTATGTTCCTCCCATATT
The DNA here is from genome assembly GCA_964408265.1 of uncultured Syntrophorhabdaceae bacterium. Classification (GTDB taxonomy): domain Bacteria; phylum Desulfobacterota; class Syntrophorhabdia; order Syntrophorhabdales; family Syntrophorhabdaceae; genus CAYOYU01. The sequence continues at coordinate 5,358 of CAYOYU010000196.1, forward strand.
GTTCCGTCCGTTGAGGTCACAGTGGAACAGATCCTCGATGCTGTCTGGTCGTTCGGATCGTTGGTGACAGCGACGAAGAGATTGTTGCCGTAGGCCACACCGTTGAGGCATCTTCGTGTGTCGATGCTCCTGTCCGTCCATCCGATTCCATCGGTGGACGTGTAGATGGAACCGTAGATCCCCGTGGCGGCGAACACACCCTTTCCCTGTGTTATTGCCAGAAAAGCGCCGCTCTCTCTGGAGAGTCTCTTCGTCCACTCTATTCCATCCGAGGATGTGACAATAGTATCGGACGAACCCACTGCAACGAAGGTCCTCTTTCCATAGACAATTCCCGTGAGAACCTGCGTGGTGCCTGAACTCCTCTCAGTCCATGCAAGCCCGTCGGAGGAGGTAAAAACTTTGCCGCATTGTCCCGCGGCGACGAAGCCGCCGGATCCGTGCGCCACGCCATAGAGACGGTTGCTGGCCACCAGATTCCTCTTCTCCCACACCGATCCGTCCGAAGAACTGACGATCACCCCGTTGTCGCCCACTGCGACGAAAAGACCACTGTCCCAGGTGACACCGAAAAGCATGTCACCCACGCTATAGGCTCCCTGGCTCCAGGTGAC